>CAZPTI010000103.1:4057-15151 GCA_964588925.1 uncultured Anaerolineales bacterium | reverse complement strand
AATAGCTCACTCATGCCGACTTGCCCGGACGGCCACGTCGTAAAACTCGATCACAAGTCACTTGCTTCATCTCAGAAAAGGTTGTACAATACTTCACGGTCGCCCCTTCTTCACTGCCGCTCACGCCCACCATCTTCCACGGTTGGAGGCCCTATGTCAAAGGTGATACGTCTCCTGCTAACGCTCATCTGCCTCGCTGTGTTGGTCGCGCCCGCATCAAGTTTGGCTGCCGCGCCGATGCCTCCGCCGGCGGCTGAACGGACAGCCGAGTTTGCGCCGGGCGGACCGGGCCGCATTACCAAAATCCAAGCCGCTAACACCGGGCTGGCGGCGGGCCAGCAGGCATCGGGCGCGGCGTCCGGGGAGGCGGCAACGCGCCCCGCGGATTCCTGGTCACGCGTCGCGTTCCAATCCTATCAGGGCAGCAACTGGGACATCTACTCCATGCGACCAGATGGAGCCGGGCAGATACGGCTGACCAAAGACGCGAAAGTCGACGCGCGCCCGCAGCAGAGCTTTGCCGACGGCGCGGTTGCCTTCATCTCGAACCGCTCCGGCAACTTCGACATCTTCACAATGGCCGCGGATGGAAGCAACTTGCGCCAGGTGACAGTGGACTCGGCGGAGGACAACTACCCGAGTTGGTCGCCTGATGGCAGGCGGCTTGCGTTTGCTTCCGATCGAAGCGGGTCGTGGGATGTTTACACGGTAAATCCCGATGGCAGCGGCCTTGCGTTGTTTGTTGGCGGACCGGCAGATGACTTCGGGCCGGCCTGGTCGCCCGACGGTCAGGTAATCGCATGGATTCGCGTGAGTGGACAGGGCGTCGGACGCATCTGGGTTGCCAATGCGGATGGCAGCAACGCGCGCGAGCTTACCACGGATCAGGTCTTTCTTGAGAACCTGACGTGGTCGCCGGACGGCACGCGGATTGGCTTTGACGCCGACGGCACAGGTGACTTCTTCACGGACATCGCCTACATCGTTTACGAGCCGGGTCAGAGCCTGCCCACTTACCCCGGATTTCACACCATTCAGGCGCCGCCGATGACCGATGCGATGATGGGCAGTTTCACGAAGGACGGCGACATCCTGTTCTCGGTAGTGCAGTACGTCGAGGTGGGGGAGGAGTTGTGGATCCAGGGCGCGGCGCTGGCGCGGATGCCGCGCAATGAATGGCACTCCGTGCCGGAGCTATTGCCGGGCGCGGGTATGGACATGAACGGGAACTGGCAACGCACGGACTTCATCCCGCCCGTGTCCGCGCTGGTCCGCCCGCCCGGACTCGCCTCCTCAGCGACGGGGATTATCTTATCCTGGAGCGGACGCGACGCCGGAGGGTCGGGGGTGGAACGGTACGAATTGCAGTACAGCGTCAACGGCGGCCCCTGGACGCCTCATTTTCTGCCCGATCCGACAGTGACCTCAACGCCATTCGTCAGTTCGACCGGCGACACGACCGCATTCCGCGTTCGGGCAGTGGATGCCGCCGGTAACGCGGAGCGATGGGTCGCGTCGCCGGCTGGCGAGGGGCAAACCACCTTCTATCGCGAGCGTTACGCTGGCCGAGTATTCGACAACCGGCGGACAGGCATCCCGGGCGTCCAAGTCCTCGGCTCCACGCGCCCCGATATCCCGTTCATCAGCGACCCGACCGGCGCCTACGAAGCCTACACCTTCGACGGGTTCTACTACCTGCGGGTGGCGCACCCGGCTTACGGCGCGCTGCCGGATGTCAACCCGCCGGGCTGGAGTGTCACCGAGCGGGTCGATATCTCGCTGCCGCCGAAGAAGAACGCGGTCCAAAACGGTGGGTTCGAGCAGTCCGGAGAGGGGTGGGAACCGCTCGGTTCGAGCGGCGGGGATTATCCCTACGGCTCCGGTCATTCGGGCTTGTATGCCGCGCGGCTCGGCTCCGGCTATCCCGCGGGAACGGTTGGCATTCGCCAGCAGATCACGGTGCCGCCGCGTTCGGAGAAGCCCACGTTGGCCTTCTTCGCCCGACCTCATTCAGATCCGGCCGCGTTGGAGCAGTTACAGGTGACGTTGAAGCCGGAGGGCGGGACTGAATCGGCGCTGGCGTTGCGCTGGTCGGACGGACCGGTCTGGCGCCACGCGTGGGCTGACCTGGACGCCTGGGCGGGCAAGACCGGCATCCTTACGGTTGCCTTGCAGTCGACGGGCGCAAGCTCCATGCCAATCGTGGACATCGACGAGGTGTCGGTGGGCGGCTGGCACACACCGGCCATCACGAGGGTCGCCGGGCTGCGAGAGTTACCGGGCGCAATCACCATCGAAGGGAGCAACTTTGAAGCGGGTGCGGTGGTCAGCGTGGGTGGCACCCCGTGCGCGACGACGTTTGTTGACAGCACAACTCTCACCGCGACGGTTCTGGAAGGAATGCGCCTGGGGCCGCGTGACCTGTGGGTCACAAACCCTGGCGGCGAGCAGGCGCAGGGACAGGTGCGTATCGGCATGCCGGTGTTCCTGCCGCTGATCCGCATCGCGGATTAGGAATAGCAAGCAGATGACGCAGATAGGAGTGGGTCAAGGCGAACCTCCCCATCTGCGTCATCTGGGTTGAATTAGCTCCTTGATCGTCTCAATCGAGTCCGCGTCCTCGATCTTCTTGTCCCTGCGCCACCGCAAGATGCGCGGGAAGCGCACTGCGACCCCGCTCTTATGCCGATTTGACGCCTGGATGCCCTCGAAGCCCAGCTCAAACACCAGTTGCGGCGTGACGCTGCGCACCGGGCCGAAGCGCTCGCGCGTGTTCGCGCGCACAAAGCGGTCCACCTCGCGGATTTCCGCATCGGTCAGCCCCGAGTACGCCTTGGCGAACGGCACCAGCTCGCCCCCGTCCCACACCGCGAACGTGTAGTCGGTGTACAGGTTGGCGCGCTTGCCGCTGCCGCGCTGCGCGTAGATTAACACGGCATCAATGGAGTACGGCTCGATCTTCCATTTCCACCAGTCGCCGCGCTTGCGTCCCACCCCGTAGGCAGAGTCTTTGCGCTTGAGCATGAACCCTTCGACCGAACGCTCGCGGCTCTCGCGGCGGCGCTCGGCCAGCGCGTCCCAGCTATCCGCGGTGACAATCTCGGAGATGAGCAACGCTGAATGGTTGGCTGCTGCGACGGCGCGCTCCAACTGCGTACGGCGCTCGGTGAGCAGCCGCGGCCGCCAGTCCTCCCCGCCCCACTCCAGCAGGTCGTAGGTCAGCAGCACGACCGGCACTTCCGCCAGAATCTTCTTGCCCAGGTCCTTGCGCCCGATGCGGCGCTGAAGTTCCGCAAACGGCTGAACGCGGCCGTCGCGCCACGGGAGCAGCTCCCCGTCGAGCACGGTTCCGTCGGGCAGCGCGGCCGCGGCCTCCGCCACCTCCGGGTAGCGGTCTGTGACCAGCTCCTCGCCGCGCGACCAGATGAACACCTGGCCCTTACGCTTGATGAGTTGCGAGCGGATGCCGTCCCATTTCCACTCCGCCTGCCACTCCTCGATGGGACCGAGTGAAGACGGTTCGGCTTCGAGCGGATGCGCGAGGAAGAACGGATAGGGACGGCTGACGTCCGCATCCGCATGTTCGGCCGCGACCAGCGAGCGGTACCAGTTCGCCGTCGGCTCCCACGCGCCCATGAGGCGGTGGCTGATCGTCTGTTCGTCCACCCCGCTGACCTGGCTCAGCGCGCGGACGAGCAGCAGTTGCGACACGCCGACGCGAAACGCGCCCGTGATCAGCTTGTTGAACACGTAGCGCTCCGCCTCGCTCAGTTCGCCCCACGCGGAGAGGATTGCGGCGCGCTGCTCCGCCTCGGACAAATCGCGCACGGACAGAATGCGCTGCTCAATCCAGTAGCGCAGGGGGAAATCCGTGCTGCGGCCGCTGTCTGGCAGCAGCAGCGACGCGGCCTCTGCCGAATCGCCGACAGCCGAATAGGATTCGACAAGCAGCCACTCCGGGATGCCGGCCTGCTCTGCGGCCAGCGTGCGCAGCAGATGCGAGGGGAGCAGGCGCTTCGGCCTGCGCCCGCTCAGGAAGAAGACGGCCCACGCGGCGTCGCCCGGCTCGACGGCCGCGAAGTACTGCGCCATCGCGGCCACCTTCTCGCTCGTCTTCGTCGTGGCATCGAGCGCCAGGTACAAATCGGTAAATCGCTTCATTGTGGAGGGATAATAAAAGACCCGTCGGGTTTTGGGAAACCCGACGGGTCTGTCCGTCTATGCTCACGTCACGACCCATCGGGTTTTGGGAAACCCGACGGGTCTGGAGCTTACCGCACGCACAACTTCTGGCCGAGGAAGATCACGTCCGCGTTGCGGATGCCGTTGGCGCTGATGAGGCTGCCCATCGACACGCCGTACTTGCCCGCGATCTTCGCCAGGGTGTCGCCCGCAACGACCGTGTGATAGGCCGAGCATGCGCCGCCGGCAACCGAAGCAGCCGCGCCAGCGGCAGCGCCCGGAAGCGGCGGATCCTGGATGTTCGTGAAGTCAACCTTCACGCCGGTGTAGGTGGCCGGGACCGGATACGGGAAGCGCACGGTCACGCACTTGGGCGTTACGTGGATCCAGTGATCGCGGGACTCTTCGCACACCTCAATGGCGGCGCCAGGGAAGCCCATCCCCGCGGCGTCAAGCTGCGCGGCGGTGAACTCGTACGCGCCAAGCGCGTCAGTGACCGTCGAGGTCATTACATCGGTGCCGACCAGCTTGGCGGTGATCGTCCAGCCGGAAAGGCCAACGAGCGTGCCCTTGTACGGCTTCTCCCAGGCCTTGAACCACTTGTGGCCGTAGATGCGGAGCTGGCCGATCAACTCGACGTTCTCGAAAGTGACCTCGACCGTCTCGCAGTCCATCAGAACGACGGTGGTCGGGTTCTGCGTGGTGTCGCGGACGGCCCAACCGGGCTGCACGGTCTCGGTGACCTTGTAGACGCCCGGGCGCAGGTTGTCGAACACGACGCGGCCGTCACCGGCGGTCGTTCCAACAACGGGCGGCGCAGTCTTGTCTGCGCGCGCAACGGTGAACTTCCAGCCGGCGAGTGTGCCGAGCGCGGTGAGTTCGCCGTTGGCATCATGGCCGTAGCCCATCTTGGTCACAATGATCTTCGGATGGCAGGCGGGCTCGCGGTTCTTAAAGACGATCGGATTAACCGCCCCGCCATTGGCATACTGGTCGATCACGCGCGTCACGCACACCGGCGTGAGCGGCGTCCATCCGTTCTTGACCGTCTCGCACACCTGCCAGGTGCCGGGGGTCAGCGTCAAAAGGGCCTGGCCGCCGGTGATCGTGGCGGTCACGACGCGGGCGAAGGGATCCTTCACCGGGGTGGCCGTGATCTTCCAATCCTCGCCGGGCACCACAGAGCCGTCAAGGCGCTCTTCCCATTTGAGGACGGGGATGGTGACCCAGCGGCGGATCTTGAAGATCACGCGGTAGCACTTCGTGCTTTCCTTGAACTCGGCAAAGCCGGTGCTGGCAAGGCCGCCGATGCGGACCTGCGGCACAATGCCATCCCAACCTTCCGGCAACTGAAGTTGGAACGCCAGCATGCCCGCCGGTAGGTTCGTGAACTTGAAGTAGCCGTCCTTGCCGACCGGGGCCGTCGCCACAACCTGGTTCGGCGCGCGATTGGCCGAATTTTCGCCCAGGATGGCTTCGACGACGAGGCCGAGCTTCGTGCCGTCGACCGGCTGCTCGCGATGGTTGATGACGTAACCATCGACGCAGACCTGGCCCTTCTCCTGTTCCGGTCCAGCGCCGCCGGCAACGGGACCGTCGGCGAACGCCACGCTGCCCACCATCAAGACCAGGAGCAGCGCGCTGGCTAACGCCAGCAGGAAGATGCGGTGCTTTGCCATTTATCCCTCCTCTAACCATCAACGACTGATAGATGAGCATAGCAAGCTTCGATCAACAAAACGGGGCGCCAACCCCCTATTGAGCCGGGCGACCTCCTGCCAGCAGATGTCGCAACTTCGCGCGACGCAACACCTTGCGGCGCGATGCCCTTTATCATTGAGAAACAAAGTGGGCAACGCTCGTGCGCACCTGGACGGTCAGGGGTGCGCACGAGCGACACGGATAGCGGCACCGGCTACATTACGGGATGCAAAGCCGCTGTCCCACGTAAATCAGGTTGACGTTGCGCAGGCCGTTGCGCTGCGCGATCGCCTGCACGGTCGTTCCGTACTTCGCGGCGATCTTTGTCAGGGTGTCGCCGCCTTGCACGGTGTACCATGTACAGGTTCCGCCGGCCGGCGGCTTCGTTCCACCACCCTTGCACGGCACGACGAGCCGCTGCCCCAGGATCAGAATGTTCGGGTTGCGGATGCCGTTAGCCGCGGCCAGCTTTTCCTGCGTCGTGCCATGCGCCGCGGCAATCGCAGCCAGTGTGTCGCCGGACTTCACGACGTAGTAGCACTCCACCGCAATCGGCGGAACCACGACGACAGGCGGCTTCACAACGACGCCACCCCCGCCGGTCGTCCCGCACGCTACCAGCTTGATGGCATCCAGGTTGACGTCGAGCTCGCGTTGCGGCGTGCCCCACTTCTTCCAGGCCCGGAACGCGATCACCACGTTGCTCGACGGCGCCGTGAACTGCGCGCTGAAGGAGGACATGCTGCCCGGCGCGGTCCGCACGTACAGGTTGTCCCACGGCAGCTCTGTCCAGTTCGTGATGTCGGCCTCGCTGGGGTCGGCATCCGCCGGCGCGTAGCCCCACTGCACCCGGTAGCGGAACTTGTCCTCGGTCGGATGCGAGGCTTCCTCGCGGAGCATGCCCCAGGCCGAAACCTCGTAGGTGCGGCCCGCGGCCAGCCCGCCCACGGTCTGGTAGATGCCGGCAAACCGGTCGGGTTGCGAAGCGGCCAGCCCCCAGGTGTTGATTTCGATCAACTGACCGTGCAGGCCGTCCTTGATGACCGGCGTCCACATCTCATCGTAGAAGCCGTACGCCGCGCTGCCGCCGTTGTTGAAGCTCGCCCACCCCTTGCCCACGCCGTTGACGAACCCGCCCTCAAAATCGCCGTTGGCAACGAGAGAGCCGCCGCCACAGACGAGCGCGGGAGGCGGAAGGATCTCCGGGCCAGGCTGCGCGACCTGAGGCGGAAGCATCTCGGGGCCAGGCTGCACGGGTTGCGCCGGGCCGGGCAACACGACCACCGGGTTCGCAGGCTGCACCGGCTGCTTCACGACCTGTCCGGTCAGGCTGACCGCGTCGATGTTGACGTCCAGTTCCTTGTAGGGCGTGCCCCACTTCTTCCAGGCCCGGATGAACAGCGTGATCTTGCCGCTCGGCGCCACAAAGCTCGTCGAGAAGCTCTGCAAGCCAGTCGGGTTCAGCCGGTCGTCGATCTTGTCCCAGGGCAGCTCGACCCAGTTTGTGACCTTGGTCCAGTCGGTCGAGCCGTCGCTCGTGAAGCCCCACTGAACGCGGTAGCGGAATTTGTCTTCGGTCGGATCGGGTTGATGCTCGCGCATGCCGCCCTGCATCTTCAGCGTGTAAGTGGCGCCGCGGGTCAGGCCCACCGTCTGATAGATGCCCGCAAAACGATCCGGCTCAGACGCCGCGTACTGCTTCGTGTTGATCTCGATGAGCTGACTATGCAGCCCGTTCGCAACCACCGGAGCCCACTGGTCGTCGTAGAACCCGTATGCCGCGCTGCCGCCGTTGGTGAAGCAACCCCAGTTCGCGCCCACCATGCCGCAACCCGGAATCATCACAAATCCGCCTTCGAAATCGCCATTCTGGATCACGTCCATCGTGGCAACGGCCAGGCCGGTCGCGCTCCCTAGCGTGAGGCTGGCGAGAATTGCCAGCGCCAGGGCAAGCGACATGAGGCGCCGAGGATTCTTGAGGAACTTCATTCGACCCTCCTTCACACAACCGAAACGCCGGGCACGGCTCAACAGGGCCAACTTGCCCATCCTGCCGCTACCAGGTCGCGGGCAGACTCACAAGCGACGGGACAACTCTCGCGCGGATTGTAGCACATGCTCCGCGCGAACGCAATAGGGTTATTCTTCCAATTCAATCACAATATCAAATGATGCGCCCCTCCTGTCAAGAATTTACGCGCTGGTCGCGCGATTATGTTAAGCTAGTCCTGCCTCGCGGCTGGAATGCGCAGATCAGGGCGCTCCCCTATTGCGGTTTCCAGGTCGCTAAGAGCGCGGTCGGCATAGGTTGCGTACCGGCGGCGCTTTTCGCGCACCGGCGGGTCCAGTTCGGGCAGCAAGCCGAAGTTCGCCTTCATCGGCTGGAAGTTTGCCGGGTCCGCTTCGGTGATGTAGCGCAACAGAGCGCCGAGCATCGTTGTCGGCGGCAGTTGCCAGGGCTCAACGCCGTTCAGCACAGCCCAGGCGTTGATCCCCGCCACCAGCCCGCCCGCGGCCGAACCGACGTAACCTTCCGTCCCCGTGATCTGTCCCGCAAAGAGGAGGTCTTCGCGGTCGCGCCATTGCAGCGTAGGACGCAGCAGCTTCGGGCTGTTCAGGAACGTGTTGCGGTGCATCTGGCCGAAGCGGACGAACTCGGCGTTCGCCAGCCCGGGGATCATCCGCAAAACGCGCTCCTGATCGCCCCACTTGATGTTTGTCTGGAAACCGACCAGGTTGTAAAGGGTGCCCGCCGCGTTATCCTGGCGCAGTTGAACGGCCGCAAATGGTCGGCGGCCGGTGCGCGGGTCCCGCAGTCCCACCGGGCGCATCGGCCCGTAGGCCAGCGCCAGGGGATCACGCGCGGCCAGCACCTCGATGGGCAGACACCCCTCGAAGTAGCGCCGCGCCTCGTCGTCCTGCGTCAGCAGGGTTGACTCGAATTCGCGGAGAGAGCGCTTCTCCGCGTCGTTGACCGCCTCCACGAAGGCGAAATACTCGTCCTTCGACAGCGGGCAGTTGATGTAGTCGCCTTCCGGCTCCGCGGACGCCTCGCCGTCAGCATCGCGCGGCGTCGACTTGTCGTAGCGACTCTGTCGAAATGCGACGGTCATGTCCACTGACTCGACCGCCACGATGGGCGCCATTGCGTCGAAGAAGTAAAGCGTCTCCTCGCCGGCCAGCTTGCGGATGTCGGCAGCCAGCGGCGCGGAGGTCAGCGGGCCGCTCGCCACCACGACCGGCACACCCTCGGGCAGCGCGGTCACTTCCTCGCGGCGCACGGTAATGTTCGGGTGCGTCGTCACCGCATCGGTCACCGCCTGCGAAAACGCGTCACGATCCACGGCCAGCGCGCCGCCCGCAGGCACCGCATGCTCGTCCGCGCAGCGGATGACCAGCGAGCCCAGCCGCCGCATTTCATTCTTAAGGACGCCCAGCGCCCGATCCGGCAGATTCGAGCCGAGGCTGTTGGAGCACACCAGCTCCGCCATGCGATCCGACTCGTGCGCCGCCGTCATCCGCGCGGGCCGCATTTCATACAGGAGCACGCGCGCCCCGCGCTCGGCCAGTTGCCACGCCGCTTCCGAGCCGGCCAGCCCTGCGCCGATCACGATGACATCCTGCTCTGAATCCGTCATTCCCAAGCACCTTGCGCTGCGCGCTCATTCTTAATGAACGAGCTTCGCAACCTTTTTTCTTGATTTCCTGCTTAGAATGACGGCGCTTTGGCGCAAAAGTAACGGAAATATCTGGTTATTCGCCGAACAAATTAAACCGGATTTCTTGTTGCGCCGATTATACATCGGGCGGGGCAAAAAGCAAATATGTATTATTTGCGCGAACCTTGACAGGCGCGGCCCTGCGGGGTATGCTGCGCTTCGTTAACCTTCTCACAGGAGAGAGAAAGAGGACGATGCGCACTGTTGACATCATCACGAAGAAACGCGACGGCGGCGAGCTGACGCGCGAGGAGATCGACGCGTTCATTCAGGGCTACGTCAGAGGCGACGTGCCCGATTATCAGGCTGCGGCGTGGGCAATGGCCGTTTTCTTCCGCGGTATGACGCATGCGGAGACGGCTGCACTGACCGAGGCGATGGCCTTCTCCGGCGCGACGCTCAACCTGCACGACACCCTCCCCTTCATTGTGGATAAGCATTCTTCGGGCGGCGTGGGCGACAAGACGACGCTGGTCGTCGGGCCGATTGTCGCGACCCTGGGTGTGCCGGTGGGCAAGATGTCGGGCCGCGGGCTGTCGTTCTCCGGCGGCACGCTGGACAAGCTCGAGTCGATCCCCGGCTTTTCGACCCGGCTCAGCCTCGATCGGTTCAAGCGGCAGCTCAAGGAAATCGGGCTGGTGGTCGCGGGGCAAACGCAGGACCTGGCGCCCGCGGACGGCAAGCTGTACGCGCTGCGCGACGTGACCGGCACGGTGCCTTCCCTGCCGCTCATCGCCTCGTCTATTATGTCAAAGAAGATCGCCGCGGGCGCGGATGCGATTGTGCTGGACGTCAAGGTGGGGCAGGGCGCGTTCATGGAGACGGTGCCCGCGGCAGTGGAGCTGGCGGAGCTGATGGTCGCCATCGGGCAGCGGTTGGGCCGCAAGATGACCGCGCTCATCGGCGACATGAGCCAGCCGCTCGGCCTCGCGGTTGGGAACGCGCTGGAGGTCAGAGAGGCGGTCGACACGCTGCGGGGGGGCGGCCCCGAGGACTTCCGCGACCACTGCGTCGACGTCTCGCGCGAGATGCTCTTGATTTCCGGCAAGGCGAGCGACCCCGAAGCGGCAGCAGTGGCCGCGCGCCGCGCGCTGCAAGATGGGTCGGCGTGGGAGAAGTTCCGCGAGTTCGTCGCCGCGCAGGGCGGCGACCTGTCCTGCGTAGATGAGCCGGAAAAACTGCCCAAAGCCCCGCACGTCGCGCCGCTGCTGGCGCCGGTTGGCGGCTACCTGGCGCAGGTGGACGCGCGCGAGGTGGGCTACACCGTGGTCGACCTGGGCGGCGGCCGCGCGCGCAAGGAAGACAGTATTGACCCGGCGGTCGGCGTAGTGCTGGCCGAAGGGACGAAGGTGGGCCATCTCGTAAAGGCGGGCGAGCCCCTACTGTGGGTGCACGCGCGGACGGAAGCGGATCTGACCGCAGCGGTCAGCCGCCTTGCCCGCGCGGTGCTGATTGCGCCGGACGAAGTGGACGCGCCCCCGTTGGTGCACCG
>CAZPTI010000103.1:0-3957 GCA_964588925.1 uncultured Anaerolineales bacterium | reverse complement strand
GGGCGCTAAAGCGCCTACTACGAACCACTGCTACAGACCAAGCGCGTCCGCTGCCTGGTTGATCTTCTCCCATGCGGCCCGAACGTGCCGCGCTTCGGTGTGCGTCTGGCCCACGCACAGGCGCAACGTGTAGCGGCCGTCAAGCACCGTGTGCGTCATGTACAACTCGCCACCCCGGTTGAGGCGCTCCAGCAGCAGGCGGTTCGCCTCATCCCCGTCCTTGTGCCGGAAGCAAACCAGGTTGAGCGGCGCGGGCGCGACCAGCTCGAAGCGGTCGGACGCCTGCACCCGTCCCACGAACTCCTGCGCCAGTGCGACGTGGTTCCGCACGAGCGCCTGCAACCCCTCCACCCCGTAGTGCCGGATCACGAACCACAGCTTGAGGCTGCGGAAGCGGCGGCCGAGCGGGACGTGCCAGTCGCGGTAGTCAATCACCGCGCCCGACTCGGTGGCCTTGTTGCGCAGGTATTCGGGCAGCACACTCAGGGTGCGGATCAAGGCCGCGCGGTCGGCCACGTAGAAGCAGTCGCAGTCGAAATTCGTGAACATCCACTTGTGCGGGTTGAAGCAGTAAGAATCCGCCAGTTCGATACCATCCTGGATATAGCGGAATTCGGGGCAGAGCGCCGCGGTCCCGGCCATCGCGCCGTCGACGTGCATCCACAGCCCCTCGGCTCGCGCGATCTGGCCGATCTCTCGCAGCGGATCGAGCGCGTTCGACGACGTGGTGCCGATGGTCGCCGCGACGAAGAACGGCAACAGCCCGGCCTCGCGGTCGGCCTGGATCTGCGCGAGCAGCAAATCCGGCCGCATCGCGTAGCGCTCGTCCACGCCGATCACGCGCAGGTTCTGGCGACCGATGCCCGCGATTTTGACCCCCTTCTCCACGGATGAATGCGTCTGCGAAGAGACGTAGGCCACTAATCGCCCGTCGCACCCCTGCTCGTTCGTCGCGTAGCCGGTGGCGCGCTCGCGCGCGGCCAGCAAGGCGGTCAGCGCCGCGCTCGAGGCTGAATCCTGGATCACCCCGCCCCCCGCCGAGCTCGACTTGAACCGCTCCGGCAGGCCGAGCATGTCCGCCATCCAGTCAAGCGCGTGCGTCTCCAGTTCAGTGCACGCGGGGCTGGTCTGCCACAGCATGCCCTGCACGCCGAGGCCCGCAGAGACCATTTCACCAAGAATGGCCGGAAAGGACGTATTGGCCGGGAAATAGGCGAAGAAGTTGGGCGACTGCCAGTGCGTGATGCCGGGCATGATGATTTCGTTGAGGTCGCCGATCATCGCCTCGAACGGCTCGCCCTGCTGGGGCGGCGCAGGCGGCAGCGCGGCGCGCACCTCGCCCGGCTGAACCTGCGAGAGCACTGGCAGCGATTCAACCTGCTCGTAGTAGTCGGCGATCCAGTCGACGACTTCGCGTCCGTACCGGCGGAACTCGTCCGGCGTCATATGAAGGTTGTTGTTGTCTGGCATGGTTTCTCCTGGGGGTTGCGCCGCGAGGGGAGGTCAGGGCTGCAAGGCCAGCCGCTCTGCAACACCGGCCCGCGTGGGACGGCCGTTTGCCGCGATGTCGGCTGCAAGCGCATCAATCGCCTTGCGCGTGGCGGCTTCAGCAAGCGCAATTTCTTCCCCGTAGTCTTCCTTCAAGGGATCAGCAGAGAGAACAGGCAGGGATGCGAGATGCGCGGCGCTCATGATGGGCGCGGCGGCCTGATCGGTTGAAGGCGCAAAAGGCCCGATGACCGCCGTCACATCGCCATCCGCAGTCAGCGCCTTCGCCTGCTCCGCGGCCGTCCCCGGATCGAGGTTGTCGTTGAAGGCCACCACCGCCACGCGATAGCGGCCAAGTCGTCCGCTTGCGTTCGCCTCCGCAACCACCGCCTTAATCGCGGGGAGCACCGCATAACCCAGCGGACGCCCCGCGCCCTCAAACGGCGCAATCACGCCGATCTTAACGACAGGCGCCGCGTTGCCAGGCAGCGCGGCGCAGCCCGATAGGAGGAGCGCCACACCTGCCAGCGCAGCAAACACTGCTACCCGCGTGCGCCGCTCCATCCTGCTCCCCTTATTTCTGATACTGCCCGATGTTCTGCTGGTGCTCGGCCAGAGTCGTGGCGAAGACGTGCCCGCCGTCGCCCGTCGCCACGAAGAAGCAATACTTCGTGTCCGCCGGCCTGACCGCAGCCTCGATAGCCGACAGGCCGGGGCTGGCGATGGCGGTCGGCGGGAGGCCGGGGCGCAGGTAGGTGTTGTACGGCGACTGCACGGTCTGGTACGCCTCGACGCTCGGCGGCTTCCACCACCACTCGCCCGGACGCCCGGCCGCGTACTGCACCGTCGGGTCGGCTTGCAGATATGCGCCGCCCGTTTCGTTGCTGCACGCGCCGCTGATGCGGTTCCAGTAGACGCTGGCGACGGTGGGCCGCTCGTCCGCGCGCGGGGCCTCGCGCTCCACGATGGACGCCATGATGACCACCTGCTCCAGCCCGCGGCCCGATCCGGCAGCAAGATTCGGCTCGATCACCTTCGCCTCGAAGTTGTCGAGCATGCGCTGGAGCAGGTCGCTCGGCTGCGCGGGCACGGGGAGGCGGTAAGTGTCGGGGAAGAGGTAGCCTTCCAGCGTGGTCAGGCCGCCGGGGAGCCAGTCGTACTCGCCGATGGCCCGCGCGGACGCGCTGCCGCCCTGCACCATCGCCAGGAATGCGGTGCCGTCCATCACGCCCTTCACGTCGAGCAGCTCGGCCACTTCCTCGGCGCGCATCCCTTCGGGCACGGTGAAGGTGATTTCCTCGTAACGCGCGCGCTGGAGCCGGTCCGCAATTTCGACCATCGTCATGGCGGGCGAAATCTCGAACGCGCCCGCGGCCAGCCGCTGGTCGATGCCGTTGTAGCCCATGTAGCGGCGGAAGAGCGCGGCGTCGGTGATGAAGCCTTCTTCCTCCAGCCGCGTCGCCACGCTCAACGCAGTCTCGCCCGACTCGATACTGAAGATGCGCGGCTTGTCGTCCGTCGACGCGGGCGTGTCCAACGTCGCTTCCTGCGTGCGGAGGTACAGCCCGATCACCCGCTGCTCGATGGTCTCAGGGCGGAGGTCGAGCGGCTGCTCGGAGGCCGGTTGGAGGAGCGCCACCTGCGGCGGCTCCGGCACGTCGGCCAACTGCGCGGAGACAAAGCTGACCGTCACGAACCCTAACACGAACAATGCGGTCAGGGGGACGAGGAACAGCATGAAACGAAGTATCAGGTTAAGCGCCCGGTGCATTCACAGGCCCTTTCGTCTTCTGGCATCAAGGTAACCGTTCAGGATGAGCGCGGCTGCGGCGGCGTCGATGCCGGTGCGCCCGCTCCCTTCGCGCAGCAGTTCGGCTGCGTCCACGGAAGTGAGCGTCTCATCCCAGAACGCGACGGGCACGTCCAGCGCGCCGGCAAGTCTGCCCGCATAACGCTGCGTCCAGCGCGCCTGCGTGCCCTGGCCTTCCGGCCCCGGCAGGCTGGCATCCGCCGCAGGCATGCCAACGAGCACGCCCACAGCCCGCTCGCGCTGGACGAGTTCCGCGATGGCCGCAAAGTCGGCCGCGCGCGTGGGCTGGCGGCGCAGCACGGTCAGCGGCGAGGCCAGCAGGCCCGACTCGTCGCACACGGCGACGCCAATGCGCGCCTGCCCCAGGTCGAGCGCCAACAGGCGCCCGGCGGGGAGGTCGAAGGCAGAGGGTAGGATGGACATACGTTGCTCAATGACTCGCTTTGGCATGTGAGTTTGGAATGGGAAAGGCGAAATGGGGGGAAATAGGGGAAAGACGAAAAGCGAAATGTGCGAAATCCCGCGCGCGGAGGCTTTCGCTTCTTTCCCCTTTCGTATTTCGCGCTTTCCCCGGCTTTCGCCTTTCCCCTTCCAAGTTCACCCACCCACCGGCCTGACCATCCCTATGACGACCGCATAGCGCTCCGCGCGGCCTCGTC
>CAZPTI010000102.1:0-15336 GCA_964588925.1 uncultured Anaerolineales bacterium | reverse complement strand
AAATACTCTTCCGACTGGCCGCCCGCGCGCTGATTCGCGCCAAGATTCGCCGCCGGCCAGCGCGGACTGAAGTCGCGGCCTTCAAGAATGATCGGCGGGCCGAGCACCCATTCGAGCGTGCGATACTGGCAGTAATCGGCGAGCACTTGATACTCGCAATCCTGCTGCACCTTGCCGAACCCCGTGCCGGTGTCCACCACATAGGGCGTGCCGCAGATTTCGCGCGCGCCCGGAACCGGATTGCTCACCGTTTGATAAACTTCTTTGCGGCAGCCGACCACGTCTACGCCCGCGGGAAGTTGTTCCAGCCACCCCTCCCGCGTCACCGGCGCAAGCTGCTGCACGGCAATCGACCGCCGCCAGCCGTAGTCCGCCACCTGCGCAACCGCGTCGCTGCTGCGCCGGCCGAGCAGGATGAACGCGCCGATGAGGATGACCACGCCGAGCAGGATGAGCGGGAGGATGCCGATTCCGCCGGGTCGCGCCGGTGCGGCGGCAGGGGTCGCGGCAGGTGCGGCCTTGCCCAGCGGCGCGCCGCAGTTGACGCACTTGAGCGCGCTCGCCTGGTTTTCCGTGCCGCAATTCGGGCATTTCTGCGGCGGCGCAGGCTTGTCGCGCAGCCCGCCGACCACGCCCTGCGTCTGCCGCGCGGTCCCTTCGGCCAGCGCCGCACCGCACTGCTTACACGCCTTCGCAGTTGAAGCATTCCGCGTGCCGCAGTACGCGCAGTAGATGTCTGGACCCGCCTTCGCAGCCTCGATTTTCGCCTGATCGGTGATCAGATGCTCTTCGGCGGCCTGTTCAAACTTCACATCCGCCGGCATGGCCGCGCCGCATTGCTTGCACTTCGGCGCGCTCCCCGGATTGCGCGTGTTACAATTCGGACACGTCCACTCCAACTCGACGTAGCCCAGCTCCTTTTCCGCCATTCAGCCTCCGACCATCTTCGTCAGCACTGCCAGCGTCAACAGTGAACCTCTTATGCGCGGCGCCCCATCCGCAAGCCGGGCAACTGCGCCATCAACTCCTGCGGCGTTACGTGTCTCTGCCCCAAGATGCCCGTCCAGCCGAGCCAGGTTGCGTCGCGCAACAGCCAGCGGATCACCGCGCCAACACCAGATGTGAGCAGCCAGGCCGCGGTCCACCATCCCAGACACCCCAACCAGTCCATGCCGAGCGACAGGCTCGTGAATGAAGCCAGCCGTATCCACGTGATGAGGTACAGGACGAAGAGCGCGCCCGGCCCAAAGAACGGCGTCACGTGCGCAAAGGAGAGCAGCAGCGGCGCGCTCGCCACACCGACCAGCGCGACCAGGATCAGCGGGTCGGGCGCGCTGCCGAAGAGCAGCTCGTAGATTGCCCACGCAGCAGCCGCCAGCGCGACGCGGTTCACGAGGAACGCGAGGAATCCGAAGAGCGTCCCCGTCAGCCACGCGGGCGTCTTCATCCGTTGCATCAACAACCGCCCCGCGTGTCCGACCGTCCAGGACGCGGCGGAAAGGAGCAGGATCAGGATCGCGCGATCAAGCATTGGCGTATCCACCTTACGCCTCCACCGCAACAGGCGTGGGCGCGGCGACCGGCTCCGGCTCGAACGCGGGCGCCGGCGCGGGCAATGGCCGACGGTCGCCCCTCGCGTCGGGCGGCGCCAGCAGGTCGATCACGATCTGCGCGGTGCGCTGCACGTGCGATGTGCCGTCGGCCAGCTTGACCGACCGGCTGAAATAATCGCCCCAGCCCATGTGCTTCATCGGCCCCACCGGGATCACGCGCAAGCGTCCCTCTCGTACGAAGCGGTTCCACGCCGAATGCGGGAAGACGGGCCAGCCGCTCCAGCCGAGCACCCGGCCCACATACTGCGTCACGTCCTTGCTGCCCGACAGATGAACAATTTCCTCTAAGTCCATCGTGCCCGCGTCGTCGGCCAGCACGCTGCCGACAGAAATGACGCGCACCTTGTAGCCGAGCCACTCGCGCATGTAAGGCGCGGCGGCCTGCGAAAGCTGCCCACCGCCGCTGATGCACAGGATGGTCACAGGCCGCGGCTCCTCCGGCCGATAGCCATACCGCAGCAGCCCCTTGATCATCTCCTTCGCAAACCCGTACGCATAATACGGGCCGTAGAGCGCGTCGCGCGACGCGCCGACTTGCAGCAAGTTGCGGAAGTAGATGATGTGGTACAAGGGCATGAAGCGCCGGTTGCGCCGCGCGATTTCGGGTATTGCTTTCCATAGCCCGAACAACCGATGCTCCGTCAGGGGTGTGCTGCTCGGCGAGTAGGGGAACACGTCGCGCACAATGACCGAACCGGGCACGCCCTTCTCGACCATGTCGAGGAACTGCGCCTCCTTGTCCGGCACCTCTTCGCCGCTGTTCCGGCCCACGCCGCTCAGGTAGACAATATACTGGTCCGCGATGGAGCGGTCAGGGTCGCGCGGGGGGACGACGATGGGGGAGTCGGGCGCGGCGCGATTCGAGCCGCGACGCGTCCACCACGCGATGGTCTCGCCGGCTGATGTCGCTGCGAAAACAAACACCACGAACACCAGGAGGCCGAGAATGGCGAGCAGGATGTGAAGGACGATCATGCTAATTCCTGTTGGGTGGGATCAGGGACTCGCGAAACAAGTATAGCGCGCTTTTGCTGGCGCTGCAACGCGCAACGATCTGCAGATTACGCAGACTGCCGCAGAGGTTTGCCGATAATCTGCGTCCATCTGCGTAACCTGTGGATCATTTGTTCCTTTGTTTAGAGCAACCGCTGATGAAATGCCGTTTCCAGATTTGCCAGCCGACGGAACGTGAACGGATTCTCAGCATCGCGCGCCCGTCCCGCCACCAGGTCCGCCAACAGCCGCGCGCCGCCCGGCGCAGCCATCACGCCATGTCCGCCATACCCGCAGTTAAAGTACAGCCCTGCAATCTCCCCGTGCGGACCGATAACCGGCCGGTCGTCCGGCGTCAACGTATACTGCCCGGCGCCGAGATGCACCTGGTTCTTCTTGAGCGAGCCTGCCACGCGCTCCCAGAACTCGCACAGCCGGCTGACCCCCTCCAGCACCTCGAACGGGAAGTCCGGGTTCGGGTGGACGTGATCCGTCGGCTCCTGCGGTTGCTCGTGCGTCTGTGCCCACGCCAGCGCCGCGCCGCCGCTCTCCGGCCGCCAGTGCGCGCCGGTGTCCTGGTCGATGGTCATGGGCGCGTCCTGCGGGATCAGCGGGTGCCCGCCGATGGTCACGCGGTGCCGCCGCAGGTTGGTCAGCGGCAGCTCTATGCCGAGCTTTGCGGCCAGGCTGCCCGAATACGGCCCCGCCGCAACCACCACCGCGCCCGCGTCGACCGGTCCGTCGCTTGTTTGAACCCCGATGACCCGCTCTCCGTCGCGACGAAAATCGGTGACGGTGACGCCGGTGGCCTGGAAGGCGCCGGATGCGGTCGCGAAGCCGTATGCGGCCTCGTGCGCGGAGAGCCAGCCGTCCTTCGCGCGCCACGTCGCGGCCGTCACCGGCCCGGTCACGAACGGGAAGCGCCGCCGAGCCTCGTCGCCGTCGAGATACTCCACATCCGACAGGCCGAGAGCCTGCTGCGTCTCCACACGGCTACGGAACCGCTCCGGCCCGTCTTCCTGCGTGGTCAGGAACAGGTAGCCTTGCTGCCGCAGCCCGATGTCGCAGTCCGCCAGCCCCGTTTCCTCGCCGAACCGCTCGTAGAAGCGGATCGCCTCGCTCATCATGGCGAGGTTCTCCGGCTCGGCGAACTGCGCGCGAAACGCCTCCATCGACTGCGCAGTGGCGAGGCTCGCCAGCGCGGGCAGCCGCTCGATAATGACCGGCTTCAAACCGGCCCGGCTCAGGAAGAATGCGGACGCGCAGCCGATGATGCCGCCGCCAATCACCACTACGTCCGCTGTTTGAGGGAGTTGCGTCATTGTCTCACTCCAGAAGATTATCGACCCGGTTGACCGCATCTGCGGGCGCACCGGTGGCGTCGTTCAGCAGATCAAAGGGCTGCGCATAGCCTGGCCGCGTGCCGATCACGCGTTCCCACACCCAATCGCGCAGGCTCGCAACCGGCCGGCCGAGCGTCCGATTGAAAATCAGGATGACCAGCCAGGCGATCCCACCGACGAGCACTGCGCGCCAGATGCCCGCGCCGAGGGAAAATCGGATCGCGCCGAACAGGATCAGGAACCACCAGACGTACAGCACGCGTGCGATGATCGTGCCGAGATAAGGGATGAACGTCAGGAACGCAAGGACGAGCGGCGCGCTGCTGAGCAGGACCGCGCGGATGATCAGCCCGAACGGCGCATCCAGCCGGAACACCGCATTCCCCACCGCCCACACCACCAGCGCGCCGACGAGCAGCTCGATTGCGAACGCCATGCCGTTGAACAGCAGGCTCAAGAGGAAGCGCGAGCGCGGCACGCGGTTGACGAACAGGATGATGCTCTCGCCTGCCAGCAGCGACGCGCCGGCCAGCACCGCGCTCGCGGCCACCACCCACGGCGCCAGCGGCTCGCCTTCGAGCAGGCTGAGCGCGTCGGGCAAGCGGAAGCGCCACGCGAGGCTGAGCGCCTGGCCGAGCAACGCGAAGAAGCGCGAGAGGATGTCCAGCCACTCAGCCACGGATGGAAGCCTGCGCGAGGATGCGCTGAATGACGGCCGCGGTGCGCTCGACGTGCGTTTCGCCGTTCGGCAGCCGCGCCGACCGGCTGAAGTAGTCGCCCCAGCCCATGTGTTTCATCGGCCCGACGTCGATGATCGTGACGCGGCCCTCCCGCCGCGCGTGGTTCCAGTACGAGGCCGCGAAGATGCGCCAGCGGCCGGGGAAGAGCGCCGCGCCGAGGTGTTGCGTGCGGTCGAGCGAGCCGGACAGGTGATAGAAACGCCGGATCGAGTCCAGCCCCGGATCGTTGCTGAAGATGCCGCCGATGGAGACGACATAAATCGACGCGCCGAGCCACCTGCGCAGGAACGGCGCGATGCCGACGGACACCTGCCCGCCGCCGCTGATGCACGTCAGCCACACCGGCTTGCCGCTGCCGACCGGATAACCCGCGCGCAGGAGGCTGCGCACGGTCTCCCGCGCCACGCCGTAGTTGAATAGCGGGCCGTAGCGCCGGTCCGCGGACACAGCCACTTGCAGCAGGTTACGGATGAAGATGAACTGCCACAGGTAGCGGCCCGGCTTGAATGCGCCGGCCACACGCGGGATGAGCCGCCAGAAGGGGCCGAGCGCGCGGTCGCCGGTCAGCGCGGTGTTCGTCGGGGAGAAAGGGAACACATCCCGCACCACGTAAGCCCCGTGCGCGCGCTGCTCCAGAACGTTGAGGAAGTTCTCTTCTTTGGGCGGACGCAGGTCGCCGGACAGCCGCCCCACGCCGCTTAGATAGACCAGCCAGTGTTCCACGTCCTCGCGCGCGGTCACCAGTGGCGGTCGCTCGATCCGCTCGGCCGGGTCCGCGCGCCGCGCCTGCCACCCGGCCCACCACCCCAGCGACTCCAGCGGTGACAGGTACGCGGCGACCAGAAACGCCGCGATGGCGAGGAAGAGGGCGGTAACAAAGGTTGACCAGAACATGAGGCGAAGTATAGCGCGGGGTTGGCGTGAGCAAAATTCAACGCATCCACCCCATCTGCGTCGAATTCCGCTCCATGTTACAATGCAACCGTTCGCCGCGTTCTCCACCCAAAGGAGCCGTCCTGTGACTGTTGCCGCTCCCGCCTCATCCACCAGCACGCGTCGCTACGCCATGTTCGGCCTGCTCTACTTCGCGCAGGGCAGCATCCTGTCGTATTTCACCGCGCTCAACGCGCTCTACCTCCTCTCGTTCAACCTGAGCATGGCGCAGATCGGCCTCTTCGGCATGATCGCGCTCACGCCGTTCGTCCTCAAGATATTTCTTGGCATGGTGAGCGACCGCTTCAACCTGCTCGGCCGCGGCCATCGGCTGCCTTATATCGTCGTGGGCCTCCTGATGCAGGCCGGCGGGCTGATCATCGTGCCATTCCTCAACCCCGCCACGCAGTTCGGCCTCTTCGCCGGCCTCGCGTTTCTTATTATGACCGGCATGGCGCTTTACGACACCTGCACCGACGGGTTCGCGCTGGACACGACGAGCGAAGCCGACCAGGGCCGCGTGCAGGGCATTATGGTTGGCGGGCGCGCAGCGGGCGTCGTGGTCGTCTCCGCGGCCATCGGCGCGCTCGCGCAGCTTGCCTCGTGGCAGATCGCGTTCTGGGCGCTGGCCCTGGTGACCTTGCTGCCGCTGCCGCTCGTCCTGGCCGCAAAGGAGCCGGCGCGGCCCGCTGAACGCCGCTTCCAGTGGGGCGCGTTCCGCGCGTTTGTCCGCTGGCCGGTGATTGCGCTCGGCCTGCTCGGCGCGCTCTACTCGTTCATCATCAACGGCGCGAACCAGCTAGTCAACCCGCATCTGCAGAAGTCCTACGGAATCACCCTGTTTGTGGCGGGCTTCTACACCGCCGCCTGGGGTGTCGGCGTGATCGTCGGCGGGTTGGACGGCGGACGCCGCGCGGATCGCCTCGGGCATAAACGCGCGATGCAGGGCGCGCTGCTCGCCGCGCTCGTCGCAATTGCCGCGCTTGCGCTGATAGACAGTGCCGCGATTGCCTGGCCGCTCGTTATTGCGTTCGGCTTTGCCTTCGGCTTCTATGAAGCCGTCTACTTCGCCACGGCCATGCGCTTCTCCGACCCGCGCATCGCCGCATCCATGTTCGCCATCCTTATGGCAGTCGCCAACCTCGGCACCGGTGTCGGCCTCGCCGTCTCCGGCTCGCTGGCCGATGCCGTGGGCTTCCAAGTCACATTCCTGATTCTGGCCGCGCTCAACCTGCTTGCGCTGCCGCTGGTTAATGCCGTGTTTGCCGATCGATCCCGCGTAGCCTGAGCCCCGACGGGTTCCGACCGCCACGTAGTGGCGCACCCATCGGGTCTGCCCCTGCTCAAGGAGCATACTATGACCGACGCGCTCACCTTCCTCTCCCGTTACATCCAGTTTGATACGTCTCACCGGAACGAGCTTGCCGCGGCCGAGTGGCTGGCCGGCCAGGTCCGCGCGCTCGGCATCACCGACGACGTCACGCTGCATGAACCGGGACCGGGACGGGGCCTTGTCGTCGCGCGCATCGCGGGGCGCGAGCCGCTCCCGCCGCTCCTCCTGAATCACCATATTGACGTTGTCGGAGCTGACCCGACGCAGTGGAGTCACCCGCCGTTCGCCGGTGAGCTTGCTGACGGCCATGTTTACGGCCGCGGCGCGCTCGACGACAAGGGGATGGGGGTTGCGCTCCTGTTTGCGTTGGCCGAGCTGGTTCGCGCAGGCACGGTCTTCCGCCGCGGCGTGATCTTCACCGCCGTACCGGATGAGGAGACGGGCGGCGAGTGGGGTACGCGCTGGCTTGTCGAACACTACCGCAGGGCGTTTGATCCGGCGTGGGTGTGGGACGAGGGGGGCGCAGGCTTCGTCGATCTGTTCGGGCCGAAGGCGCAGTTCGGCATCGCCACCTGCGAGAAGCAGATCCATCAGGTGCGCGTCGTCGCGACCGGCGCGCCCGGCCACGGCTCCATGCCCCATCGCAATAATCCCAACGACAAGCTAGTCAAAGCGCTTACCTTCGCGTTGCGGAAAGCGCGGCCATTCCGGCTCTCCGAGACCACGCGCGCCATGTTCCGCAGCCTCGCCTCAACGCAGCAGGGAATGGCGCGCACGCTCATGGAGCAGCTCGACAACCCCCTTGCGCAGGCGCTGGCCGACGACCGCGTGAGCAGGGACCCGCAGCTCAATGCGCTGGTTCGCGACACGATCAGTCTAACTGTCGTTCGCAGCGGCTACCAGACGAACGTCATCCCCGAACGCGCGGAAGCCGAGTTGGACTGCCGTCTGCTGCCCGATACCGATCCCGACGAGTTCGACCGGTGGTTGCGGCGCCGGTTGGGCAAAGAGGTCACGATGGAGGTGACGCAGCGTTCGCCGCGCACGGCCGGCTCGCCCATGTCCAGCCCGATCTACAAGGCGTTGGAGGCCGCAGCGCAGCGCGTCTGTCCTGAAGCGGGCGTCTTTCCGCTCCAGGTGCCCGGCGCGACCGACGGCCGTTTCTGGCGCGCCGCGGGCGTCCCTGTCTACGGCCTGTCGCCCTTCCTGATGCGCCGCGCGGACCTGGCAACGCTACACGGCATCGACGAGCGTATCTCCGGCGAGAACCTGGCGCTGGGAACTGAGATCGCGCAGCGCGTGATAACGAAGTTGTGCGTGGAGTAAAGGCGGAATGGGACGCTGATCGAACTGATTGAATTGATTAGCATGATCTTGCGGGCTCGCGCCGGTGAGAACAGGTAGATCAGTTCAATCAACGTTCCATTCCCTTCTATCGTCAACGAATCTCCTCAGTATAGGCGAACAGGGCGGGCGCGCCGCCAGTGTGCCAGAAGAGGATGCGCGGCGTCTTGCCGTGGCGCGCGAACTGCTCCGGCCTGGTTCGCAGCATGTCGAGCAGCCCGCCGAACGCGCGGCCCGTGTACACCGGGTCGAGCAGGATGCCCTCGCTCTGCGCCACAACGCGCACCGCCTCGCGCTCCAACGCGCCCACCACGCCGTACCCGTCGCCGAGATAGTCCGCCGACGCGCGGATGTCCGCGGGCCCAAAGAGGCGCGGGAAGCCGATATGCAGCGCGGTGTCGCTCGCCAGCGCAGCGACCTTCTCGCGCAGCGCGTCTTCCGCCTCGTCGATGCTGACGCCGATCACCGGAATTTCCGAGCCGAGCGCCCACGACCCTGCGACGAGGCCCGCATGCGTGCCGCCGGAGCTGGACGCGAAGACAATTGCGTCGAACGCCACGCCCAGCTCCCGCGCCTGCGTCAGCGCCTCCCCCATCGCCGCCGCATACCCCGACGCGCCGACCGGGTCTGAGCCGCCGTAGGTGATGAAGTATGGTCGCTTGCCCGTCGCCTCCAACTCGACCCGCAGCTCTGCCAGCCGATTCAGCCGGTTCTCGCGGCTCGTCCAGTGCAGCTTCGCGCCGAAGAGAATGTCGAGCAGAAGGTTTCCTTTCGGCCCTTCGGTCGGCTGTCCGCTGAGCGCAAGATGACACGCCAGCCCGGCTTTCGCCGCCGCCGCCGCGGTCTGCCGGCAATGGTTCGACTGCGCCGCACCCGTCGTGATCAGCGTATCGCAGCCCTGCGCCAGCGCGTCGGCCAGCAGGAACTCCAGCTTGCGCGTCTTGTTGCCGCCGAGCGCCAGCCCGGTCTGATCGTCGCGCTTCATCCAGATTTCAGCCGTGACGCCCTGCTCGCCCAGCCACGCATTCAGGCGGGGCAGGGGATGCAGCGGCGTGGGCAGGAACGCCAGAGGATAGCGGGGAAGGTGAGCAAAGATAGACATAAGGCTCCTTGCTGTTAAATGGAGACCTGGCAGGAGGTCCAGCCCGTCGGGTTGATCCACCTGCCAGGTCCTCGCTAAGCGACTGTTACTGCATCGGGGCCGTGTAGGTCATCTCGAGCACCGGCTGAGCATCCGGCACCCAGAACTCGCGGCTCGCGACGCGGTACTTGGTGAAGCTGGTTTCGATCAGCCGCACGAGCGCGCCGTTGTTTGCGCCAGGGTTCGCAACCCACTTCTGCGCCAGCGCCGTGATGTCAATCGCGACCATCTTGCCCGTGTCGGTCTTGCTGATCGACACCGAGCCGGCGGGCGTCTCAACGAAGTCGCCGCCCTTCTTGGTCCACGGCGTGTTCCAGGTGGCGCTCGCCTCTTGCCACGGCGTCGTGATCTCGAACGCCTGCAGGTTGGCCGGCGAACCGCCGCCCGTGTACGAGTGGATGTACAGCTTCAGCAGCGCCTTGTCCACCGTTCCGACCGTCGGCACCGCCGACAGGTCAAACTTGAAGGCCATGCGCTGGCTGTCGTTGGCGCCCACGTAGAGCTGCGCCCACGAGCCCTGCGGGATTCCCGCCTGCCACTGCCACAGCGTGGTGTCCGCCGCGGCGGGGAACGCCTTCGTCACCGTCGTCAGAGGCGGCGTGTTCTGGAACTGTAAGCGTCCTTCGATGGCCGGGGAGATGGGCCCGCTTTGCGCCTTCACGTAGGCGATGACCGCATCGCGCACGTAGAACTGCGTGTCCGCAACGATCTGGTTCAGCGGCCAGAGGGTCTTGCCCGCGTCGTTGAAGTTGCACGAACCCGCCGCCAGGTAGTTGACGGTCGAGACGTTGTAGTAGGTGGCCGCGTCATTGAAGTCGACGGCTTTGCCCTGGATCTTCAGCGATACGACGTTGTGCCCGTTCGGCAGCGCCGGGTACAGGTCCGCGTACTTGATCTCGTTGCCCTTGTCGGTCACGAGCATGCAGGTCGTGTAGTAGGAGTAGCCGCCGTAGCCGGGGACATACTTGTAGTAGTAGTAGTTCCGGTACGCGCGCTCCAGCACGGTCTTCAACTGCGGGCCGTTCATCTTCATCACGAGCAGCGAGTTCTCGTACGGCATCGCGTTGAACATATCCGACACCTTGAGGGTGTACGGGTTGTCGGGCGTAGCGGTCTCGGCGATCTTCCGGTTGGTCATCGCACCGGAGAGGTGGATGTCGACCGCGGCGCCGTTGCGCTCCAGCTCCCACACGGAGGCGTCGGCCTGGAGGTTCGCGCCGTTCGTTTCCTCGGTGAACGCGTTCAGCGTGTCGATCGGCACAGTGGTCTTGCCGATTTCGGTGTTGTTGTAGGCGGTGATGATCGTCTGGTACGGCTCGACGATCGCCTTGATGGTCGGGTCTTCCGCGGTGTCGATCGGCACGGCGACCGCGCGGCCAGTCCGCGTCACCAGTTCAAAGCCGCCGTCCGCGCTCGGCATAAAGCCAAGCGAGATTTCGCCAAGGAAGGTGTTGTAGCGGTAGGCCTGGCTGATGACAACCGGGATGCCGTTCGGGCCGGGAACGATGGTCGGCAGGAACTTGTACGCGCCGAAGCCGGTCGTCGGGTTGGTGTGGCTGTGGCTGCCGAGGATCACGTCGATGTCACCGACCTGCTTCGCGAGGTTCGTGTCGACGTTCTTGTCGACTTCCACGCTCTTCGGGTCTTCGGTGAAGCCGATGTGCGTCAGCGTGACGACCGCGTCGTTCCGGCTGTTCAGCACCGGCACGAGCTCCTTCGCCTTCTCAATCGGATCGCTGAAGCTCAGGCCCGGAATGTTGCTCGGCAGCTCGTACTGGGGCACGCGGTGGTTGGTCAGGCCCAGCACGCCAACGTTGACCGATTTGCCCGCGCCTGCGTCCAGCTTGAACTCAAGCCCGTCGAACACGTTGACCTTGACCCCTTCGGCCGCAGCCATCGGGTCGAGGCCGACCTTGTTCACGCCGTACGCGCCGGTGTCGCTCATGTTCGCGCCCAGCAGCGGGAACGCCGCCTTGCTGAACGCGCTCTGGAACACGGCTGCGCCGAAGTTGAACTCGTGGTTGCCCAGGACCATGCCGTTATAGCCCAGCGCATTCATCACTGCGACAAACGGGTTGATCCACAGGTTGGGCGGCAGGGGCTGGCCGTCGGCGGTCTTGCCCGCGCCCGCGTCCTTGAAGTAGAACATCGTGGAGTCGCCCTGGATGTTGTCGCCCAGGGAGAAGAGCAGCGTGCGGTTCGGGTTGTGTGCGCGCTCCTGCTTGACGAGGGTCGCGAGCTGCGTGAAGCCCTGGAAGTTGCCGGACTTCACGAGGCGGCCGTGCGAGTCGTTGTGGTGCAGGATCGTCACCGGCACAATCGGGCCGCTGGTCGCGGTGCCAACGCGCGTAATGCGGCCGTCCACCGTCTCGTTGTAGGGGTTTTCCTTAGTATAGGTCTTGTTGACCCATCGCTCGACGCCGTCGAGCATGTCGCCCCAGTAGGTGTTGTTCTTGAAGTACTTGAAGCCTGCGAACCCGTCCTGGCCGGCCGGCGCAAGGAACTCGTTCGTCGCGACCTTGTAGGTCTTGTTGACGTCGAGCTTCTCCCACAGCTGCGTGCCGCGGTTCAGGATCTGCGCGTCGAACGCGCCCCAGGCCCACGGCTGCGGCCCTGGCTTGTCGTCCGTGTAATTGTAGAACTTGTAGCGGATGCCGGCCACCTGGATCGCGCCCTTGAAGAGGGAGGCGCTCTGGTTCAGGATGTCCATTAGCTCCGCGCCGGTCATCGTGCCGACGACCGTCTGGTTGCCAAACGGCAGCACGTTGAACAGCAGGCCGTGCGTGAGGGTGAACGGCTTCGTCGTCGCGACGATGTCCGCCCGCAGGCCGCCCGCGTTGTTGAACACCACGTCGACGTCGTTCTCCGGCTTCGCGTCCGTGTTGAGATCGTTGTAGATCGCATCATTCACGAACTTGCCCATCATGCTGTCGCCGTTGTAGTCGCGGACGAGGTCGACGTTCGTAAAGCCCACGACGCGGTTGATTTCGCCCTGGTACCACGGATCGTTCGCCCACTTGGCGACCTGGGCCTTCGTGGCCTCATCTTCCGGCCCCTTCGGGTCGACGACGAGCCGCTGCCACGCAACCGTGACCGCGCCGGTGGCCTTGTCAATGGTCAGGTCTGCGCGGCCGACCTTGCGGCCCGCATAATGCGCCTGGACAACGGCGATGCCCTCGACCATCGTCGCGGCCGACAGATCGGTGTGGCTATGGCCGCCGATGATCAGCGCGGGCTTCTTACCGGCCTTCGCCAGGTTCTTGGCGAGCGTCTGGTCGCCGTAGACCGGGAAGCCGTAGCCATAGCCGCCGTCGGTGTAGCCGAGGTGCGAGAGGACGATGATCGCATCGACGCCCGCGGCCTTCATCTCATCCCAGTAGTGGGTGATCGAGGTCGTGGGGTCCTTGAAGCACAGACCGTCCGTCGCGGCTGCGATGGTGATGAACGGAGTTTCCTGCGTCGTGACGGCGATGAGGCCGAGCTTGGCCTCGTTGCCCGCAGCGCCCACGTTGATCGTCGTCCAGGCCGCATCCGCAAAAGCCGGCAGTTGCCAGCCCGCGGTCGCGCAGTTGCCGGTGTCGTTCTTAACGATGTTCGCGGTCAAGAACGGGAACTGCGCCTCACCTGTGCGCTCGGTCAGCACCGCCTGTCCCCAGTCAAACTCGTGGTTGCCGAACGTCGACGCCTTGTAGCCCATGAAGTTGAAGAGGTCGATCGTCGGTTTACCCTTGAACAGGTTCGAGAGCAGCGAGCCCTGCATCACATCGCCCGCGTCGAGCAGCGCGACGTTCGCCGCGCCGACCTGCGCGCGCACGTCATTGATAACTTTCGCCGTGCGCGCAATGCCGGGGTTGCTCCCGGCCAGCTCCAGATTGCCGTGGAAGTCGTTCGTGTGGAGCACGGTGATGGTCACCGCTTCCGGTCCGGCAGATGGCTGCGCGGCAGGGGCCGCGAATGCGGACCCCGCGACCAGGGATAGCAGCATCATCACTGCGAGCATGAAGCTCATTCCCCGGTACATCCGACCGTTACGACCTGACATGTTACCCCCTCCTGACGATAAATGGCTCGGCATGTCTCCGACTTCTTAGACTCGCCAGCGGGACCCGGCGGCGCCCACTGACGAGCGACATGCAATGATGGCTTGTACCGCGGCCAGGTTAAGGCCTGTCGCGCGGGGCTTGATGGGAGGGTTAAGCCCTCGTCAAAACCTCTAAACAATCCGCCGCGCTTCCATGTAGAAGCGCTTTTCCTTCGCTTCGCCCATAGAGAACGTCTTGCGCGGCAGCGCGCCATCGAGGATGACTGTTTTGAAAAAGCTGAATTTGTCGATGGCGGGAAGATAAAAGCCCAGGTTGCCCGCCTGCGAACCCAGGCGCCCGACTACGTCCTCGCCGTGCACGTAGTCGATCTTCGAGAAGCCGCCCCGCCTGTTCCAGTCGTCAAGAAACGCCTGGAGCGTGCCGACCGGCAGGTTTGACGGCGGCTGCGACACGTACAGCACCTCGTATCCGCCCGGCTCCACTACGCCGACGGCCTGCGGACCGCCCGGCTTGTCCTCATCCACAAGCATCTTCATCGCGTCGAAGTTTGCCGCGGGCACGAGTTTGTAGCGGTCCGGGTAGAAGCGGTCGAGCGCAACCTTGAGGTTTTCCTTCACGTCGAACAGCACGCGGAAGATCGGCTCAAACGCCAGTCCCTCGTCGTGGATGTTCTCAATTTCCACGAGGGCGAAGCGGGCGGGGTGCTGCGCGTCAAGCTTGTCCGCTCCGCCGGCATCCGCCTTGAGCTGTTCCCAGATCGCCTTCGCGGTCGCCAGCGAGTGGTTGCCGTCGCCCATCGCGTACACCATCGGCGGCGCGCCTTCGGGCAGCCCGTACTTCTCGACGAACGCGGCCGGCTCGCCCAGCCTGCCCAGCGCGGCCAGCACCTGCTCCTGCCGCGCCGCATCTTCCACCGCGTAGCCGGTCAGGTGGCCGCTGCCCAGCATCAGCTCGAAGTCGTACAGGCGGCGCAGGCGGGTTCGTTCCGCGACCAGCGGCTCGATCACGCTGCCGGCCGGGTCGTCGATCAGCACGAGGATGTGCGGCAGTTCCAGCGGCGAGCCGGAGCGAATTCGCACGCGCGGGGGGATCCGTTCGAGGATCGTGCCTTCAGTCGCCCGAATGAGGCTGGTCGACCCCTTTGAATAATCGTACTTCTCAAGGTCCAGCGCCAGCATCACGCCGTGCCGGGTCTTTCCGCCGACGGTGCGCTCCACGAGCACAATGCCCTCGAACGGCTCAAACAGCCCTTCCTCGGCATAGCGCGCCATCGTGTCCTTTACCGACTGGATGCGCACCTCGACGTCCGGCTCTTCGA
The DNA here is from genome assembly GCA_964588925.1 of uncultured Anaerolineales bacterium. GTDB lineage: Bacteria > Chloroflexota > Anaerolineae > CG2-30-64-16 > CG2-30-64-16 > JALOOB01. Next base: position 535 of record CAZPTI010000102.1, on the reverse strand, counting down.
GATAAACTTCTGGCAGGGTGATGCGCAGGGTGGACGGCGCGTCACCGACAATGGCCTCGACATCGGCCCAGTATTCCGGCTCGGAGGTAAACTGGTCGCACGCGATAACGGCCCATTTGCGGAGATCGATGCCGGGCCGCGGCAAGAGGACGGTGGGGATCTGAACGCCTTCGGTCATGTTACGCTCTTGATGCTTGACAGAAACCTGACGGGTTTACGCAAACCCGTCAGGTTGGTGGCTTTTAGCTGCAAGGTTCCTGGCTGACGCCGATGAGCAGGTCCGCCACCTCGTCGCCGATGCGCGCGGTGGCTTCCTTCGTGCCCGCGCCGATATGCGGCGAGCCGATCACCTGCGACAACTCGAACAGCTTGCGGTCGGTCAGCGGCTCGTTCTCGAACACGTCCAGCGCCGCGCCCGCAACCTTGCCGGCCACGATGGCGTCGTACAGCGCGCTCTCGTCGATCACGCCGCCGCGCGCGCAGTCCACGATCCGCACGCCCTGCTTCATCTTGCCGAACATCTCCGCGTTTATCA
>CAZPTI010000101.1:6077-15430 GCA_964588925.1 uncultured Anaerolineales bacterium | reverse complement strand
GCCGCGCTGTAGTCGACCGGCCCGGGCAGCACGCCGCGCTGCACCGGCTTCTCGGCACGCTGGAACTCGATGGCGGCCTCGATGCCCTCGGGCAGCGGCTCACTCACGCCAGTTCCTCCGCAATCCGTTGCGCGGCCTCAGCCACGCGCCGCGAGTGCTCGATCCACGGACCGGGATTGCGCTCTCCTGCCTCGCCAAGCAACGCTTCGGCCTGCGCGCGGCCGGGTATCTTTCTGCTCATGCGCGTCATTATACCCATCATCCGCCGATTGCGCCGATTCTTAAGCAAATCTGCGTAATCGGCGTAATCGGTGGATAATGGTATACTCCCGTGTGACAAATCCCTCTATCCAGAGAGCAGAATGAGCGGTGCGCCATGCAGATAGCCATTATCGGCCTCCCCAACAGCACGAAAACGACCATCTTCAACGCGCTGACGCGCGCGAATATCGAGACCGCCGCCTTCTCATCCGGTCAGTTTGAGGTCCACACCGCCACGGTGGACGTGCCGGACGAACGCGTCGACAAACTCTCGGCCATGTTCAAGCCGCGCAAGACCATCTACGCGAAGGTGACGTACGCGGACATCGCGGGGCTGGCGAAGGGCGTCGGCAAGGGCGGGCTGAGCGGCCCGCTGCTCAACACCCTCAGCCAGAGCGACGCGCTGCTGCACGTCGTCCGCGCGTTCGATGACCCGGACGTGCCGCACTCCGAAGGTTCCATCGACCCATTGCGCGACGTCTCGATCATCGACGACGAATTGCTGCTCTCCGATCAGATCATCGTCGAGCGGCGCATCGAACGGCTGGACGCGGGCATCAAAAAGGGCGGCGACAAGCTCCAGCGCGCCAAAGACGAGGTCGAGCTGGAGCTGTTCAGGCGCCTGCTCGAACACCTCGAAACCGGCGCGCCGCTGCGCGACATGGAGCTAACCGAAAACGAGGTCAAGTCGCTCCGCAACTACGGCCTGCTCACGCTCAAGCCCCTGCTGATCGTGCTCAACGTCGGCGACAGCGCGCCCGACGCCGCGCTGGCCGCGCTCAAGGACTACCAGCACCGGCACTCTGCCATCGCCACTATGCAGGGCCATCTTGAAATGGAGCTCGCGCAAATGGCGCCGGAGGACGCGGCCGAGTTTCTGTCGGGTTACGGCATCAGCGAGCCGGGGATGAACCGCGTGCTCCGCGTGAGCTACGAGCTTCTCGGCCTGCAAAGCTTCTTCACGGTCGGCGAGGACGAAGTGCGCGCCTGGACGATCCCCGTCGGCGCGACCGCGGTCGAGGCGGCGGGCGTCATCCACACCGACCTTGCGCGCGGATTCATTCGGGCGGAAGTGATCTCCTACGAGCAGATGATCGCCGCGGGGAGCCACGTGAAGGCCAAGGAGAAGGGGCTGCTGCGGCTGGAGGGCAAGGAATACATCGTGCAGAACGGGGATATTTTGAATATCCGGTTCCACGTGTAGCGAAGTAGAGAAGCCAGGTTTCTGAACGTCACAAAGTGGCGCAGAAACCTGGTTACTTCAGCGCGAGCCGCCTTTCGTCATTTCGCTTTTCGACTTTCGCCGGTTTCCCCCGTTTTCGCCTTTCCCATTCCAAGCACCTTGCCCCACCACACCCGCCTTAGCGCGGCCCACAGCCGCGGCCGCGCGGCCTCAGCCTTCGCATCACCCTCCGGCGCGAACAGCGTACGCTCCACATCGCGCGCCAGCGCAACCCCTTCCGCCCGCACCACGCGCGCCGCATCTCCATGATCGCGCTGCGCGCCGATCCGCTCCGCGACACCTGCCACACTGAGCGCGTATTCACGCGGCGTCTCCCCTGCGCCCCGCGGCCGCCCAAGCCGCCGCCCCCATGCCGTGAACCTTTCATACGCGCGCAGAGCGGGAGCGGAGTCCGCAGGCGCCGGACGCGTATTCATCCAGAAGAGCCAGATCGCCCACAACAACGCCAGCGCCAGCAGCCCCGCTTGCGCGGCGCGCGTCCTCGTCTCCCGGCGCTCGACCACCGCATTCTCCTGCGCGCTCGCCTGAATCTCCGCCAGCCCCGCCTCCAGGTCCTCCGGCCCGCGCGACATCAGCGGCGGCATGGCGGCTGTGGCCTGGTCGATGCGCGCGGGCGCCGGTCGGTATGCGGTTGGCTCGAACGGAACCCAGCCGATGCCGGGGAAATACAACTCCGGCCACGAGTGCGCGGCCAGTTCGGTTACAACGTACTGCCCGGCCTTCTGGTCGTAGTCGCCCGTGGCGTAGCCGATGGCAAAGCGAGCCGGAATGCCGTTCAACCGCGCCAGCGCAACCATCGCGGACGCATAATAATCACAATAGCCGCGTTTCAAATCGAACAGGAACCATGAGACGAGTTCGCGGCCCTGGGGCGGCGTGGGCAGATCGAGGGAGTAAGGGATTTTGCGCAACTCGCTCTCGATGGCGACCGCCTGATCGTAGGGCGTGGGCTGCCCGGCGGTAATGGCGTGCGCGTACGTCGCGAGGCGCGGGTCGAGGTTCGCGGGCAGTTGAAGATGGCGCGAGATGACTTCCGTCGGGTACAGCGTCCCCGCCGAGCGTAGCCGGGCCGCGTCCTGTTCAGGCGCGTGCGAGAGCGCCTGGTACTGGCCGGGCGCGGACGTGGCGGTCAGGGCGACGAGATCATCCGGCCCGCGCGTGAGGGCGCGATACGGCCGGTCGAGGCTCACTGGCTCGCCCGGCGCGTAGACCACCTCGCGGCTCGCCCTGACCGCCTGCACGGTCACGAGGAGGGGCCGGCGGCCCTCGGTGGAAGGCAGTTCCGCGCCCCACGGCTGCCCCGCGGCGAACGTCTGCCCCTCCGCCGCGCCCAACTCCCAACCCCGCCCGGTGTAGCTCGCGTACGTCTGCCCCCGCCAGTACAGTTGCAGGTTGCTTGGATCGCCTCGCACGCTCACCCGCAGCGCCACCTCCTGCCCGAGCTCCGGCCGTCCGCCGAGCAGGTGCGCGCGGGGCAGTCCGCCCGGCTCCGCGCCCGAAGGCGGCACGAGCGAGCGCACTGGCCGCGCGACGCGGAAGCTCCCGCTGACCTGCGTCTCCACCCGCCGCCAGGGCGACTCGAAGAACGACCAGAACTTCTGCGAGAACTCCGGCGAGGCGACGAACGGCAGCGTGGGCGAGACGAACGTGACCATCAGCGTGAGCGCAAGGCCGGCAAGCAGCGTCTCAATCCGCAAATCCTCCGCGTAGTCGACCCCCCCTGCATCCCAGTCGCGCATCTGAAACACCAGCCGCGCCAGGACGAGCAGAAAGACGGTCACGCCGAGGAACAGCAGGATGTAGCTGATGGTATCGGGCGCCCAGAACGCATGCTGCGCGAGGAGGATGCCCGTCGGCAGCACCGCGACGAACGGCTCGCGCCGCCGCGCCACCCACCACGCGGCCCACGCCGCGACCAGCCATGCCACGAGGACGATGAAGCCGATCACGACGAGGTTATCGGGCGCGGGCGGACCGATCACCAGCCCCCGCACCCATGCGACGACGCGCTCGAAATAGTCGGCCAGCACCGCGCCCTGCTCGCGGAAGAAGGTCACAGCAGGCTCAGGCGGCAGCCGTCCACCGAGCGCCCAGCCGCTCCACCGCCACAGTTGCGGCACGAGCGCCAGTGGGCGCAGCGCAAACACGCCCCAGAGCAGGTCAGCAACGATGCCGACCGCCAGGATCACAAGCGCAGCCCACGGCCCGGCGATGCGCCGCCGGGTCAGCCACCACGCGAACAGGAAGCCGAGGACCGACAGGGACAGCGCAGGGGCAAGACCGGGGATTAACTCGCCGCCGATGACCGCCACGGGGAGCACGAGCACCGCGCTGAGCGTGAGCAGGAACACGCCCCAACCGCTGGAAGGCCGGTAGCGCCGCCACAGCCGCACGAACCAGGCGTCGCTCTCTTCAAGGCTGACGTAATTGTCGCCGTACATGCGTCAGACCTCCTCCTCGACCTCGACCTGGATCACGCGACCGAAACCGGACAACGTGCGCGCCTCCGTAACCCGCCGCTTGATCTTGTCCATAGGCGAGAAGGGGAAACCTTTCTCAATCGTGACGGAAGGGATGCGCTGCTGCGAGAGCAGCCCGCGTAGCCCGAGCAGCGCGTCCGCGCTGCCCTGTGGCGGCTCAAACGTGGTTGCGTCGAGGAGGACCGCGCTCGGCGTATTGCCGCGCGCCATCAGCGGGATCAACGGCGCAACCCACCCCGCGTCCTGGCTCGGCGTGAGGATGACCAGCGTGCGGCCACTGCCCAGCGTCGGGCCGGACTGCCTCAGCAACGCTTCGAGCGTCGTTCCCGTCGCGGGTTCGGCCAACGCCAGCGCCTCAAGGATGCGCCACAGTTGCCCCTGGCCGCGGCCGGGCGGCAGCAACGTGGGGTTCCGGCCCGATAAGAGGACACCCACCGCGCGGCGCTCGCCCTGGCGGAGGAACTGCGCGGCCAGCGACGCGGCAAGGATCACCGCGTACTCCTGCGTGGCCTCGGCCTCCGCGCCCGCCTGGACATCGGCGTCCATATCGAGGATCAGCCACAGGTCGCCCGACGGCTCGCGGTCGAACTCGCGTACCATAAAGTCGTCGTGCCGCGCGCTCGCCTTCCAGTGGATGCGCCGCAGCGGGTCGCCCGGCGCATAGGCGCGCAGCCCGCCGACGAGAATGGTTTCCTCCACGGCGCGGTCCGCCGACGAGGCGCGGCCCGGCGCGCGGCCGCGCGGCAGGTCGAGGTCCGGCAGCCGCGACGCGCGCGGGTAGACCATGATGGTCGAGACTTCGGGGTGATGGTGCGTGACGCGGAAGAAGCCGAGGGGATCGCCCATCTCGACGTCCCACGGACCAAGCCGAAAGACGCCACGGCGCTGGCATACGCCGGAGGTCGACCACGCGCGCTCGCCGGACGAGGGCGCGGTCTCCACGCGGTCGACCTGGTAGCCGGGCACCTGTGAATGATCGGAAATGCGCGCCCACAGGACGGGCAGCGCGCCACTGTTCGCCAGCGTCCACTGCTCGCGCAGCCGGTCCCCCGCCACGACCCACGCGCCGAACACCCGCCGCGTGGCGCTCACCCGGTCGCGCATCTGCCGCGCCCACACGTATGCCACCGCAATCATCAGCCCCAGGCCGACCAGCAGCCAGCTCCACACGCGGTCGGGCGAGACAAGCTGGGTGACAAGCAGCGCACCCCACGCCACAAAGGGCCAGGGGCTTGTCGGTCGGAGACGGCGGACGGCATCGGCTGCGGGTTCCATACTGCCTCGATTATAGCACTATACGAACCGACGATGCGCAGGTTGCGCCGGTGACGGCCGGAGAACCTGCCGGTGATGGTCGGGGCGCAGTTTGGCCGTGGCCCTCCAGACAAGTACAATCCAGCGATGGACAGAGATCGCGATGCCATCGTTGACATGCTCCGCGCCGCCACGACCGGGCTCCCGTTCGACTACGCGCTCTATTATCGCAGGCGCGGTTCCGGCCCGGTGCTGCTCAAGAACTGCGACCTGTTTCTCTCCGCGTCGATCATCAAGGTCCCGATCCTGTTCGCCTGGGCGCACCTGGAGCGCGCCGGGGCCGTTAGCTCGGATGAACAGTGCGATCTGGACGCGGAGCCGCAAATTCAGGGCGCGGGGTTCTCATGGCTGCTGCGTCAGCGGCGAGTCCCCTATCACGACGTCCTGCTCTGGATGATGACCGTGTCGGACAACCTGTGCGCCAATCTCGTCATTCGGCGCATCGGCATCGAGCGGCTGAACGCAACGTTCCGCCAGCTCGGCCTGCCCGATGCGCGGGTCGAACGCAAGCTGATGGACTACGAGGCGCGGGCGCGCGGGCTGGAGAATCGCGTCTCGCCGGCGGACTGCATCAGGCTGTACGAGTTGCGGGACGAGTTGCCGGAAGAGCAGCGCGCGTGGGCCGAGCCGATGCTGCTGTGGAATACGGACCTCGGGCTGTGGCTGCGCAACATCCCGCGCGATACGGTCGACTTCTATCACAAAACAGGGAACATTCCGGGCGTGCTGCACGACTGGGGTTATACGAAAGACGCGGACGTGTTCTTGTTGACGCAGGGCGTCCGCGACCAAACAGCGGTCTATCGGCTGCTCGACCAGTGGGGGCCGGCGCTGCTCGCAGGTTAAGCAAAGACCCGTCGGGTTTCCTCGTCACGAAGTGACGCACCCGACGAGTCTAAACCGGCGGAACCGCGCTAAAGCTGGAAGCGTCCGCTTGCTGGAATGACCTTCTGGCTGTAGTTGTGGACGTGTTCGAGCAGGCGCTCGCGCAACTGCTGCCAGTCGTCTCCACCGAGGATGCGGCGCATGGTCTCCATGTCGTTCGTGACCGCGCCGGTCAGGATTTGGGGTCCCTGGCCGTGCACTGTGTACCAGGCCTCGGTCGGTTGCAGGCCCAGGCGCATCAATCCGGGAGCGAATTCCTGCATCACGAATTCAAAGTACGACTGCTCGTGCCCGGTCTTGATGTCCCAGCTCATCAGTAACTTCACCATGCGGACCCACCTTCGCGCGCGTTGTGGAGACGGTAGGTCGGAGGATACCAGAATCGTTAAGTTTAGGCAAGTCGCACTCCTGCTTGCGACGATATTCACGGCATTCCTGGTAAGTTGGACGGGCGCAGCGGCTGAAGAGGGCCGCACGCCCGACGAGTCGCTGCGGCTGGCGCAGAGCGCGGCTGCGGCGGGTGACGTCGAAGGCGCGCGGGAGATCGTGACGGAAGCGTTCGGCGCGGACGTCTTTGCCGTGCCCGGCGCGAGGCCGCCGCGGGTCACGCAGGCGCTCCTGCGCGTGGGAAACGCGGCGGGCGAAAGGCAGCTTTCCGTAACCTTTATCGACGCGGATCGGGGACAATCGGCGGCAGCAGTGGCGCGGGAAACAGGTGCGGCTCTCGCGCCCCGCGCGCCGGTCGTGGTCGCAGGCCCGGCGCTGACGATCACGCTCCGCTACGATAACCCGGCCGGCCTGCTCGCCGCGCAGGATCGGCTGGCCGCCGCGCTGCCCGACCTGCCGGAGCTGGCATTACTCATGGCCGCGCTGTCCTCGCGCAGCCTCGACTGGACGTTGACGGAGGGGCTGCTCACGCGGGAGCGCGGCTATATGGAACGCGTTGACCTCGGGCCGGCCGTGCGGACATGGGACGCGGAGGCGGAGAAGCTGGAGCGCGCCGCGGCGGGCGCCGAGGTCACGGGCCAGCCGCTCGACCAGGTGCGCGCGGCCGTGTGGCGGAGCGACGCGCGGCTGTGGCGCGACATGGGCGCGCTCAGCCGCGCGGTCTATACCGTGCGGGTCGATGAGCAGGGCGACGGCCCCGAATGGATCGTCTCCCGCGTCCGCCAGGTCTATACCGAAGGCTCGCTTCAGCGGGAATGGACCGTGCGCCCCGGCGAGACGCGGCAGTTGGAGGCGTCGATCCTCGGCTGGCGGTACGACCGGCTGGCCCTGGCCGCAGTCGCGGCTGCTTTGCTGGTCGTCGTCGTGTTCGTCACCGCGGCATTGATCGTGCGCTAAAGCGCACACTACGAACCGTTTGAAGCGCAACTGCGAACGGTTTGTAGTAGGCGCTTCAGCGCCCGTCGTTCACCGCTTCCAGACCATCGGCAAATACGCGCGACTCTTGATCTGGTCAGGTCGGAGCGTCGGGCGCGGCGTGGGCGTCCTGGTTGGCGTCGGCGTACGCGTGGGCGTGAATGTCCGCGTTGGCGTGGGCGGAACGGGCGTGTTGACGGTTGCGCCGTAGGCCGCGCGGATGCCGGCGATGTCGTTCGAGTGCAGCGACCGCTTGAGCGTGCCCGACGGATAGCTGTAGTACATGATCGCCCTGGAGTCGCCGTCGTGGCCGAGCGAGAGCCAGTGGCCCATCTCGTGCGTCGCCACGCTCTGCAAGTCCTGCTCGTTGCCCGCCGGGCCGCTGGTCGCGTCCCAGATGTAGTAGTCGTTGAAGCGGATGTCGACCTCGACGATCTGATCGACCTCGCCGCGGTCGTTGTACCACCACGTTGCCTCGGCCAGCGTGGACACGTTGCCCATATCCTCCCAAGCGATCACGTTCACGCCATCGCTCTTCCCCTTGACCGGCACAACGCCCGTCGCGCCGCCGTACTTGAACGAGAAGGCCGCGCCCGCGTTGCTCCAGGTGTTGCCCGCAGACACAATGGCGTTAATAAACGCGCCTGCCCCACCGTTGGCGTTCGCGTCGCCCGTGTTGACGTTGATGTAGTACTGCTCCTCCATCGGGTTGGGGCCGAACCACTTGGCGTTGTTGAAGACGTAGCTCTCGGGCGCGGCTGCTGCGTTCGCGGCGTCCAGCGTCATCGCTTCCTCGGCCGGCCACGCATTCTCTCGCGCGCCCGCTTCCAGTTGCGTTAGAGAGAGCGCCAGCCCGACCTCACGATTGATCGCTCGACTCCCGACCACCTCATATTTGCCCTGGTTGCCCGCGACGATCCGGTAGGCGCCGTTCTCTTGCCTATCGAGAAAGACGTACACCTCCTCGCCCACGGCGAAAACCGGCTCCTCCGACGAGCGCATGCCCACCCCGTCGACCACGCCGCCGCGCACCCTCACAGGGATCAGCGCGCCCTTTGCTAATGCGCCGCGCGGCGCCTTCGTCAGCCGCAGGTAGACCGCGCTTTCGATGATGCCGTCGGGGGTCCAGGCGGACTCGATGCGTTCGACGCGGCCCTGGACAATGGCCTGGCTCCGCGCGCTCAGTTCGGAGAGCGGGATGCGGATGCTCAACGCGCTGGAGCTGCCGAACGAAACAACCAAAAGCGCCAGGACTGCCGCCGCCAACGCCAGCAACCCGCGCCCGATATGCTTGTTGAGAGACATGGGAAACCGTTCCAAAAGGGGATGTGTAATACTTTATGTATATTTTAGCACAGGAGCAATAATATTTCAAGCGCGGGAACTGGAACCCTTGCTGTTGGATGCGGGCGGTGGTTACGGGGCGCAACCGTAACAAAATGCGCTGTTCCGTAACAATTTCGCGTTTTTGGCTTTTGTTTCGGTTCTGTTACGGTGGGCGGCGGGCCGTGTTGCGCTACATAGCGCAACAAGTTTTGTGTGATTTGTTACTCTGCATCGGGCGCTTGGAAGGTATCAGGTTGGTAAGGTGCGGCGGGACTTTGGCGGCGGTTGCGCGCCAGGCTTGTTAAGGCGCGTCGCTTTTTTGTCCTGTTAATTGCATTATAACATATGTTCGCATAGGGCGTCAAGGGGATTTTTGAGATTCGGGTACACCCAACTGGAACGTGTGAGGGGCGTTTGGAACGCGAAGGCGCGGAGTTTAGCGGAGGCGCGGAGCGCGGAGGCACACGCCGCGACGGAGGATA
>CAZPTI010000101.1:0-6067 GCA_964588925.1 uncultured Anaerolineales bacterium | reverse complement strand
GCCCGCCTCCGCGCTCCGTGTCTCCGCTACGCTCCGCGCCTCTGTGTTCCAAACGTCCAGACGCGCCGAAGGCTCCGCGCTATAACTCAATCGGCGCGGCGAGGAATGCCTGGAGCAGCCGCACCGCCCCCTCGACGTCGCGGCGGTCCACGATCTGCGAGGGGGTGTGGACGTGGCGGCTGGGGATGGAGAGCGCGGTCGACGGCACGCCCGCGCGCGATAGCTGGATGGCCGCGGCGTCGGTTGTGCCGCCCTGCAAGACTTCGCGCTGATACGGGATGCCCGCGCGCTCTGCCGCTTCGATCAGCCGCGCGTTCAGGCCGGGATGCCCGATCATGCCGGAATCCATGATCTTGATCGCAACGCCCTTGCCGAGATGCACGTCCATCGCGGGCCGCGCGTGGGGCAGGTCGCCGGTCAGGGTCACGTCGAGCGCGATGGCAAGGTCGGGCTCCAGCGCAAAGCCGGATGTCCGCGCGCCGCGGATGCCGACTTCCTCCTGTGTGGTGAAGACCGCGTAGACGTCGTGGTCGATGGGGTTGTCCTTGAGCCGGCGCAGCAGCTCGACCAGCACGACGCAGCCCACGCGGTCATCCTGGTTGGGCGAGAACCAGACATTGCCCTGCGCAGTGAAGCCGGGCCAGAAGACGACGACGTCGCCCACCTTCTGCTGCACTTCTGACTTATCGGTCGCGCCCACGTCGATGAACATGTCGCGCAGTTCGGGCGCCTTGCTGCGGTCCGCGCGGCCGTCCAGGCCCACTGTGCCGATGGTTCCGTCGGCGAAGCGCACCTCGCAGCCCCAGCAGGTCAGCGGATAGATGCCGCCGACGGGCGCAAAGCGCATGAAGCCCTTCGCGTCGATGTGCGTCACCATCAGGCCGATCTGATCCATGTGCCCGGCCAGCATGACGCGCTTTCCGCCACCGCGCCCTCGCTTGACCGCAACCAGGTTGCCCATCGCGTCGACATTGACCTCATCCACCAGCCCCGCGATTTCCGCGCGGATGACATTGCGAATTTCATCTTCAAAGCCGGAGACGCCGAAGGCTTCGGCGAGGCGTTTTGCGAGCTGTTCCATTCGAGCTTCTCCTCTAGCGCGCCAGATGGTCAGGGGTGAGGCGGCGCAACGTTGCGTCCATCAGCCGGACGGTGGCCGCAAGGTCGTTCAGGTTCAGGATGGCCGCGGGGCCGTGGATGTAGCGGCAAGGAACGGCGACCGCGGTGGCGGGGATGCCCGCGCGGGTCAGGTGGATGGCGCCGCTGTCCGTGCCGCCGAGACCCGGCGCCTTGTACTGGACGCGGATGCCCTCGGCCTCGGCCGCTTCCTGCAGCACGCGGACGATGCCCGGATGCGCGATCAGGCTGCGATCCATGAGCGTGATGGCGGGGCCGTCGCCCAGCCGCGTGACGGGCGTCGTGTCCTCGCCGGACGGGCGCGGCAGATCGTCGCAGATGGTGCCTTCCAGCGCAAAGGCCGCGGCGGGATCGATGCCGTACGCCGCGACGCGCGCGCCGCGCAGGCCGACTTCCTCCTGCACCGTGAACACGCCGTACAGGTCGACCGGATACGGGTCGCCCTTGAGCAGCGTCACCAGCGCGGCGCAACCCGCGCGGTCGTCGAACGCCTTGCCGCGCGCGGTCGGCCATGCCGGATCGTCGCTCAAGGCAGTGTAGCTCGTCGCGAAGGTGGCAAAGTCGCCCACCTTCACCTTGCCGTTCGCGCCCTTCTCGTCCGTCGCGCCGATGTCGATGAACAACTCGTCCGCGGCCACCACCTGGCTCGCCGCGTCACCCTTTTGCAGGTGCGGCACGGGCGCGCCGATGATGCCGGGCACGCGCTCCGCGCCGATGACAAGCCGCCTGGCGAGCAACATGCGCGGGTCGACGGACGGCGCCTTGAACGACAGTGTGCCGTTCTTGTTGATCTGCGTAATCATGAAGCCGACTTCGTCCATGTGCGCGCTCGCCATGACGCGCATGCGCGGCTCTGCGCCGGTCCCCGGCTTGAATGCGATCAGGTTGCCCATCGCGTCGACCTTGAGCGAGTCGACGGTGTCCTTGATCTCCTCGCGGATCAACTTGCGCACCGCGCCCTCGTTCCCGGACGGGCCGAACGCCTCGGAAAGGCGGCGGAGCAGGTCGCTGAGCGCGTCGATGTCATTATTGAAGGTCATCAGCCAGCCCCTCCAGTGTCTTCTCGTCGAGCCGGGCAATGAACGCGGCCAGCAGGCGGGCCGTGCGGTCGAGGTCGTCGGCGACGACCGTTTCCACCGTCGAGTGCATGTAGCGGATCGGCACGCTCAGCAGACCGGTCGGAATGCCCTCCTGCGTCACCTGGATCGCCCAGGCGTCGGTGCCGGAGTTGCCGGGGAGCGGTTCGAGCGCGCAGGGGATTTCCAACTCATCCGCGGTTTCCTTCAGCCGCCTGACAATGCCGGGGTGCAGGTTCGGCCCGATGCCCACAGTTGGCCCCTTACCCATCGGGAAGGTCTCCTCGTTGCCCACGCCCGGCGTGTCGCCGAAGGTCACGTCGAGCGCGATGGCGATGTCTGGCGCGACGCCGAACGCGGCCGTGGTTGCGCCGCGCAACCCGACCTCCTCCTGAACCGTAGCAACCGCGTAGACGTCCCAGGTATGGCGCATGGACGCAAGGTAGCCGAGCGCGCCGAGCATGACCGCGACGCTGGCGCGGTTGTCCAGCGCCTTCGTGGCGAGGCGTCCGCCGAGCAGGTCCGTGTGCGGGCCACGCAGCGCGATGCGGTCGCCCACGCGGACGATGCCGCGGGCGAAAAACTCCGGCGGCCGGCCGAGGTCGACGCGCAGGTCGACCATCGGAATGACCTTCTTGCGCTCTTCTTCGGAGAGGAGGTGCGGCGGGCGGCTGCCGACGTAGCCGGGCAGGCCGTCGGGGTAGGCCTCGGAGCCGGGGCCAGTGGGGTACACCGTGACCTCCTGCCCCAGCACCGAACGCGGGTCCACGCCGCCGACTCTGGCGACGTGGAGGAAGCCCTGCTCGACCTTCGTGACGATCAGGCCGATCTCGTCCATGTGGGCGGCGATCATGACGCGGCCGGGCGGGCTGGCCGCGCCGGGGACGCGGGCGATCAGGTTGCCGAGCGCGTCAGTGCGCGTTTCGGCGACTGATTCGCCATGCAGCGCGCGGGTGAGTTCTTCGGCTCGCCGCTCCGCGCCGGCTGGCGCGTCAACTGCGGTGAGTTGCTTGAGGATCTCGGTGATCCGAGCTTTGTTCATGCGCCGTATTCCTTATGACCGGTGTTCTTTCGGGAAGGATGCTGACGGTGTCCGGACCGGGAGTTGCGGCACGATTGTACGCCCGCGCGAAAGGCGGGTCAAGTGCGGCGTTATGAAGGTACGCGTTTTAGTTTGGGGGCGGGAGGCGTCCTTCGACTCCGTTTCACTCCGCTCAGGATGCCTCCCGCCCCAGACTGAAATGCTACGTCATCAAGGCGTAGCGCAGACGTACTGCAAGCGCACTTGACGCTTGCTACTCGAAACGGTTAGAATGGTTATGTTGATAACGGAAGGAGCGGCTCCCGCAGAAACATATGACAACTAGCGCGCATACCCTCCCCACCGTCTACGAGGCCCCGGCAGCGACTTCACCGTCCGAGCGGCTCCAGCGCGGCGGGGGTTGGTGGACCTTAGTGCTCGCGCTCCTGATGCTGGTGGCAGTGACGGAAAGCCTGAACGCCGCGTCGTGGAGCGAAGGGCTGGAAATCGTGCGGCTCGCCGTGCTTGGCGGCGCGCTGCTGAGCTTCATGCTGGCCCTCACCCGCTGGGACGGGCCATTCCCGGTTGTTTACAGCATCCTGGCGAGCTTCGTCTGGATCGCGACCCTGTTTACGCAACTGTATTTTCAGAACATGACGATGCGCGAGGGCGCCATCGAGCTATTCCAGCGCAACGTCAACTGGATTCGCGCGCTCATCGACGGCACGTCGGGCGCGGATAACCTGATTTTCGTCACCCAACTGAGCATCCTGGGCTGGTGGATCGGCTACCTGGCGATCTGGAGCCTCTTCCGCCACCAGCGGCTGCTCAGCGCGGTCATCCCAAGCGGCGTCGCGTTGCTCGTCAACGCCTACTACTCGTCCGCCGGCATGACGACCTATCTCGTGCTGTTCGCCGCGGCCGTGCTGCTGCTGGCGATCCGGGTGGAGCTGGCGCGGAATGAGGCGCGGTGGCAGGTGACGCGCGTGCGCTACGCGCCGGACATCACGCTGGACTTCCTCAAGGCGGGCCTGGGCTTCACCGCGCTCGTCATCATCCTGGCGTGGGCGATGCCGGACGTGACGCAGAATCTCACGGTTGAGCGCATGTTGCGGCCGTTCGAGGGGCCGTGGCAGAAGGTCGAAGACACCTGGAACCGGATGTACAAGTCGCTGAACTACGGCACGTCCGCGCAGCAGGTGGCGAGCTTCGGCAAGTCGATGAGCTTCGGCGGGCCGGTCAGCCTGACGGACCGGCCGATCTTCGACGCGGATGCGCCCTCGCGCACCTACTGGCGCGCGGCGGCCTATGATCAGTACACGAGCGGCGGCTGGGAGAACACCGCGCCCGACGTCGCCGTAATTGACAGCAACGAAGCATTCCGCGAGCCGCAGGTCGACGCAACGAAAGAGATGACGGTCACGGTCTACCCGCTGGAGCAGGGGCAGGAGCTCATTTTCGCGCCGCCCCAGCCGCTGAAGGTGAACGTGCCGGTCAACGCGACCATCCGGCTCGTGCCCAATCCCGACGACGCGAGCGAGCCGCTGCGGTCAGTGTCGCTGCTGCGGAGCCGCGTGCGCGTCGAGGAAGAAACCGGCTACCAGGTCGTGTCGGCGGTGAGCGACGCGCCGCCGGGCAAGCTGCGCCAGGACACGGGCGATTACCCGGACTGGGTCAAAGAACGCTACCTGCAACTGCCGGAGAGCGTGCCTGCGCGCGTGCGGGAGCTGGCCGCGGAGGTCACGGCGAACCTCGACAACCCGTACGACAAAGCGAACGCGATCGAGAAGTATCTGCGCACGTACACGTATAACCAGGGCATCTCCGCGCCGCCTGCGGGGCAGGACGGCGTCGACTATTTCCTGTTCGACGTGAAGGAAGGGTACTGCGACTACTACGCCAGCGCGATGGCGGTGATGCTGCGCTCGGTGGGCGTGCCGGCGCGGTTCGTCGTGGGTTATACGCCGGGTCAGCCGAAGGAGACGAACGAGCAGAGCGACGAGGCGCCGCAGTACCGCATCCTCGAGCGCAACGCGCACGCGTGGCCCGAAGTGTACTTCCCGTCCTACGGCTGGGTGCAGTTTGAGCCGACCGCGTCCGAGCCGATGATCTCTCGCCCGGTCGATCCGGTTGACAACCTCGACGACGGGCTGATTCCCGACCAGGGACCGGCGAACGTCGGCGAGGAACCGGAGTTGCCGGAAGCGCAGCCGCTGCTGCCCGCGACGCCGGTTGAGCGGCCGAGCGCGTTTGCGACGTGGCTGCGGGGCAACTGGGGCTGGCTGGCCGTCATCGGCGCAGTCCTTGCGGCTGTGATCGGCGGCTGGCGCTACCTGCGCTGGCGGCAAATCGACCTGTTCCGCGATAGCGAAGTGCTCGCGCGGCTGTTCGCGCTGCTCGGCCTGTGGGCGAAGCGGCTGGGCATCCCGTGGCGGTCGAGCCAGACGCCGCTGGAGAAGGCTGCGACGTTCAACGCGCGGCTGCCCGAGGCCGCGCCGGCGGTCGACACCATCGCGAACCTGTTCATTGCCCAGCAGTACGGGCGTCAGCAGCCGCCGCGCGAGAGCATCACGCGGCTGGCGAAGCTGTGGCAGCAGTTGCAGCCGCAGTTGTGGAAGCAGTGGCTGGTGGGGCAGGTGCGCGGGCCGGCGGTGGAGAAGGCGAAGGAAGGGTAGGCGCGCGTAGGGCGGATGGGGCGCGCGCGGAGTAAGGCGCGGCCATCTCGAATAAGCGAATACGGGAACGAATAAACGAATGCGTCTAGCCGCGCGGCATCCTGCGCGCAGGACGCGCACTCCCTCCAGGGGAGCGCAATTCGCTTATTCGTTCCCGT
>CAZPTI010000100.1:12034-15534 GCA_964588925.1 uncultured Anaerolineales bacterium | reverse complement strand
TCCTTGCGCGATTACCCGACGCTGCAAAGCGTGGTGGGCTTCGTCTACAAATTCCGGCCCGACTTGATGCCCGAGAACGGGAGGCGCGAGGAGGTCTCGGCCCTCCCTTTTGAGGAAGGCGGCGCGACGGTAGACGCGGGCGCGGTTGCCGCGCCCGCGCAGGAACTGGCAAAAGACGCCGCGCCGACGTATCGTATCGAGGACGCGAACCGTATCCCGCGGCGCGTGCCCGTGCCGGTGCTGCGGCCGTCGCTCGACTTGTGCGCGGCGACCGGCGTGGCGCTGGACGGCGCGCGCGTCGTGGTAATGCGTGACGAGGGGCCGGTGAGCGACGCGCTTGAGGCGCTGCTGCGCGAGAAGGGCGCAACCGTGCTGGCGCTCGAACCGGGCATCGACTCGGCGGAGTTGCTCGCGCGGCTGAGCGAGTGGCTGGCGCAAGGGCCTGTCGCAGGCGTGTACTGGCTGCCCGCGCTGGACGCTGAACCAGCGCTGGCGGGCATGGACCTGGCAGGCTGGCGCGAGGTCAACCGGCGGCGGGTGAAGAACCTGTACGCGGCGATGCGCGCGCTGTACGACGCGGCGTCGGGCAACGGCGCGTTCCTGGTGTCCGCAACGCGGCTCGGCGGGCTGCACGGCTACGGCGCGGGCGGCGCGGCGTCACCGGCCGGCGGCGGCGTGACCGGCTTTACCAAGGCGTACGCGATGGAACAGGCGCTGCGAGGCGCCGACCGTGCGCCGGTGCTGGTCAAAGCGGTCGACTTCGAGACGGACGCGACGCATGATGAGGTCGCGCGGCGGCTGATCGACGAGACGCTGCGCGATCCCGGCGTCATCGAGGCCGGGTATCACGGCGGGCTGCGCTGGAGCGTGGGGCTGGAAGAGCGGCCGAGCCAGGGCGCAGCGCCGGGCTTGCAGCTCGGGCCGAATACGGTCTTCCTTGTGACCGGCGCGGCGGGCGGCATTACCAGCGCGATCATCGCGGACCTCGCCGCGGCGAGCCACGGCGTGTTCTACCTGCTCGACCTGGCGGTTGCGCCCGCGCGGGACGACGCGCACGTCGCGCTGTTCCGGCAGGGGCGGGAAACGCTCAAGGCCGCGTTGATCGCCGAGGCGAAGGCGCGCAAGGAAAAGGTGACGCCCGCGGCCATCGACAGACAGATCGCCGCAACTGAGCGGGCCGAGGCCGCGCTGCGCGCCATCGAGGCCGTGGAGGCGGCTGGCGGAACCGCGCACTACCACAGCCTGGACCTGCGCGACGCGACCGCGTGCGCTGCGGTTGTGGACGATGCGCGGCAGCGGTACGGCCGCATCGACGTGTTGATCCACGCGGGCGGCGTGCTGATTGACCGGACGCTGCCCAACAAGGAACCGGGCCAGTTCGACCTCGTCTTCGACGTGAAGGCGGATGGCTGGTTCAACCTGCTCTCCGCGGCGCAGGACATACCTATCGCAGCGACCGTGGCGTTTAGCTCGGTCGCGGGGCGGTTCGGCAACAACGGGCAAACCGACTATTCGGCCGCGAACGACCTGCTCTGCAAGCTGACGGCCAGCCTGCGCCGCACGCGGCCGGGCACGCGCGGCATCGCTATCGACTGGACCGCGTGGGGCGGCATCGGCATGGCGTCGCGCGGGTCGGTGCCGCAGGTGATGGAGGCGCTCGGCGTGGACATGCTCCCGCCGGAGTGCGGCGTGCCCACCGTGCGCCGCGAGCTGGTCAGCGGCAGCGGGTCGGGCGAAATCGTCGTTGCGGGGCGGCTGGGCGCGTGGCTGGAAGAGCGGCACGCGACCGGCGGGCTGGATGTGGAGGCCGCAAGCGCCTATCTCGCAACGCGGCAGCCCGGCCTGCCCCTCGTCGGCAAGATCACAGCTTCTCGCCTGCACGGCGGGATCGAGATCGAGACGACGCTGGACCCGAAGGAGCAGCCGTTCCTCTACGACCACGCGCCGGACCCTGAGACACCCTGGCTGCCGGGGGTGATGGCGACTGAAGCAATGGCCGAAGCCGCGCTCGCGCTGGCGCCCGGCTACCATGTCGCAGCGGTCGAGAACGTCGCCATGCTCGGCGCGCTGAAGTTCTTCCGCATGGAGCCGCGCACGCTGCGCCTCAGCGCGGTCGTCACCGCAACCGACTGCGGCGAGCTGCTCGCGCGGACGACGCTGCGCTCGGCGCAGCAGCCGACAAAGGCGGGCCTGCCGGCGCAGATCAAGGATCACTTCACCGCGACGGTGCGGCTGGCAAAGGACGCGCCCGCGGTTGACAAAGTGACGTTTGAGCCGCCGGCCGAGTCTGCGCTGGACACCTGCGGGGACGACATCTACAAGGTGTTCTTCCACGGCCCGGCCTACCAGGTGTTGGAGTGCGCGCACGCGGAGAACAAGCAGGCGGTCGGCGCGCTCCCCAAGAGCCTGCCCGCGGAGCTGGCGCACAAGGAGCCGAACGGCAAGCGTGTGCTCATGGCCCCGCGGCTGATCGAGTCGCTCTTCCAGGCCGCCGCGTTCTGGAACATCAAGCAGAAGGGCGCGATGGCCTTCCCGCTCGGCATCGGGTCAGTGACAACGTACCGGCCGCTGGAGTCGGCGGGCGACAAGCGGCTGTATGCCGTGGTGACGACGCCCGACGAAGGGCAAAGCTTCGACGGCCGCGTCGTGGACGATGAAGGCGACGTGTACGTCGAGTTGCGCGGCTACCGGACGGTGTCCCGACCGGCTTAACCAGTACGCTCAGACCTGACAGGTCTGCGAGACCTGTCAGGTCTCAACCTATGGATAACTTCTATCCTTCCCCACACAAGGGCATCCTCTGCCTGCTCCAGTCGCTTGATGCTGCGCCCGGGCTGGCGGATGCGGTCGCGCCTGTCGGGTTCCTGTCGGACGAGGAGCGCGAACGCTATGAGTCGTTCCGCGTCCTGAAACGACGCCGCGATTGGCTGCTCGGACGCTGGACGGCAAAGAACCTCATCGCGCAGCACCTCGCCAGGCGTGGAAGTCGCACCCCTCTCGATCAAATCGTCATCCAGGCAGACGCAGACGGTTCGCCCTACGCCACGGTTTCCGGCGCGCGCTTGCCGCTCAGCCTGTCGATCAGCCATTCGGGCGCGTGTTCGTTCTGCTCGCTCACAGATGTTGCGGGCGCAACGGTCGGCGCGGATATCGAAGGGATCGAACTGAGGCCGTTGTCGCTGGCGGAGCAGTTCTTTACGGCTGAGGAGTTGGCGCAAGTGCTGGCGCGGCCGGAGGCGGAGCGCGACGCATGGATAACCCTCGTGTGGAGCGCGAAGGAAGCGTTCCTGAAGAGTATTAAGGAAGGGCTGCGTGTGGATACGCGCGCAATTGGCGTGGAGTTGCCGGAGTCGTTGGCGGGAGCGGTGGAGTGGCAGACAATGCGCGTGACGGCTCACGTGGACTTGCTCAATGCCGGAAGTGACTATCATGCGTGGTGGCGGCGCAGCGAGGAATCCATTCTGACGCTTGGGATGCTTCGCCCAGTGTGATTTTGGGCC
>CAZPTI010000100.1:0-11934 GCA_964588925.1 uncultured Anaerolineales bacterium | reverse complement strand
CAGCGAGGAATCCATTCTGACGCTTGGGATGCTTCGCCCAGTGTGATTTTGGGCCTTTCCCTTTCCAAACATCGCCGCAACACACGCCCCCTAACCGCGTCACTTCGCCCTCTCCCACACCTCTACCGGCCCCGGCACGACAAAAAAGAGCGGATGCGGGTCGGGCACGTCAACGTCCCCTGCGCGCTCGAACCACTCCGGGGCGCGCGCCAGTAGCTTCGCGGCCAGGTGCGCCCACTCGTAGCGCAACTGCCCCTCTGTGACGGGTAACTTCGCGATCGCGAACCTCTCACGTCCAATCTTCGTCGCATCCAGATTAAATCCGCGTGCGACCCCTTCCTGGTAGACCGCCCACAGATAGCTGTCGATCAGCTTGACCGGCTCCTCGCCGTACTTGAACCGCAACAACTGCGGATGATTCGTGTACCCCTTCGTGTTCCCCAGCAGCACCGCGCGCGCCAGCAACGTCTCGCGCCAGCAGGCCACCAGCCCCTTTGTGTCCAGATACCGCGGATGCAATGACCAGATTCTCATAGCGCAAGTATAACACGACTGGCCGGTAGAAGGTTCGTTCAACGAAGAAGCTTAAAGTCTGTTTAGAAACGCGATTTTGCCCCTTCCGGGGCTTGACAACTTTATACAAACATGATATAAAAGAATAAGCTTTGTATAAAGTGGCGCGCCTGGGGGCGCATGACGCAAACGGAGGAAGGAATCTATGGGCTTCTACCTGGCCCTCAAGGAAATCTGGCGCGGACGCGGGCGGTTCATCCTGTTCGCGATGGTCATCGCGCTCATCACCATGCTGGTCCTCTTCGTGGCTGCGCTCGCCGAGGGTCTCGGTTCGGGCAACCGCGAGTACATCCAGAAGCTGAACGCCGACCTGATCGTCTACCAGTCGAAGCTTGACCTGAATGCAGGCGCCAGTCGCATCGGCTGGTCAAAGCTGAACGAGATTCGGCGCGTGGAGGGCGTGGAGGCGGTCGGACCCATCGGCGTGGCAAGCGTGGTGCTGACGGAGAACGGCGAGAAGGTGCTGAACGTGGCCCTTGTGGGCGTCGAGCCCGGAATGCCCGGCGAGCCGCCTGCATTTGAGGGGCGCAACCTCGGGGGTCGCCGCGCGAACGAAGCCGTGCTCGACCGCAACGTGGCCCTTCGCGCGAAGGTCGGCGTGGGCGACACGATCACGATCAAGGCGATTCAGGACACGAAGGAAGAGTTTTACGACCTCAAAGTCGTCGGCATCAGCGACGGGCGGCAGTACAGCCTCCAGCCGTCGGTGATCGTCCCCTTCCGCACATGGGACGAGATGCGACCGCAGGGCGCAGCCCTTCAGAATGCCGAATTGGTCGCGAACCTCGTGGGTGTTCGGGTTGCCGGGGGCAGCGACCTGGAGCAGATGGCGCAGCGCATCGAATCGCAGGTAACTGATGTCGAAGTAGTCGACCGAGTCACTGCGTACGAGTCGACGCCGGGCTACAGCGCGCAGCAGAGCACGCTCAACACGCAGCGCTATTTTGCCCTGCTGATCGGCATCCTGGTCATCGGCGGCTTCTTCCAGATTCTGACCTTGCAGAAGGTGGCGCAGATCGGCATGCTCAAGGCCATCGGCGCATCGAACCTGGTGGTGGGCACGGCCGCGATCATCCAGATTATTGCGGTGACGGTGATCGGCGTCGGGCTGGGCGCGGCGCTCTCGCTCGCCCTGTCGCTCGGCTTCCCGCCCACCGTGCCGATCATCTTCTCGCCGGCCGCGGTGTCGGCCGCGGTGATCTCGCTGCTGCTCATCGGCCCCATCGGCGGGCTGGTGTCGGTGCGGTACTCGCTGAAGGTTGAGCCGCTGACCGCGCTGGGCTTGGCGCAGTAAGGACAAGGATGAATCATGTTCGCACTTGAAACGCGTGATGTGTTGAAGGCTTATGGCACGGGGATCTCAGTGACGAAGGCGGTGGACGGCGTATCGATCGGGGTCAAGAGCGGGGAATTTGTGGCGCTCGTCGGGCCGAGCGGCTCGGGCAAGACGACGCTGCTGGCAATGCTGGCCGGTCTGTTGAAGCCGACTTCGGGCAACCTGATCATTGACGGCCGGGAGCTGAGCGAGTTGAGCGAGGCGCAGCGCACCGCGTTCCGGCGGCAGAAGATCGGGTTCACGTTCCAGGCAAACAACCTGGTGCCCTACCTGACCGCGCTGGAGAACGTCGAGCTGATGCTGCGGCTGAACGGGCGGCTTGACAAGGGCGGCAAGGCGCGGGCGCGTGACCTGCTGGAGCGGCTCGGCCTGGGCGACCGGTTGAACAACCTCCCCCGGCAACTGTCGGGCGGGCAGCAGCAGCGCGTGGCGATTGCGCGGGCGCTCATTCACGAACCCGCCGTCGTGCTGGCCGACGAGCCGACCGCCAGCCTCGACACGGAGCGCGCGTTCCAGGTCGTTGAGACCTTTGCGACGATGATTCGCGAGCAGAACCGCGCGGGCATCATGGTCACGCATGACCTGCGCATGGTGCAGTACGTCGACCGGGTGCTCCAGATGCGCGACGGCAAGATGGCGCGGGAGATCACCGACAGCGACGAGATTGCCGCGATGGCGTCGACCGGGCTGCACGACGCGCCGGTGGCGGCCGAGTGGCCGCGGCCGGGGATGCAGCCGGTGTTGGAACCGGTGGTCGTGCGATAGTTTAGTAGTGCGGTAGTTACAAGAATTATTCTAGCCAACGGGCCGTTGGAAGGATGAGGAAGGTCTAACATGAAGAAGTTCGTGATTGCGGGTATCGTTGTTCTGGTTCTTGTGGTGGGCGGGGCATTTGCGTTTACGATGCAGCGGAGCGCCAGCGCCCAGGCAGCCGGACCGGTTGCGCAGGCAACCGAACCGGCGCGCGGCGTGGTGGCTGAGGGAGTGGCCGTTCCGGCGGAATGGGCCGCGTTGAGCAGCCCGACGGGCGGCGTGGTGGTGGAGTTGCTGGCGCGTGAAGGCGAGCAGGTGACTGCCGGGCAGACGATCCTGCGGCTTGAATCGAGCCGCCAGGCCGCCGCGGTCGCGCAGGCCGAAGCCGCGCTGAGCCGGGCGCAGGCGCGGCTGGCCGAGTTGAAGGCCGGGCCGCGGGCGGAGGAGATCGCGATTGCGGAAGCCGCGGTTGAGCTGGCGAAGGCGCAACTGGCGCGGGCGCAGCAGGGCGCGAAGAGCGAGGATGTTGCTGCTGCTCAGGCGGCGGTTGCGGCGGCGCAGGCGAGCCTGAATAAGGTGCTTGAAGGCGCGGCGCCGGGCGCATTGACGGCGGCGAAGACCGACGCGGCAAATGCGAAGGCGGCGCTCGGTGTGGCGCAGGCGGCTTACGACAAGGTTGCGGGCAACCCGGATGTGGGCGCGTCGCAGCAGGCGCTCAACCTCCAGCAGGCCACGAACGCCTACAACGCGGCTGTCGCGCGGCTGTCCGACCTGGAGCGCGGCGCCAGCAAGGCGGACGTCGATGCGGCCCGCGCTCGCCTGGCGCAGGCGCAGGCCCAGCTTCAGTCGGTGCAGGCGAGCGCGCGGCCCGCGGACATCGCAGTGGCCGAAGCGCAGGTGAAGGCAGCCGAAGAACAGTTGGCGCTGGCGAAGCTTGGCGCCCGACCGGAGACCATCGCGGCGGCAGAGGCGGATGTTGCGGCAGCGCAGGCCGCGCTCGATCAGGCGAAGGCCGCGCTGCGGGATGCGGAGGTTAAGGCCCCGTTCGCGGGCACGCTGGCCGAGTTGAACGTGCGACAGGGCGAGCAACTGGCCCCGGCCGTACCGTTCGCCCAGCTTGCCAGCCTGACCAGGTGGCAGATCGAGACCAGCGACCTGACCGAGCTGGACGTCGCAAGGGTGAAGGTTGGCGATACGGTGAGCATTACCTTTGATGCCCTGCCCGGTGTGAACATGAGCGGCAAAGTGCTGCGCGTCGGCGATGTGGGCGTGAACAACAAGGGTGACATCAGCTATAAGATCGTGATCGCGCCGGAGGGCGAGACGACCGGGCTGAAGTGGAATATGACAGCAGCGGTGATGTTCGAGAATCGGTAGCCAGACGCGAGACCTGACGGGTTTTTAAAACCCGTCAGGTATTTATTTGCCTACGCCGCAGACCGCTCCCCCACCGGCCCCTCTTCCACCAGCGCGGTATTCGGATCGTTGTAAACGCTCGTGTTCAGTTCCTTGCGTACCCGCGACGTGACCAGCGTGGCGACGAACGCGCCGCTCACATTCAACGCGGTGCGCGCCATGTCGATGAGCGGTTCGACCGAGATCAGCAGCGCGGCGATCCACACCGGCAAGCCCATGCTCGACAATACGACGAGGCCCGCATAGGTCGCGCCGCCACCGACGCCCGCAATGCCGAACGAGCTGATTGCGACGATGACGATCAGCTTGAGCAGGAAGCCAATCTCAAGCGGGTTGATCCCCAGCGTGGGCGCGACCATCACCGCCAGCATGGCCGGGTAGATGCCCGCGCACCCGTTCTGCCCGATGGTCACGGCGAACGAGGAACCCATGTTGGCGATGGCCGGGGGCACGCCCATCTGATCGGTCTGCGTCTTAATCGTGAGCGGCAGCGTGCCCGCGCTGGAGCGGCTGGCGAAGGCGAAGACGAGCGTCGACCAAGCCTTACGCACATACGTGACCGGGTTCAGGCCGAACAGCGTCAGGATCAGCAGGTGGATGACGAACATGATCAGGATCGCGACGTAGGAGAGCAGCACGAAGTTAATCAGCTTCAGGATTTGCGCCCAGTCGCTGCCCGCCACGATGTTCGTCACCAGCGCCAGCACGCCGAAGGGCGTCAGGCGCAGCACCATTTTGACGATCTCCATCACCACGTCGTGAACGGCCCGCACGGCCACCTGCAAACGATCCCCCAGTTCCGGCTGCCGTTTCGCGACGCGCAGAATGGCAAAGCCGACGAACGCTGAGAAAACGACCACCGCGATAACCGACGTGCCGCGCGCGCCGGTCATGTCGAGGAACGGGTTCGACGGGACCATCGACGCGATCTGCGAGGGCAGATCGGCCTGGACGTTCGCCAGCCGCTCTTCCAGTTGGGTCGCGGATCGGTCTTCCGCCGCGCCGCGTTCCAGGCCGGCAG
This sequence comes from uncultured Anaerolineales bacterium, assembly GCA_964588925.1. Classification (GTDB taxonomy): domain Bacteria; phylum Chloroflexota; class Anaerolineae; order CG2-30-64-16; family CG2-30-64-16; genus JALOOB01. The sequence goes on along the minus strand of CAZPTI010000100.1, from coordinate 6,835 downwards.
TAGTCAGGCCAAACCCGGCCGTCATGAGCGCGCCGACCAGCGCGGCAATTGCGGTGGTCGTGAGCAACACAGTCAACACGAGGCCGCCGATCTGCCTTACGTTACCCTGCCCGCGCAAACCCACGATGGCGCTGATAACCGCCACCATGACCAGCGGAATGACGATCATGCGGAGCAGATTGACGTAGATCGTGCCGACCATGCGAATCCACGGCAAGGCCAGCTCGACCCCGCGCGAGTCGCGGCCGAAAACGACTTGCAGGATCAGGCCCAGAATCAGGCCGAGACCGAGGCCGGCAAACACGCGCGTCGGGAACTTTATGCGGCGACGGTTCATGATTTGCAGCGCAGCCAGCGCGGCGATAAAAAGCGCGATGGCGACGGCAAAAAGCAGAATGTCCATCGCGGAGGCGGACAGAAATCCCTCAAACATAGATCCTCCTGCGTAAAGCAAGGCGAATGGGAGCGCGAGTTATGTCGCGCGCGAAGGGAACGAAAGATCGACTTCCACGGTTCCGCGCGTCATCGTACAGTTTGACACCCTCATAGTTCCATGATATGTTATCGTTATCATGATAACGATAACAGAAACGGTATGAGCACCATCGCGGACGTGGCGCAGCGCGCTGGCGTCTCTACCATGACCGTCTCGCGCGTGCTCAACAACTCCGGCTACGCCAGCGAGGAGACCCGCGCGCGTGTGCTGGCGGCTGCGTCCGAACTGGGCTACATGCCGGATGCCCTCGCAAGGAGCCTGCGCGTCAAGCGGACACAGACCCTCGCGCTCGTGCTGACCGACATCACGAACCCATTCTTTACCACCGTCGCTCGCGGTGTGGAAGATGCGGCAAGCGCCGAGGGTTTCTCCGTCATGTTCTGCAACACGGACGAGTCGGAGGCGGAAGAGGCGCGCTACGTCCGCATGCTGCTGGAGCGGCAGGTGGACGGCATTCTGCTCGTGCCCGCGCGCGCATCCTCACGCTCGCTCGATGCGGCGCTGGCGCGCGGCAAGCCAGTCGTCGTGCTGGACCGCGCCGTCACCGGCGCGCCGGTCGACACAGTGCGCTGCGATTCCGAAGGTGGCGCGTATCACGCGGTCAATCACCTGCTCCAACTCGGTCATCGCGAGATCGCGGTCCTGGCCGGTTCGCCGGAAGTGTCCGTCACCGTCGAGCGCGTTGCGGGCGCGCGCCGCGCCTTTGCTGACGCTGGGCTGACCCTTGCAGAAGATCGCCTCCTGTATGGCGCGCCGGAAACCGAGAGTGGCGCAGAGATGGCGCGCGCCGCTCTCGCTCTTCATCCGCGACCGACCGCTTTCCTTGCCACGAACAATTTCATCGCGCTGGGCGCGTTCGCCGAGCTCCGTGAGCGCGGCCTGCGCGTGCCGGAAGACGTGTCGCTCGCCGGGTTCGACGACCTGCCCGCCGCGCTCCTGTTCGATCCGTTCCTGACCGTCGTGTCGCAGCCCGCCTACGAGATGGGCCATCGCGGCGCAGAACTGCTGCTAGCGCGGCTGCGCGGCGAGGGACAGCCTGGACCGCAGGACGTCGTCCTGCCCACAGAACTCATTATCCGGCGCTCGACCGCTGCGCCGGCTTCTTCAACACGCAACGAACATTCTTAGGAGAGAACAATGGCTCAGTATCCGACTATCCATCGCGACCTCGGCCAGGACGAGTTGATCGTCATCACCGGCGCGGGCGGCTTCATCGGCGGCGCGTTGGCCCGCTACTTCCACAACCTCGGCTACACCCGCATCCGCGCAGTCGACAAGAAGCCGCTCTACCAGTGGTACCAGCGCGTGCCCGGCGTCGAGTCGCTCTGCCTCGACGTGAGCGAATGGGAGAACGCGCGGCGCGTCTGCGAGGGCGCGACGGAAGTGTACAACCTCGCGGCGGACATGGGCGGCATGGGCTTCATCGAGCGCTTCCGCATCGAGTGCATGCGGAGCGTGCTGATTGGTATGCACATGACCGAAGCGGCGTACCGCGCGGGCGTGCGACGCTTCTTCTACTCGTCCTCCGCGTGCGCGTACAATACGTTGCTGCAAAAGGACCCGAACGTGCGCGCGCTGAAGGAATCGGACGCGTACCCGGCAATGGCCGAGCGCGGCTACGGGTGGGAGAAGCTCTTCTCGGAGATGGTGTGTCAGGAGTACACGGCCGAGCGCGGCATGAAGACCTTCATCGCCCGCTTCCACAACGTGTACGGGCCGCATGGTACGTGGTACGGTGGTCGCGAGAAGGCGCCGGCCGCGATGTGCCGCAAAGTGGTTGAGGCGCAGGACACCGGCAAGTACGAGATCGAAATCTGGGGTGACGGCAACCAGACGCGTAGCTTCATGTACATCGACGACTGCGTGGCCGGCATCGACATGATCACGCACTGCGATGACCTCGTCGCGACGCCGATCAACCTCGGGTCGAGTGAGTTGGTGTCGATCAACGAGCTGGTCAGCATCGTGGAGGACATCGCGGGGGTCAAGCTAAACCGCTCATATGACTTGGACGCGCCGAAGGGCGTCGCGGGCCGCAACAGCGACAACACCTTCATCCAGCAGGTGCTGGGCTGGGAGCCGGGCACGCCGCTGCGCGAGGGGATGGCGAAGACGTACGCGTGGATCAAGAGCCAGTACGAGGACCGGAAGGCCGGGAAGCAGGTCGTCACGGATCACATTTGATTGGCGTCGAAGTAGAACGAGGGCGCGGAAGGTTCGTAGTAAGCGCTTTAGCGCTCGCCTCCCTCTGCGCAGAACGGGCGCTGAAGCGCCTACTACAAACCGTGACGGAGCATTGATGCCTGCATTAACCGACGTCATCGGCCGGATCCCCTATCGCATGGCGTTTGCCGGCGGATGGATCGACCAGCCGTTTATCTCCCGGCATAACCCCACGCCGCCCGGCTCGATGGTCGTGGTCGCGCTGGAGCCGACCACTCGCTTCATGGACCGGTGCGGCATGGGCACGAGCACGCGCAAGGTGGCCGAGCGGCTGTGGGGCGACGCGCTGCCCGACCGCGACCCGGCCGCGCTGGTGCGCGAGTTGTACGATGCGGAGAACGCAGGCAAAAGCGAGCCAAGCGGGTCGCAGGACATGGCCGGGCTGATCTATCCCGGCGTCAACCGACTTGACTACGACGCGGACTTCGAGGGCGGTTACTTCCCCTCTCATGTCGAGTCGAACAACGACCCCCTCGTCGCAGCATGGCTGGAGCGCATGATCTGGATGGTGCCGGTCAATCAACGGCCGGTAGCCTACAGCCCGCTCGGCATCCAAAACATCGACCGCGCGTGGGTGCGGCGGCTGGGACAAGCCGGCAAGGACTGCTACGCCGCGATCCTGGCGCGGGACGCTGTAGCGCTGGCCGAGTCGATGGCCGAGACAATGCGCTGCTGGGAGGCCCTTCTGCCCCACACCGTGCGCCATCCGCTGATCGACGTGGACCTGATGGGGCTGCTGCGCTACTATCAGGCGCGCTACTGCGGCGCGATGTATTCGGGGTGCGGCGGCGGTTATCTTTATGTCGTGTCGGAGGAGCCGGTGGTCGGAGGGTTCCAGATAAAGGTGCGCACCACGGGGGCCGGCGAATGACGCAGGTGCTTGTTTCGGGCGCGTTCGACGATCTGCGATCGCGCGACATCCGGTTTCTCGAAGAGGCGGCGCGACTGGGGCCGGTGACAGTGGCGCTGTGGGATGATGAGCAAGTCGCCGGCAAGAGTGGCCGTTGCAAGTTCCCCTTTGCCGAGCGGCGCTACCTGCTCGAAGCGATCCGCTTCGTCGGGGCGGTGGTTTCCATTCATCACCTGCCCGCGCCGGGGAGAGGGAGTCGAGGCGTCAAATTCGTGGCGCGCGAGGGCGAAGACGGGCCGGAGTGGCGCGCATTTTGCGCTGCTTATGGCGCCAAACCGAAGGTCATTGCCGATTCCGCGCTGGATGGCTTCCCCACCCTTCCGTTTGACCCCTCCGCGCTGAACGAGGAGCGTAAGCGAGTCATCGTCACTGGCTGCTACGACTGGTTCCACTCCGGCCACGTCCGCTTTTTCGAGGAGTGTGCGCAGCTCGGCGACCTGTACGTCATCGCGGGGCATGACGCAAATGTGCGCTTGCTCAAAGGCGAGGGGCACCCGCTCTTTCCCCAGGAAGAACGGCGATATATCGTAAGCGCCTGTCGTTACGTCAAGCACGCGCTGGTGTCGTCGGGCACGGGGTGGATGGACGCGGAGCCAGAAATCGCGCTGGTGCGGCCGCATATGTACGCCGTTAACGAGGACGGCGACAAGCCAGAGAAGCGCGCCTTCTGCGCCGCGCACGGGATCGAATACGTCGTGCTGAAGCGCACGCCGCGTGAAGGGCTGCCGCGGCGGTCTAGCACGGATTTGCGAGGGTTTTAGCGTAACGGCCTTGCCATCATCTCAAACCGATGCTAACCAGCACCGTTTTTCGCGACACGCTAAGCGTAACTGTCCATGACCCCGATCACTCTGAAGATGAAGAGCGCTTTATCACGGTCGGTCATTCGGCCAGAGGTCGAGCGATGATGGTCGCTCACACGGAGCGGAGAGGGCGCATCAGAATTTTCAGCGCGCGGCTGCTGACTCGAACGGAGCGCATTGGCTATGAAGAGAAAGCAAACTGAGACTGAGGAAGACGATCTGCGGCCCGAATACGACATGGGTCTGCTCCTGAAAGACGGCGTGCGGGCCAAATATGTGACACAGGCGGCCGAAGGCACAAACGTGGTGCTGCTTGCGCCAGATGTTGCCGCTGCCTTTCCGACCGACGAAGCGGTTAATGAAGCGCTCCGGCTTGTGATGCAACTGGCGAAACTACCGGTTCAAGGTTCCTGAGTTCCAGGGAGTCTTGCCGCAGAGGGCGTAGAGAACACAGAGGCAATTTCCCAGGCTCGCGCTGTGTTAACTGCGCCCTCTGCGGCAAAAACGCCTCACTGATTAGCCCCTTACAGATTCCCCCCGCAAAACCATGTACGCTACGGACGTTTTGCATCCCTGCTCGAGCGTGGACATGGACATCTGGACTGAATTCGCCGGCCCTAACGCCGCATACGTCGAAGAGCTCTACGAACGCTATCAGCGCGACCCGCAGTCGGTCGATGAGGCGACGCGGCGCGCTTTCGACGCAGTGCCGCGGCCACCTGCCCCTCGGACGGATAGCAGAGGCGCCAACACTGAGGCCGCGCTCCCCGTCGTGGCGCCGTGCAACGAGACCGTCATGGGGCTCGTCAACCTTGCCAACGCGATCCGCGACTACGGCCATCTTGCCGCGCAGCTCGATCCCCTCGGCGCGCCCCCTCCCGGCGACCCGGCGCTTGAGCTAACCGCGCACGACGTCACGGAAGATGACCTCCGCGCGCTGCCGCCGCACCTGGTGGGCGGGCCGATCGGTGAGCGCGCGGCGGACGGGTTGGAAGCCATCCGCCAACTGCGCGAGGTCTACTCCGGGCGGCTGGGGCACGATTACGAGCACGTGCGGCAGCCCGAGGCGCGCGCGTGGTTACGCGAGGCAGCCGAGTCGCGGCGCTTCCGTCCGCCGCAGGACCCCATCGACCCCATCGCGCTGCTCGACCGGCTCACGCAGGTCGAGGCGTTCGAGCAATTCCTGAGCAAGTTCTATCCCGGCAAAACGCGCTTCTCCATCGAGGGGCTGGACACCATGATCCCGATCCTCGATGAGGTCATCGCGGCCGCGGCCGAGAAGGGCGTGCCGTCCATCCTCATCGGCATGGCGCACCGCGGCCGACTTAATGTGCTGGCGCATACGCTCAACAAACCGTACTCGCAGATATTGGCCGAGTTCAAGGACCCGCTCGAAGGCCAGCAGTGGATGATCCGCGATGATTTGGGGTGGACGGGCGACGTGAAGTACCACAAGGGCGCGCGGCGCGCGATCCAGGGCGGCGAAGCCATGCAGGTGGTCGTGTCGATGGTCGCGAATCCGAGCCACCTTGAGTTCGTCAACCCGGTCGTCGAGGGCATGGCGCGCGCGGCGATCACAAAGGTCGACCAACCCGGCGCGCCGCGCATCGACGAACGCCTCGTCCTGCCGATCCTCATCCACGGCGACGCGGCGTTCCCCGGTCAGGGCGTCGTCGCGGAGACGCTCAACCTCGCCAACACGGACGGCTTTCGCACCGGCGGCACGGTGCATATCATCGCCAACAACCAGGTCGGCTTTACGGCGGTGGCGGAGGAATCGCGCAGCACGCTCTACGCCAGCGACCTTGCGAAGGGCTTCAAGATACCGGTCATTCACGTGAACGCCGACGACCCGGAGGCGTGCGTCGAGGCGGCCCGCATTGCCTACGCATACGCGGAGCGGTTCGAGCGCGACTTCCTCATCGACCTGATCGGCTACCGGCGCTACGGGCACAACGAGGGCGACGATCCCACCTTCACCCAGCCGGAAATGTACAAGCTGGTCGAGGCGCACCCAGGCGTGCGGGCGCTGTGGGCGAATGAGTTGCGGCAGCGAGGGTTATTGCCCGAAGGCAAGGCCGACGAGATGATGCAGGCGCGACTGAGCGAGTTGCAGGCCGTGGCCGACGCGCTGCAACCCGAGAAGGACGTCGACGAGGAGCCGCCGCAGGCGCCCCCGCGCGGGGCCGCACGCCGCGCCCACACCGCCGTGCCGGAGGCCGAGTTGCGCGGCCTGAACGACCATTTGCTCACCGCGCCGAAGGGCTTCACCGTCAACCCCAAGCTGCTGCGCGTGCTCGACCGGCGCAGGAAGGCATTCGCGGAGGAAAGCGCGGCTCAGGTCGCCGTCGACTGGTCGACCGCGGAATCGCTCGCGCTGGCGTCCATCCTCGCCGAGGGCAT
>CAZPTI010000099.1:0-15656 GCA_964588925.1 uncultured Anaerolineales bacterium | reverse complement strand
CCGGGCGATGCGCTGGCCTTTGTCGGTGCGCTCTTCTATGCGGGGTACCTCCTGACCACGCAACGCGCGCGGCGCAACCTCAGCAGCCTCTCCTACGTCTGGCTGATCGGCCTGACCGCGGCCATCACGCTCTTCGCGGTCAGCATCGCGCTCGGCCTGCCGCTCACCGGCTACCCGGTCAAGTCGTACCTCTCCATCCTCGCGGTCGGCATCCTCTCGCAGACCGGCGGCTGGCTTCTGATCACCTACGCGCTCGGCTACCTGCCCGCGTCCGCAGCGGTCATCGTCCTCCTTGCGCAGCCCGTCGTCACCGGCCTGCTCGCGGTCCCGCTGCTCGGCGAGGCGCTGTCGATCCGCCAGGTCGTCGGCGGCGCGCTCGCGCTAAGCGGCATCTACCTCTGTCTGCGCGGCAACGGCGGGACCGCGGTCGAAGCCACGTCGGAAGGAGCCACCGCGTGACCGACCCGGCGACGCGCGACCGCATTCTCGCCTTCCTGCGCGAACACACGACACTTGCGCTTGCGACGGTGAGCGAAGCGGGCGCGCCCGCGGTCGCGGCGGTCTTCTACGCGACGAGCGACGATCTCTGCCTCTATTTCCTCACCGAGGAACGGACCGAACACGGCCGGAACATGCTGGCGCACGCGCAGGTGGCCGGCGCAGTCTATGCGGACGGTCAGGACTGGCGCGGCATCCGCGGGCTGCAACTCAAAGGCCGCGCCGAGGTCGTGACCGGCGTCGAGTTGGCGCGTGCGATCAGGACGTACGGCGCGCGTTACGCGTTCGTCGCGTCCCTCCTGGCCGGCCAGGCCGGGCCGGCCACCCTCAGCGGTCCGCTGGCCCGCGCGCGCTTCTGGGTGCTCCGCCCGGAGTGGTTCCGGCTCACGGACAACACGGTCAGCTTCGGCCACAAGGAAGAGTTGCGCCTGTCGGAGGGCGAATGAGCGAGCTGTTCCCGCCGCGCGACGTGCAGGTGGAGGTTGAGCCGGGTGTCATCGACCTGCGCTGGGGGCACCCCGCAGCCGAGCTACTGCCCGCCGCAGCCTTTCGCTCCGCAGTCGATAGCGCGCTGGCGGGGCAAGGGATCGCGGCGCTCAGCTATGGTCGCGTCGGCGGACCGGCCTCGCTCACCGATCCGCTCACCGACTGGCTGGCGCGTCATGGCGACCCGGTCCCTCCCGGCAACCGCATGTTCATCACCGCAGGCATTTCGCAAGGGTTGGATCTGGTTTGTACTTTGTTCTCGCAGCCGGGCGATGTCGCTCTCGTCGAATCGCCCGTCTATCACCTCGCGCTCAAGGTGCTGCGTGACCACGGGCTCGAGTTAGTGCCGGTCGAAGCAGACAGCGACGGCATCCGCCCCGGCTTGCTCTCGGATGCGCTCCATCAAGTGCGGCAGAGCGGGCGCTGCGCTCGCTTCATCTACACCGTGCCCACCTACAACAACCCGAGCAGCGCCACCATGCCGGTCGACCGCCGTCGCGAAGTCGTCGCGCTCGCCGCATCTGCCAGCGCGACCATCCTCGAAGATGACGTCTACCGCCACCTCTGGTTCGACGCGCCGCCCCCGCCGCCGTTGCAAAGCTACGCGGAACCAGGCGTGGTCATCCGCCTCGGCTCCTTCTCCAAAATCCTCGCGCCCGGTCTGCGCCTCGGCTGGCTGCTCGCTCCTCCCGCCGTCGTCGACCGCTGCAACGACAGCGGCCTGCTCGATAGCGGCGGCGGGCTCAGCCACCTCGTCGCGCACGCCGCGGGCGAGTTCATCCGCATGGGGCTGCTCGATGCGCACGTCCCGCGCCTCCGCGCCTCGTATCAAGCGCGCTGCGCTGCCCTGCTAAACGGACTGGCGGAACACATGCCAGAGGGCGTCACATGGACGCGGCCGGGGGGCGGATTTTTCGTGTGGGTAACGCTGCCGGATGGAATCGAAAGCGAGGATTTACGCGCTGCCGCGGCGCGGGAACGCGTCACCTTCGTGCCGGGCAGCCGCTTCTGCTGCTGCGGCGGCTGCGAGCGCAGCCTGCGATTGGCGTTCAGCTTTTTGGGCGAGGATGAGTTGAAAGAAGGGACGCGCCGGCTTGGCGCTGCGTTGCGCTCGCTCTATGCGGCGCGCCGCGCCAGTCGCTCCTGAAGCCACAGATTAATCAGGCTTTCGGTCTTAAGCCCCCTCCTGCGTGCGACCTTCTGAATCCGCATCAACAACTCTGGATCGACCGCAACTAAGGTAGCGATGACGAGCCTCACGGTCAAACTCAAATTCGGCCGGTTCGGTCTGATCCCAGTAATCGGCCAGATCGTGCGTATCCCAGAACTCCGCAATCTCCTGCAAACTGCCCGTAGGCATCTCATCTCTTTTGTTGCTTATCGTCCATAATCGTTCCATTGCGCTTCCATTTCGAGTTTGTCTACAACGTCAGGAAGCCACATAATGTCGACCACGAGCCTGTTTCGATGATACGAAACTTCTCTGGTCTGGTCAACACCAAGTTGACAGCAATCGCAAGGAGCCGCCGGTGACTAACAGCGCGCATGAACCCTTCCGCCGCACCGCCGACGAAGCCGCCCGCCGCGGCCACCCCTCCTACGTCTGGCGCGCCGGGCAGGATCGCCGCCTCGCGATGGTGCGCGCCTGGGCGAAGCTCGACGGCGCGCGCATCCTCGACAACGGTTGCGGCGTCGGCATGTACACGGCCAGGTTCCGCCAGTTCTCGCCCCATGTCTTCGGCGTGGAGATCGACCCCGCTGTTGCGGTCGAGGCGCGCAGCCGCACCGATGCGAACATCACCGTCGCGCAGGGCGAAGAACTCCCCTTCGCCGACGGCAGCTTCGACGTCATCTTCTCGCACGAGGTCATCGAGCATGTCCGCGACGACCGTCGTTACGCGTCCGAGATGGTGCGCGTCCTCGCCCCCGGCGGGCGCATCGTCATGTTCTGCCCCAACCGACTCTACCCCTTCGAGACGCACGGCCATTACTGGCGCGGAGAATATCACTTCGGCAACACGCCCCTCATCAACTACCTGCCCAACCCGCTCCGCAACCGCCTCGCGCCCCACGTCCGCGCCTACACCGGGCCGGGGTTAAAGAATCTTTTCAAGGGTCTGCCCGCGCGCGTCGTCCATCACGAAGTCGTCTATCCCGGCTTCGACAACGTCGTCGCGCGCCGGCCCGGCCTGGGACGCTGGCTGCGCCGAGGCCTGTACGCCGCCGAACACACCCCGCTGCAAGTCTTCGGCCTGAGTCACTTTCTCGTCGTCGAGCGGACGGCATAGGAGGATGCCATGCGCTTACTTGAAGGGCTGGCACTGCTGCGGCAGGGCGAGTGGGACCGCGCGCACCGCATCGCGCAGGACGATCCCTCGCAGCTTGGCTCGTGGCTGCACGGCATCGTCCACATGGCCGAGCCGGACGAATGGAACTCGCGCTACTGGTATCGCGCCGCAATCGCGCGTTCCCCGGCATGTCGGCGCTGGAGGCCGAAATGGACGTCATCGAGGCCGCGCTGCGCGCGAAGGTGACGTAATGCGTTTGCCCGCCCGCCGACTTTCTGCTATACTGCGGTTCGCTGCGATGCGGGGGGTGGTGGGACTACCCCCCGCATGTTTTGCGCCTGGGGCGCACTCTTGACTTGCCAGGCGGCCTTCCGCAGCTAATGGCCGCAACTGAGGAACGAATACAAAGGTCGGGCGTCATTAATGCGTCTATACAGGCGCGATATTCTCACGCGACGTTCGGCTCTGGAGCATCCACTCGACTATGCACCGCACCAAGCAAATCCAATCCTGGCGCCGCTACCGCCGGACGCATAACAAGCCGCAATACGGCAAGTGGTTTCTCGTCGTCACCGGCGGCATCCTGGCGGTCACGTTTTTCCTGATCTTCTCCACGGTCCTCTGGACGACCGTCTCCGCGGCCAGCGTCTACACGCTCTTCGCGCAGAACCTGCCCGACCCCTCGTCCATTCAGACCGAGCAGGAAACTTACGAGACGGTCAAGATTTACGACCGCACAGGCACGCACCTGCTCTACGAGTCCATCGACCCGCGCCCCTTCCGCGGCGACCGCACCTACCTGCCCGCGGACCAAATCCCGACGCTGATCAAGGACGCAACGGTCGCGCTGGAAGACCGCGACTTCTATACTAACATCGGCGTGAACCCGCGCGGCCTCGCGCGCGCGCTCATCTCCAACCTGCGCGGAAACCAGGTGCAGGGCGCAAGCTCCATCACGCAACAATTGGTCAAGAACGTCCTCATCGACCCAAAGGAACGCTACGAGCAATCTTACGCCCGCAAGCTTAAGGAAGCGATCCTCGCCATCGAGATCACGCGCAAGTACCCCGGCCGCGAGGGCAAGGAAAAGATCCTCGAGTGGTACATCAACTATAACTTCTACGGCAACGCTGCGTACGGCATCGAAGCCGCCGCGCAGGTCTACTATAACAAGAACGTGCGCGACCTGACCCTTGACGAGGTCGCGGTGCTCACCGCGATCCCCCAGTACCCCGGCCTGAACCCGTTCCAGGCGCCCGCCGACGCCTACCGCCGCCAGCGCAAAGTGCTCGCTGCGATGGTCGACGCCAGTTATCTGACGCCCGACCAGGCCGCCGCGGCCACGCGCTACTTCAACACCCCCCTGCTAACTGAGCTCGTCGAACAAGGCCTGCTCAGCCAGGGCGACCTGCCGCTCATCGCCTCCGGCGACCGCCCCGCCACTGCGCGCGGCCTGAACGCGCTCGTCAAGGCCGACTACCTCACCAAAGAGGAAGCCGACGCGGCCAAGCGTTTGCCCGGTCCGCTCTGGCAGTACACGCGCGAATCCGCGCAGGAGCGCTTCGAGGTGCCCGACGACGCGCCGCACTTCGCGCTCTACGTGCTCGATCAAATCCAGCAGCAGTACAACACGCCCGAAGACCCCTACTACATCTGGCAGAACGGTCTGCGGGTTTACACAACGCTGGACTGGGACTTGCAGGCGTACGCCGAGTGCGTCGCGCGAAGCCACATTGGCTCGATGAAGGGCTCGAAAGGCCCCGCGCCCAAGCCATGCCGCAACGACCTGCCGAACTTCCCCGCCGTGCCCGAAGCCAGGAAGCAGGACTTTGACCACGAGACCGGCAACGCGGCTGTAGTTGTTATGCGCCCGCCCACGGGCGAAGTCCTCGCGATGGTCGGCAGCCTCGACTACTTCGACGAGAGCATCGACGGCCAGGTCAACATGGCCGTCTCGCCCCGGCAGCCCGGCTCCTCCTTCAAGCCCTACACCTACCTGACCGCATTCGAGTCAGGCGCGTTCGCGCCGTCCTCGATGGCGATGGACGCGCGCACCGTCTTCCCCGATCCGGGCAACCCGCCCTACGTGCCGGAAAACTACGACCGCAAGTACCACGGCCCGCAGTCGCTGCGCCAGGCCCTGCAACGGTCGTACAACATCCCGGCCGTCTGGCTCATGGACCAGGTGGGCGTCGCTAATGTCATCAAGACCGCGCGCCGCGTCGGCGTCAGCAGCCTGAACTGGGAGCTCAACCGTTACGGCCTGAGCCTCACCCTCGGTGGCGGCCAGGTCTCCCTGCTCGACCACACCTACGCTTTCGGCGTCTTTGCGAACGGGGGCGTCATGGCCGGCAAGCCGATCCCCGAAGACCTCCAGCGCCCCGGCTACCGCAAGCTTGACCCGGTGACGGTGCTCAAGGTTGAAACCAAAGACGGCAAGGTCATCGACGAGTACACGCAAGCGTCCACGGAGCGGGTGGTTGACCCCGCGCCAATGTACCTGCTGAACAATGTCATGAGCGACCCGACCCCGCGTCCGGTTGCGTTCGGCTCGTACGCCAACTACCTTGTCCTGCCTGACCGCCCCGTCGCAGCCAAAACCGGCACCACGAACGAATGGCGCGACGCGTGGACAATGGGCTACACGCCGCAGGTCGCGGTGGGCGTGTGGACCGGCAACAGCGACAACAAGGCCATGAAGCTGGCCGACGGCTCCCTGACCGCCGCGCCCATTTTCCACAAGGTGCTCGCCAAGGCGGTCGAAGGGCTGCCGCCGCAGGGCTGGCCTGAGCCGCCCGGCATCGCCAAGGTGCGCGTCTGCGTGCCATCCGGCCTGTTGCCCACGCCCGATTGCCCCTCGACCACGGTGGATCTGTTCATCCGCGGCAAGGAGCCGAAGCAGCAGGACAACATCTACCAGGCGTTCGAGATCAACGCGTCGAACGGCAAGCGCGCCTCCGCATGCACCCCGCCCGATCAGATCAAGCGCGTCACCTTCCAGGTGTTCGGCTCAAACGCGGCGGACTGGGTGCGCGCCCAGGGCATCGCGCAGCCGCCGGTCGAAGTGGACGGCCCCTGCGGCGGCGGCGAGCTGGCGAGCGACGTGCAGATCGGCGTCCCCACCATCGGCGCGCGCGTCAAGGGCGGCGTGCAGATCACCGGCAACGCGCGCTCCGCCGACTTCCGCGCGTATCGCGTCGAGGTCGGCCAGGGCGGCAACTGGACGCCCATCGGCGGCGAGCACGGCGAGCAGATCAGCAACGGCCCGCTGGAGTTCTGGGACACAACCGGCTTCGACGGCATGTACACGCTGCGCCTGCTCGTCATGGAAAACAGCGGCAATGTCCTGACCTACGAAATGCCCGTCGTCGTCGATAACAACCCGCCAAAGGTGCAAGTCATTCATCCTTCGCCTGACGACATCTACACGATGGAGACTGACGAATTGGTTTCCATCACAGCCGAGGCGCAGGACGATTGGGAGATGGACCGCGTCGAGTTCTTCATGGACGGCGCGAAGCTGGGTGACGCGACGGTCGCGCCCTACAGCGTCCGCTGGACCATCAAGATGAAGGACGTTGCGCCGAAGAGCGGCCCAACTGTCTACGCGACGCAGGTCATCACGAACCCCGACGGCACGATCACAACGCAGCAGGTGGTCGTCAGCGAGACCAAAACCGAGAAGTACAAGAAGAAGGACGGCACAACCGCGCAGCGCGTGATCGTGATGAGCGGCAACGGCTCCGGCGCGACCGTCATGGACGGCAAACTGCACGAGATTCACACCATCTGGGTGAACGCGTACGACAAGGCCGGCAACATGGTCAAAAGCTCGCCCGTGCGCATCTTCGTCAAGCATAAGGACAAGGAGGAGGCCAGGCCGTAAACGCGGCGGTTCCCCCCATGCCTCACATCCTTGTAACGAACGACGACGGCCACCAGGCGCCCGCGCTGGCAATCCTCGCGCGGGCCCTGCGCGCCGTCGGGCAGGTGACAATCTTCGCGCCCGACCACAACTGGTCGGCCGCGGGGCACACCAAGACGATGCACAAGCCGCTACGCGTCGTCCGCGGCGCGCTGGCTGACGATATACCGCTGTTTATCACCACCGGCACGCCGTCCGATTGCGTCGGGCTGGCGTTGCTTGGCCTGGTCAAAGAGCCGGTCGACCTCGTCGTCTCCGGCATCAACATCGGCGCGAACCTCGGCCACGACGTGACCTACTCCGGCACGGTGGCCGCGGCGATGGAAGCCGCGGTCATTGGCAAACCAGCGATTGCCGCGTCAATGGAATACGACGAAAGCGGCGCGCGCACCGGCGACCTGGAGCACGCGGCTGCGTTCATTGCCCGCCTGACCGCGCAGGTGCTCGAGCGCGGCCTGCCGCGCTACGGCCTGCTGAACGTCAACTTCCCGGCCCTGCCCGCAGGCGAGATTACCGGCGTGCGCGTGACCCGCCTCGGCATCCGCTATTACCACGACGTCATTGTCGAGCGCGCCGACCCCCGCGGCCGCCCCTACTTCTGGATCGGCGGCAAGCCGCCGACGGGCGAACCTGAAGAAGGCACCGACGTGGGCGCGCTGGCGTGCGGCAACATCTCCATCACGCCGCTCAACCTTGACATGACGGACCGTGGTCAATTAGCGCGGATGGACGAATGGCCGTTACAATAAGCGTCTATCCAGCCGAGGAACTCCCTGCGTGACATTCAAGCCCAGCCCCACGCCCGGCCGTTGGCACGGCCTGCTCGCCATGCTCGCCCTGATCGGTCTCGACGCGCTGTTACTGCGCGCCATCCTTGAGCGCGACGTGGACGGGTTGAGCTTTGTCATGGCCTTAATCATGCTGGCCGCGGTGCTGACGATCGTCTATCTTGGCTATCGCACGCTCGGCGCCTTCACGCTGGAGTACTGGGTTGATCGCAACGCGGTCACCATCGTGTGGGGTCTTACGCGTCAGATCATCCCGATGGGGCAAATCGAGCGGATCGTGGTGAACCCAAAGGCGCAGCCGCTTAACGGGCCTGCGCCCTGGCACTGGCCGGTTGCTCAGCGCCGGCGCTTCTCCACCGCAGAATTCGGAACCATTAATGCCTATGGCGCCCGACCGCTCTCCGAGCAAGTGGTGTTGATTACGACGGGCGAGAACTACAGCGTATCGCCCGCGGATCAACAACGCTTCCTCGATGCGCTGCAAGACCGTTTCGCGCTCGGCCCGAACCGCATCCTCGACGCGGAACTTCAGCGCCCGCCGGTCTGGACGTGGCCGCTCTGGCGCGACCGCGCCGCGCTCTTCCTGATGGGTGCGGGCTTGCTCGGCGTGCTGATCATGTTCGGCGCGCTAACCTTCCGCTATCCTGACCTGTCCTCCGACCTGCCCATGCACTTCGACGTGGCCGGCCTGCCCGACCGCATCGCGCCGAAATCGGAGTTGTTCACGCTGCCGATAATCGGCCTCGTCGTGTGGGTGTTCAACACCGGCGTGGGCGTTTGGCTCTACCGCCACGTGCAACGCGGCGGCGCATATCTGTTATGGTTCGGCGCGCTCACCGTGCAGGGCATCGCGGGCCTGGCGCTGTTTAACCTGATGCGTTGGTAAAGCAATTCGGCATTGAGTAACGTATGGACCAGCAACCCCTTCTGACCATCATCATCCCGGCGTACAATGAGGAGCATCGCCTGCCGAAGTCCCTCGACAACATCATCGCGTTCATGGACCAGCAGCCGGAGCCAATCGAGGTGCTCGTCGTCGAGAACGGCAGCCGCGACCGGACGTTCGAGCTGGCGCAGCAGTACGCCGCTCGCGATCCGCGCATCCAGGTCATGCGCAGCGCTAAGGGCAAGGGGGCCGCGGTCCGCGCGGGCATGATGGCCGGCAAAGGCTGCTACCTGTTTATGGCCGATTCCGACCTGTCCATGCCCATCGAAGAGGTCCGCAAGTTCCTGCCGCCGAAGCTGGACAACTATGACGTGGCGATTGCCTCTCGCGAAGGGCCTGGCGCCCACCGCTACAACGAGCCGCACTTCCGCCACCTCATGGGCCGCGTCTTCAACTTGATCGTGCGCATCATCGCCATCCCGCGCTTCCACGACACGCAGTGCGGGTTCAAGAGCTTCCGCCGCGAGGTGGCCCGCGAGGTTTTCGCCGATGGCACGATGGACGGTTGGGCCTTTGATGTCGAGGCGCTCTTCATCGCGCTCCAGCGCGGCTACAGGGTGGTCGCCGTGCCGATCGAGTGGTATCACGACCCGGACAGCCGCGTGAATCCGTTGCAGGACACCTGGCGCATGTTCCGCGATGTGCTGAAAATCCGCATCAACGGTTGGAAGGGCGTCTACAAAAGAAAAGCCGCGGCCCAAAGCGCGGCATAAACGAAAAAACAACCCCGACGGGTCTCGAGGAGCCGTCGGGTCTGCGCTCCATCTAACTTATCTTAACAGCAACAACCAGATCAAGAACCCGACCTGCGCGGCCACGATCAGCCAGAAGATCACCTGGAACTGCGCCTTCTTCGTCTTGTGGCGCACCGTGCGCATCGCAACAAAGGCGCCGGGTGTCCCGCCGAGCGCGCCGAGCAGGTGCAGCACCGCTTCCGGCACGCGCAGCCCGCTCGATTGCGCCTGCGCCTTGTCGTACGCGTACACGCCGTAGGTCGCGATGCTGAACGCAGCGACCCAGAGCGCGATCCACAGCGGCAGCGACTGCGGTTGTTTGAGCACGATCAGCAGTCCGCCGAGCAGCAGCAGGGCCGACACGACGCCGATCAGCAAAAACTTAAGGTACGGGATGCTCAATGCGGAGCCGGGGCGCACTTTGATCGCGGTCGCGCCTTTATCCGAGCGCGTGACATAATAGCTCACCGCCTGCCCCTGGCGCACGTTCTTGTGACCTTCGACCTGGCGCAGGGCGAAATGCACGTCCTTGCCCTCCACGTTGCGGTTCGCATCGGGCCGGATAAAGCCGTACCCCTCCTTCGGGTTCACCATCACGATGAAACCCTTCTGTTCGCCGGTCGGCAGCTTCTCCAGCGGAGACGGTGGCGCAGCTTTCGGGCTTTGAGCGGCGGG
Source organism: uncultured Anaerolineales bacterium (assembly GCA_964588925.1). GTDB lineage: Bacteria > Chloroflexota > Anaerolineae > CG2-30-64-16 > CG2-30-64-16 > JALOOB01. The sequence continues at coordinate 5,316 of CAZPTI010000099.1, read as the reverse complement.
AACCTTGTTGCCGGTGGCGGCAGTCTTAGTGGGAGGCCGCGGCGCGGGTTGGGCGGACTTCGTCATGGTTCGCTCCTGTGCGAGTGGTAAGAGCGTCATAGCGCAGACGCGGCCGGCAGGCAAAGCCGCGATCTTGGCGAAAGCCGCGCTCGCTGCTATAATATCTCTCAAATCCAGTTTAATAATTCCTCCATGACAGGACTCTAGCATGGCACTATCTTGGCCGTGGGCTAAGCGCAAAGCGAAAATCGTGTGGATCGACCTCGGCGACCTGGGCGACCTCGTCCATCCCGAAGGCCCGCACGAGCAGTGGCAGGATCACGGGCTTGGCCTCCTGCGCACCATCCTCCATCAGAGCGGCATCCAGACCGACGTCGTCTCCACGCGCGCAGTGACAGCCTGGGAGCAACTCGCGCAGCAGCTCCAGGGCTACGACATGGCCCTGATGAACGTGCGCAGCTACACCTACCCCTCCGGCCGCAAGGCCGCGCAGGTGTTCAAGCAGGTCAACCCGAACGGCATGGTGCTCGCCGGCGGCATGCACGCCACCGTCGCGGCGGACGAAATGCTCGCCGTGCCGGAGTTCGACCGCATCTGCCAGGGTGCGGGCGAGAAGGTCATCGTCGACCTCGTCAAAGACCCGGCCGCGTTCCCACGCCTCCTCACCGGCCAGACTGCGCCGAGCATGGCCGAGTGGCCCATGATGGATCGCACCCTCTGGCCGAAGCCCGGCAGCGCCAAGCTCGCGCGCCATTTCAACTGGCCGCTCGAGCCCGAATGCGGGTGGGGCCCCGGCCCGGTCGCCACCATCCTGACCAGCCGCGTCTGCCCGTGGCAGTGCGTCTTTTGCAACGAAAGCTCCTACGTGCCCAACATGGGGCGCAAGCCGGTCGATCAGGTCATCGACGAGCTGAACTACCTCGACAACCACTGGGGCGTCGGCTCCTTCGTCATCCACGACTCCATGTTCTTCCAGAACCCCAGTTGGCTCAAGGAGTGGATCGAGAAGTACCCGCGCAAGGCCAACAAGCGCTGGACTTACTGGGCGGCCGGCCGCGCGGACACCGTCCGCCAGTGGCCCGACCTGTTCGAGGCGCTCGTCAAAGAAACGAACTGGAACCTCATCTCCATCGGCTTCGAGTCAGGCAGCGACCGCATCCTGCGCCTGCTCAACAAGGAGTGCACGGAGGAGGACAACAACTTCGCCATCGACCTGCTCAACCGGCTCGGCGACGAGCTTCAGGCGCAGGGCAAGCAGCCGCCGAAGTTCTGGTCGAACATCATGCTCGGCATCCCCGGCGAGCTGCCCGAAGACGCGTTCAAGACCATGCGCATGGTCAAGCGGATGAAGCGCGTCTTCCCGTCGATCTCCTACTACGCGCCCTATCCCGGCTCCGCGCTCGGCTTCCAGCTCATCGCCGAGGGCAAGAGCAAGATGTCGAAGGACAACTACCACCGCTTCCCCGACGACGAGAAGGTGATCGGTGTGGACTACAAGTTCTACCGCGAGTTGCTCGCCGGCAAGTACGAGGACGAGGTCAACAAAGAGCTTTCGCCCGAAGAACGCAGCCGCAGCTACTCCGGCCTCTACGCCCGCGCGCTGACCAAGGCATAAGCGATGAGCAGCTTCTCCAACCCGCACTACATGTACCTGTTCAGCCTGAAAAACGGCAAGAAGAAGCTCGCCTACGGCGCATCGCCGGAAGACGCGCTCAACATCCTCCGCATCCGCCTGAGCGAAGAGGAAATGGCCGACATCCTGCCCGACGAGTACCAGAAGATCAACCAGCGCCAGTTGCAGCAGCACGTGAAGGATTTGGGTTGACGGTGGAGCGCGAGATAGCATCCTGAGCGGAGGCGGGCGATCTTTTCCGCCCGCCGCAGTCGAAGGATGCGGCTCTGCGCGCGCCTCTTCCCGGCGCCATCATGCCACTAACTCCCGCCCAACGCGCGCTCCTCCGCGCAATGCTCGACGGCGCAACACTCAAGGTCCACCGCGACCTCGACGGCCGCAAAACCCATCTCCTCCACCCCCTCAGCGGCGAACCATCACCCGTTCCCCCCGAACTGGTCGAATCATTGCGGAAAATCGGCCTCATTCAGAGCAACATGAAATTTCCTGCCGCCACTTACGTTCTGACCGACAAGGCGGTGCAGCTCATAGCGAAATAGGGAGGCAACCATGCGCGTGGCCCTGATCTCCGACATTCACGGCAATTTCGTGGCGCTCGAAACCGTCTTGCGCGACCTGAAACGCGTAGGATACGACCGGCTCGTATGCCTCGGCGACGTCGCCGCGTTCGGCCCGCAGCCGGTCCCCACACTTGACGCGCTCCGCGACCTGGGCTGCCCGGTGATTCTGGGCAACGCCGACGACCCCTTTCTGGATCCTGCGGCGCTCCAGGCGGATCAGGCGCACAGCGAGCAGGAGCAGAGGCTGCTCGACATGGACCTCTGGATGTTGGGCCAACTCTCCGCCGACCACCTTGCGTTCTTCCGCCAGTTCGTCCCCACCTACCGCCTCGAGCTTGAAGGCGGCAGAAGCTTGCTTTGTTATCACGGCTCGCCTCGCTCCAACCGCGAAACCATCCTCAGCGCCACGCCTGACGCAGAGCTGGATCGCGTGCTTGCGGGCGTCGATGCGGACCTCCTGGCCGGCGGACACACGCACAGGCAGATGTTCCGCCGCCATTACAGCCGTATTCTGATCAACACAGGCAGCGTAGGCCTGGCGCTGGAGAAGAATGCGCAAGACGACCGGGGCCGTAATCCTCCGTGGGCCGAGTATGCGGTCGTCACATCAAACGGTCTGGACCTCTCCGTGGACTTACGCCGCGCGGCGCTCGATACGCAAGCGATCATCTCGGCGGCTCGCGCCAGCGGCATGCCGCACGCCGAGTGGTGGGCGCAGGACTGGCGTTAGCGCCTTGTACTGGGCGCCAGGAACCGATTACGTGGAGACAAGAATGGCTGAAGAAACACCCCGGGTCACAGCAGCGTCCGTCGTCACGCTGCGAGAGATCACCGAGGACACTGTTCGCACTATCTGCAATCTCAGCAAGACCTTGAGCGACGTTCAGCGCACCCACGTCGCCGACAACGCGGTCTCCATCGCCCAGGCCCACTTCTCCAAATACGCCTGGTTCCGCGCCATCTACGCTGACGAAACGCCGGTCGGCTTCGTCATGCTTTACATTGGACCGGATGACGAGCAAGAGGGGAATCCCATGGTCTGGTTCCTCTGGCGCTTCATGGTCGGCGGCGCGTACCAGAAGATGGGCTTCGGGCGAAAGGCGATCGACGTCGTCTGCGACGTGGTGCGTGAGCAGGGCGCGGCGGAACTTCTCGTCAGTTGCCATCCCGGGCCTGATGGGCCGGAAGGCTTCTACCGCCGGCTGGGCTTCGTCTTGAACGGCAAGTGGTACGAAGAAGAGTTGGGGATGGTGTTGGCGCTCTGACCGGGGCACCTGACAGGTTCGGTTTTCATTTGACAAAGCCAACAGAGGACCGATAATGACGGAATCAGCATAGAATCGTGAAGTGCTATTCTCGCTCTCCAGCGCTTTGGTGAAAGGGGTCATGTGGCTCGCACTCGACCAACGTTGTTCATAGGGTCTTCGACCGAGGGTCTGAAGATTGCGAAGGCGCTTCAGGTACTGCTTGAGTACGTATGTGAAGTCACAATCGGTCCATTAATATCACAGGACAAGCTGCGCCAGATGATGGTCGATCTATCGGACCTCGAGGCGAATCTCCGCACTGAGAGCGATGAGAATAATCGTTGAATGCGCACTGCTCATATGCTATACTGGGCGCTGTAGATTCTGTTGGAGGGAGTAATGGAGACGATCCAAGTTGAATTACCGGCGCGCCTCAGGACACAGGTAAAGTTCCTCGTCCAAGACGGCTGGTTCGCCGATGAGACCGAGGTAATTCGAACCGCCTTACACGAGTTTCTCGCCCACAATCGGTTTGCCCTGACAGAACAATTCCAGATGGATGATATTGCCTGGGTCGAGCAGTTACATCAATCCCGACAAGGGAAGGAGCGAGACAACGCTTGAGGCTTGTCGTTTCAGATACAGGTCCCCTGTTGCATTTGGACGAAGCTGGGATTCTAAACCTGCTGAACCATACAGGGCAGGTTAGTATTCCACCCCGCGTTGCTCTTGAGTTTAGATCTCTTGCCGCCGAAACTGCGCTTCCTGATTGGGTTGTTATGGAACCGCTCGAAGAGCTTTACCAAACAGAGGCAGCGCAATGGCAGCAATCCGGGCTGTTGGATGCCGGAGAAGCTGAGGCAATCGCTCTCGCAAGGCAGTTGTCAGCGGATTGGCTGTTGACCGACGATGCTGCTGCCCGCCTCTTTGCGCAACAGCAAGGTTTTGAAGCGCATGGTTCACTCGGCGTTCTGCTTTGGGCTGCGGAGCGCAAGATCATCGACAAAGCGTTTGCAGAAATAGCGCTCGGTAAGCTAGCACAGTCCTCGCTGTGGCTTTCGTCAAAAGTTCTGGTCCATGCACGCGCTTTGCTTGACAAGATTTATCCAGCTGCGTAGAAACTACAAGTTTCCTCTCTATCTCACGCTCACACACTTCGTTAACGCCGCGCCAACACCCCGCTAACGCGCCCCTCCTACAATAAGGCCAGTAACCGAGTAGCGGAGGGGACGAGCATGAATTTGAACAGATATACCCAGCGCGGGCAGGAGGCCATTCTGGCCTCCCAGGAGCTTGCGGGCGGCTACAACCACTCGCAGATCGAGCCCGAGCACCTGCTGCTGGCCCTCCTGCAGCAGGAGGACGGCGTCGCGGGAGAGGTCTTGCGCCAGGTGGGCGCGGATCCTGCGACGGTCGCCGCGCAGTTGGAGGGGGAACTGGCCCGCCGGCCGAAGGCTTATGGCAGCAACGTCCAGCCCGGCCTGAGCGGGCAGGCTTCGCGCGTCCTGCAGGAGGCCTACGCCGAAGCCAACCGTATGAAGGACGATTACGTCAGCACCGAGCACATCCTGCTGGCATTGGCAGGCGACGCCGGCGGCAACGTCGCGCGCCTGCTCGCCCGCATGGGCATCAACCGCGATAAGTTGCTCGCTGCGCTGACCGCCATTCGCGGCAACCAGCGCGTGACCAGCCAGAACCCGGAGGCCACCTACCAGGCGCTCGAAAAGTACGGCCGCGACTTAACGCAGGCAGCGCATCAGGGCAAGCTCGACCCGGTCATCGGCCGCGACGAGGAAGTGCGCCGCACTATCCAGATTCTGAGCCGCCGCACCAAGAATAACCCCGTGCTCATCGGCGAGCCGGGCGTGGGCAAGAC
>CAZPTI010000098.1:399-15727 GCA_964588925.1 uncultured Anaerolineales bacterium | reverse complement strand
GGAGAGAAATCTGTTTGCATCTCTCGTGTAGTATAGTAACATAGCAACGGCTACAGTACTGGACGCTCTCCCCATGTAAAGAATACTTCTTTTTAACGTCTATTTGACTGTTACCCTACGCAAACCCTACGGAGAAGCCTTAATGCGCGCGAATAGCGAACAAACTGGCGCAGTAGAAACGCTGACACCAGGAGAATATGACGAAATTCTGACGCTGTGGGCGCGGGCCGGGCTGCCTGCGCGGCCCGAAGGACGCGACGCGCCGGAAGCTTTTCGGAAGCAGCACGACGGCGGGCTGCAACGCGCAGTTGGAATCCGCGCAGAGGGCCTGCTTGTGGCCGTCGCCATCCTTACCCACGATGGGCGGAAGGGGTGGATTAACCGCCTGGCCGTCGATCCGGATTACCGACGCGCAGGCTACGCCCGCGCGCTCATCGAAGAAGCCGAGCGGTGGTTCAACGAGGAGGTGGGCGTTGAGGTGTCCTCCGCCCTCATCCATTCCCACAACGACGCCTCACGTGCGCTCTTTGCGGAAATGGGCTACGAGACGGTCGATGTAGTGTACGTCCGCAAGCTAGCCCGCCCCGGAGCGTAACGACCTAAGCCACAGAGAACGCAGAGGTCTCAGAGAGTACAGATGCGCTCTCTGAGACCTCTGCGTTCTCTGTGGCTAGTTTGACTCCCTGCATAGCATCTCTGTTGCTCCGCTCCACAACGACGGCGCAACTCTTTGCTGGCGCCTGCGTAGAGTAGGTTGAATGGCGCGAGCGTACGCATGGCTCGCCAACCCGGAGGGAGGAATCACATGGAAGGCAAGAAGCTGTATCGGAGCAACACCGATAAGATGTTGACCGGCGTCTGCGGCGGCCTGGCGCAGTATTTCGGCATCGATTCGACCGTCGTCCGCCTGATCTTCGCGCTGCTCGTGTTCTTCGGCGCTGGCTCCGGCATCATCCTGTACATCATCATGGCGCTGATCATGCCGCTGGAGCCCTGATCGCTCAGCCCAAACCCGGCAGCCGCGCAAATGACTGCGCGGCTGCTGTTTTCCGTAAGGGGAGGTTCTCATGACATCATCTCAACGGTCGGCGCTTGTTGGCGGCATCATTCTCATCGGTCTCGGCATCCTGTTCCTGCTCGGCCAGATTATCCCGAATCTGTTCGGCTGGCTCGACGCGTTTAGCTGGCCGCTCATCATCGTGGCCGGCGGCGTCCTGTTCCTCATCATCGGCGTCCTGACCAACACGCCCGGTCTGGCCGTGCCCGCGTGCATCATCGGCGGCATCGGCCTGCTGCTTTACTGGCAGAATCAGACCGGCAACTGGGAAAGCTGGGCCTACGCGTGGGCGCTGATCCCCGGCTTCGTCGGCGTGGGCACGTTGCTCATGGGCCTGTGGCAGGGCAAGTGGGACGAGGTGCGCGGCGGGCTGTGGCTGATGGTCATCAGCGCGATTATGTTCGTCGTGTTTGGCGCTTTCCTCGGCGGGCTGTTCGGCGGCGGGTTCGGGTTTATCGGCAAGTGGTGGCCGCTGGCGCTCATTGCGCTCGGCGTTCTGAGCCTCATCGACGTGGTGTCGAAGCGCCGCGCGGCATAAGGGGAGGTCATCATGCGCAACGCATCCGCGTTCTGGGCAGTCGTTCTCATCCTCGTCGGCGTGATTTTTCTGCTGAGCAATCTCGGCCTGCTGCCGAATCTTGGCTTCAGCGTCTGGAACCTGATCTGGCCCATCATCCTGATCGCGCTGGGCGTGTGGTTCATCTCGCGCACGTTCGTTAAGCCGGAGCCAGCGGAGATGCAGGCAGGCAGCGTGCCGCTCGACGGCGCAAGCCGCGCCGAAGTCGAGATTCAGCACGGCGCGGGCGAACTGACAGTGCGGTCGGGCGCGAGCGCGGGCATGGTGGCGGAAGGCATGTTCGGCGGCGGGCTGAAGGCGAAATCGCAGCGTCGCGGCGACCTGCTCGACGTGGAGATGAAGATGGCGGTGGAGCCGGCCGCGTTCCTTAATTGGGCGCCCGGCGGCTACGACTGGGACGTGCGGCTGAACGCGGACGTGCCGATCTCGCTCGAATGCGAGACCGGCGCCAGCAAGAGCATGCTCGACCTGCGCGACCTGAAGCTCACCGAACTGAAGCTGGAGACCGGCGCAAGCTCAACCGAAGTGATGCTGCCGGCAAACGCGGGGTACACGCGGGTGAAGGTGCAGGCGGGCGCGGCGCGCGTCGACCTGCGCGTGCCGGGCGGCGTGGCCGCGCGCATCAAGGCGAGCGCGGGGCTTGCCTCCGTGACGGTCGATCAGACGCGCTTCCCCGGTGGGGATAACCGCTACCAGTCGCCGGATTATGAGACGACCGCGAACAAAGTAGACATCGACATCGAGACGGGCGTCGGCGCGGTGACGGTCAGTTAGCGGCTGAGGGCGCGGCCATCTCGAATAAGCGAATACGGGCGGGATCGAATAATCGAATGCCGTCGCGCGCAATTCGATTATTCGATCCCGCCCGTATTCGCTTATTCGAGATGGCCGCGCCAAAACGCGAAGCTGCATCAGAGATACAAGCTTTTTTCCTCTATATACGCCCTCACCGCATCCGTCACCATATACCGGATGCTCCGCCCCGTCCGCACGCGCTCCCGCAAATCCCGCGACGCAATCTCCAACTCGGGCATATCCAGCAGCCGCACGCGCTCGCGCACGCCGGGCAGCGCGGACTCCAGCGCGTCCCAGTCGATCGGCACGTCCGGCCGCGTGAGGGCGACGAGTTGCGCGATGCGGATGAGCTTCTCCGGTTCGCGCCACTTCGGCAGGTCGCGCAGGCTGTCGAAACCCATGAGGAAGTAGACTTCGGCGTGAAGAGGGAGTTGCGCGGCGATAATTGCGATGAGGTCCACCGTGTAGTGCGGGCCGGGCCGGTCGACGTCCCCACGCGATAGCTCGAACGAGGGGTTGTCGGCAATCGCCAGCTCGGTCATGCGCACGCGGTCCTCGGCCGCGGTCACCTTCTGCCCCTGCTTGAGCGGTTGCTGGCCGGCCGGGGCAAAGAGCACCTTATCCAGCCCAAGCTGATCGCGCGCCTCTTCCGCCAGGATCAGGTGGCCGATGTGCGGCGGGTCGAAGCTGCCGCCGAGCACGCCGACGCGCAGTACGGCGTCGCGCAACGCCCGCGCGCTCAGTCGCTCCACTCAAGCTCCTTCTTGCCGATGCGAACCGTGTCACCCTCGCGCACCCCGCGTTCGATCAGCGCGTCGGTGATGCCGAGCGCCTTTAGGATACGCTGGAAGCGCATCACGGCGTCGTAGTAGTCCCACTGCGTCATCTTGACGATGCGCTCGATGCGCCTGCCGCTGACTCGGTAGCCGCCGTCCGGCTCGCGCTCGATGGAGAAGCTCATGTCCTCCTCGCGCGTCGGCGGAAGGAGCGGCTGAACGTCTTCGAGCCGCGGGAGCGGAGGCAACTCGGCCAGCGTATCGGCCGCGCGGCGCAGCAGCGACTGCACGCCCTCACCAGACACACCGGAAATCGCCAGCGGCTCGGCCACCCCGCGCCTCCGCAGCCCGGCCGCCACGTCCGGCCACTTTTCGAGCGCCTCGGTCAGGTCAAGCTTGTTCATCACGACGATCTGCGGCTTCTCGGCCAGCGTCGCGTTAAACAACTCAAGCTCCTGGTTGATCGCATCGTAGTCGCCGAGCGGGTCCTGGCTCATGCCGTCGAGCAGGTGGACGATCAGGCGGGTGCGCTCGATGTGGCGGAGGAACTGGTGGCCCAGCCCCGCGCCTTCAGCCGCGCCCTCGATCAGGCCGGGGATGTCCGCCCAGACCATATCGCGGTTGTCGACCACCACGACGCCGAGGTTGGGTTCGAGCGTGGTGAACGGGTAGTCGGCGATCTTCGGCCGCGCCGCGCTGATGCGGCTGAGCAGGGTCGACTTGCCCGCGTTCGGGATGCCGACGATGCCCACGTCCGCCAACAGCTTGAGCTCCAGCCGCAGCGCGCGCTCTTCGCCCGGCTCGCCGTTCTCCGCAATGCGCGGCGCCTGGTTCGTCGCTGAGCGAAAGGTGAAGTTGCCGCGTCCCCCGCGTCCGCCGGCCGCCACCAGCGCGCGCATGCCTGGCTCGACCAGGTCCGCGATGAGCAGGCCGGTCTCCACCTCGTAAACGACCGTGCCGACCGGGACCTTGATCACCAGATCCGCGCCGCTGCCGCCGGTCTGGTTCTTACTGCTCCCGTGCAGGCCGTTGTCCGCGCGGAAATGAATCTTGTGCGTGAAGGCGATCAGCGTGTTTTGCTGCGGGTCCGCCTCAACATACACATCGCCGCCGCGTCCGCCGTTGCCGCCGCTCGGCCCCCCGCGCGGCACGTGCGCCTCGCGCCGAAATGCGACCGCGCCGTTGCCGCCGTCGCCCGCCCTGACGTAGATCTTCGCTTCATCTATAAACATGCGTGTGAGAATACACGCAAAGAGGCGCGGCGTCAATGCGCGGCGCGCTTTGGCGCGCACTACGAACTGCGCTTACGAATTTCTAACGCTGATCCAATACGCTTCTAACAGGGCAAGCTTATCCTCACAATCGACAAAGCTATGCGGCCACGGTGAGTGGCCCGGATGTATCGAAACCGTAGCGAACTGCAACAGGAGGATTGAGATATGGCTAACCTGGTGCGTTTGGATCCGGCCCGCGAGATGATGAGCCTGCGCGAGGCGATGGACCGGCTGTTTGAGGAGAGCTTTCTCCGGCCCGGGTTCTTCGGCAATGGCGAATCGGGCGCGGGGATGCTGCCGATGGACATGTACGAGACCGAAAACGAAGTCGTGGTGAAGGCCGCGGTGCCGGGCGTCAAGCCTGAAGACATCGAAGTCACCGTGACCGGCGATCTGTTGACGGTCAAGGGCGAGTTCAAAAGCGAGTCCGAGGAAAAGGACGAGAAGCGCAACTGGCACCGGCAGGAGCGCCGCTATGGCAGCTTCTCTCGCCAGGTGACCTTGCCGGCGGGCGTGAACACGGATGCCTGCCAGGCCGATTTCGAGAACGGCGTGTTGACGCTGAAGCTGCCCAAGGCCGAAGAGGCTAAGGTCAAGCGGGTCCAGATTTCGAGCAAGTCGAACAACGGTTAATAACGGAGGGTGGTCAAGATGGCTGAGATGATGCGTTGGGATCCTTTCCGCGAAGCGGTGTCGCTGCGCGAGGCGATGGACCGGCTCTTTGAAGACAGCTTCACGCCTGCGCGGCGCCAGCAGAACGGCAACAGCGGCGAGCGCATGATGCGGCTGCCGCTGGATGCGTATGTGACCGCCGAGGAGATCGTCATCCTCGCCAACGTGCCCGGCGTGAAGCCGGAGGACGTCGAGATCACGATCGAAGGTGATACGCTGACGATCCGCGGCGAGCGCCAGCGCCCACTGGAGAACGTCGATTACGTGATGCAGGAGCGGCCCTACGGCAAGTTCCAGCGGACGCTCAACATCAACATCCCGGTCGACGCCAACCGCGCGGAGGCGCGCTACGACAACGGCCTGCTGACGCTGATCATCCCGAAGGCAGAAGCGGCCAAGCCGAAGGTGATCCAGGTCGGGACGAAGCAGGCGCAAGCGCAGGGGTAAGAACGAGAAACCAGGTTGTTTGAGGGGTTAAGTTATTGGCGGGAGCCGTCGCAGGATGCTGGCGACGGCTCTCGCCGTTTTATTGTGCTATAATAATGGAAGTTCTCCCCCCATGTGCCAGACACTTCGCAAGTGCCTGGCACATAACGCGCTTCATTTTGGGCGGGTTTGGTGGGCAAAGGAGCCGAGTCCGATGGCCGAGAAGTTTACGCTACACGATCTGAGGTTGTTCGCCCCTATCCGCATCGGCGCGTTGACTGGATATGCCCATTTGGATACAGGCGCGCGTCATTCCAGCGTCCGGCAATCTTATGCGGGACCGTTCGAGAAGGTCGGCACGCGAGAGATGCGCGTCGCATTCGGCGCTGCCACTGTTTCGCGCGTCCGCATCGACGAGCTCGCGTTTCTGGGCCAGTTCTTCCGCGATATCGAGGTCGATGCCCTCCCCGATCAGTTCGGCGGGTTCGACGCGCTCCCGTTCAAAGTGCTTGCCGCGCTCGGCAGTGACATGCTGCTGCGCTATCCCCTGCGCCTGGACTTCCTGACAGGGACAATTGCTTTCGCGGATGCTGAGCGGCTCGCCCCTCGCGTGGCTGTCAAAGCGGATTACTCGTTCGGCGCGCCGCTCTTCCAGATGGCGCTCGGCGAGCAGCCGCTTACCGCGGCATTTGACATCGGCGCGGCGATGTCGGTGTTGAATGCGACTGCGCTTAGCCGGCTGCAAGATCGAGTGACTGCGGCCGAACCGCTGGAGGCGGAAGACCCGACCGGCGCGAAGATGATGCTGCCGACGTATGTGGGCAACTCGTTGAAGATAGGCGAGTATCCGTTGGGCGAGTGCCGTTTCCTGGTGATCGACATGCGCGCGCTGGAGCAGGTGGCGGGGCTGCGAGCGGATTTCGTGTTGGGCGTGAGCGCGATGCAGGGCAGGACGTGGGCGCTCGACCGAGAGCGGTCAGTGATCGAGATTGAGTGATGGTTACGCGGGCTGAGACAGGGGATCACGACATACAAGTTCGGGCCGCGCGTGAGGACGAGCGCGAGCGCGGCAGAGTTGCTTTACTATCGCGACAATCCCCCCATATTAACGTAGCCGCTATTTCATCCGCGCGCTAGCTTCCCGTCCTGCTTCGCCTCGAACCGAGCGATAATCTCCTCCGGTATCACCTGGCTCATCCCCGCCCGATAGTCATACCACACCTGCGCGCTCCTCCCCTCCGCCAGCAGCCGCCCGCTCCGCTCGTCCGTCATCCGATACTGAAACACAAAACTCTTCCGCCCCACCTCCGACACCCAGATTTCCACCACCGGCTTATCCTCCAGCGTCACAGGCGAGCGATAGGAGCACGTCACTTCCGCCAGAATAAACTGGAAGTCGACGGGCAGCATGGTCTGCCGGTCGATCTCCGCGTCCGGGCCGAGCAGCTCGCGGATATACGCCAGCCGCGCGAACTCGAAATACGTGATAAACACGGCATTGTTCACGTGGCCGAGCGCATCCAGGTCGCGCCAGCGGATCTGAATCGGCACGCGCACGGGCGTGGGAACGGGTTCGGACATGGCAGCGTCACCTTTACAAGTGATACATCAGCGGCAACCATCACAAGCCGCGCTATCGTACACCTTTACGCGTGCGCTCCCAAAACCGCCAACCCTTTTGCCAGATCACTCGTGGCGTGATAAAATCACGGGGAAGGAGTCTTATGGATTTACGCGCTTACCTCAGCATCCTTAAGCGTCGCGGTTGGATCATCCTCGTCACCGCCCTGGTTGCCATGATCCTCGCCGGGGGACTAAGCCTGCTGCAAACGAAGACCTATCGCGCCACCGCGCGCATCAGCGCGGTGCCCGCGCGGCCCGACTGGGGCCTCGGCTCCAGCGCGAAGGACCTGCTGCGCAGCTTCGTGCTCAACATCAACACGCACAACATGGCGAATCAAGTCATCGACGCGGCCAGCCTCGACATGAGCTCCTACGACCTCCTCGCCAAGCTGACGGTCAGCGCGGAGCCGGAAAACTTCGCCATCCGCATCGACGCGGTCGACGAGGACCCGCAGGTGGCCGCGAAGATTGTCCTGACGATGGCCGAACTGTACGTTAATCAGCGCACCGCGTATTACAACACGCTCGACAAGGACAACCGCATCGAGGTCAAGCTGGTCGACAGCGTCATCGACGCGCCGCCGTACCGCCCCAACGTGCGCATGAATCTCATTGCGGGCTTTGCGCTCGGCGCGCTCGTCGGCGCGCTGATCGTCCTCCTGCTCGAATGGATGGCCGGCGATATTCTCGCGACCCCCGACCACCTGCGCCGCGCGACCGGCCTGCCCGTGCTCGGCGCGATCCCGGTCCCCGGCAAGCAGCGCTAAGGAACACTATGGCCCTCAATCTCGCAACCCTGACCGCCCCCACTTCCGCCGTGGCCGAAGCTTACCGGCGGCTGCGCGTCAATCTGATGTCCGCGGGCAAGGACGAACCGCTGTGCGCCATTCTGGTCGCCGCGGCCGGTCCGTCGAAGGACAAGCCGCACGTGGTCGCCAACCTGGCCGTAACCTACGCAAAGGTCGGCAAGCGCGTCATCGTCGTCGACTGCGACCTGCGCCATCCAGGCCAGCATGCGCTGTTCAACGTGCCCGCAACACAGGGCGTCACCACGGCGATCAAGGACACAGAGGCTGCGCTGCCGCTGCAAGCGACCGAAGTTCCCGGCCTGCTGGTCCTCCCCGCGGGTCCAGCCGTAGAAGTGTCGTCCGATTTGCTCGCCTCGCCCGCGATGGCGCGCCTTGTGCGCCGATTGACTGGCGAAGCCGACGTCATCCTTTTCGACGCGCCGCCCGTCACCGTCGCGACCGACGCGGCCGAACTCGCAGCCGTGGTCGACGGCGTACTGCTCACCGTGACCGCAGGCGTTACGAAGCGCGACGAAGCTCAGCGCGCCAAAGAACTGCTGGAACAGGTCGGCGCGCGCATCGTCGGCGCGGCGCTGGTCAATGTCACGGGCGAAGCCGCGGTGCGCGACTATCTCGCGGCGTAGCGCATAGGGCAGCAAGACTGTCTGAGGGCGGGTTGGCAGCAACTCGCCCTTTCCATTAGGAGAGTGAACGTCGATGAAAAATATCATGGTCACAGGCGGCGCCGGCTTTATCGGCTCAAACTTCGTCCGCTACATGCTGGACAAATATCCCGACACCCGCATCCTCGTCTACGACAAGCTGACCTACGCAGGCAACCCGGACAATCTGCTGGACGTGAAGGACGACCCGCGCTACAGCTTCGTCAAGGGCGACATCTGCGATGCCGCCGCGGTGACCGACGCGCTGACCCGCCACAACATCGACACCATCGTCAACTTCGCGGCCGAGACCCACGTCGACCGCTCCATCATGGACCCGGATGCCTTCATCCAGACCGACGTCTACGGCACATATGTCCTGCTCGAAGCGGCCAAGAACCTCAAGCTGGAGCGGTACCACCAGATTTCGACCGATGAAGTCTACGGCCACATTCACGGCGACCATCGCTCGGTGGAGACCGACCCCGTCGCGCCGCGCAGCCCCTACGCGGCCAGCAAGACCAGCGGCGACCTGATGGCGATCGCCTATTTCATTACCTACGGCCTCCCCGTCACCATCACCCGCGGGGCGAACAACATCGGCCCATACCAGTATCCCGAAAAGGTCATTCCCCTCTTTGTAACGAACGCCATTGACGACATTTCGCTGCCAGTATACGGTGACGGGAAGCAGCGTCGCGATTATCAATACGTCATGGACCACTGCGAGGGTATCGACGTCGTGTTGCGCCGCGGGCAGATCGGCGAGATTTACAACGTGGGCACCGGCGGGGAGATGGAAAACCTGCGCATGGTCGAAATCCTGCTCGACGAGCTCGGCAAGCCTTCGTCGCTGATTCGCCACGTGGAGGATCGCCCCGGCCACGACCGGCGCTACTGCCTCAATGTCGACAAGCTCCGGGCGCTCGGGTGGGAGCCGCGCCACACGCACGAGGAAGCGATCCGCAAAACCGTGCGCTGGTACGTTGATAATGAATGGTGGTGGCGCAAGATCAAGTCCGGCGAGTTCAAGGAGTACTACAAGCGCCTGTACGGTGATCGGAAGGTGATCAGCCCCGCATGAGACAAGGAGGGCGAGCATGTCCGTGAAGATGTATGGCGACCTGATGGTGTTCAGCGGCACGTCCAACCCGCGCCTCGCGCGCGAGATCGGCGCGCGGTTGGGCGCAACGCTCGGCGGCGTTCAGATCAAGCAGTTTCCGAACAGCAACACGTTCGTGCGGCTCGAACAGAGTGTGCGGGCGAAAGATGTCTTCGTGATCCAGCCGACCTCTGCGCCGGTCAACGACAACCTGATGGAGTTGCTCATCTTCATTGACACGCTGCGCCGCGACTCCGCTGGCCGCATCACCGCGGTCATTCCGTATTACGGTTATGGCCGAACGGACAAGAAGGACCAACCGCGCGTGCCGATCACGGCCCGCCTCGTTGCTGACCTGATCGCCACTGCCGGCGCGGATCGCGTCGTCTCGGTTGACCTGCACGCCAAGCAGCTCCAGGGCTTCTTCTCGATCCCCATCGACGAGCTGCCCGCGTTGAGCCTTTTTGTCGAGCATTTCCAGGCGCACCCGGTGCCAAATGCCGTGGTGGTCTCGCCCGACATCGGCGCGCTGCGCCGGGCGCGCAATTTTGCGGAGAAGACCGACCTGCCGCTCGCTGTGATCGAAAAGCGGCGCTCGCTCGACGGCGCGCGCACCGAAGTGTGGAACCTGATCGGCGATGTGGAGAACAAGAACGTCATCATCGTCGACGATGAAATCGACACCGCGGGCACGCTGGTCAAGGCGGTCAAGTTCATCCGCGAGCAGGGCGCGCTGGACATTTGCGCGTGCGCCACGCATGCCGTCTTCTCGGAGCCGGCCGCGGACAGGATTCGCGAGAGCGAGTTGTGTCAGGTCGTCGTGACCGACACGGTTGACATCTCAGACGACAAATGCCGGCGCAGCGGCGGCAAGATCGAGGTGATCCCCGTCGCGCCGCTCATCGCCAACGTTATCTCGCGCATCCACGACGGGCGGTCGGTGGGCGAATTGTTCAACGAATAGAAAGACTGACGAAGTATGTTCAAGAACCTGGTAACGAAAGTCTTCGGCGACCCGAACGAGAAGCAAGTCAAGCGGATGAATCCGGTCGTCGAGAAAATCAACGCGTTCGAAGCGGAATTCGAGCGCATGAGCGACGCGGACCTGGCCGCGCAGACGGAGGAATTCCGCCAGCATATCGCGGAGGCCGTCGGTACGCTCAAGGAAGACCTGGCCGAGGCGCGCATGATCCTCGCGCAGGAGACCGACGCCGCCCTGCGCGCGCAGGATCAGGTCGAGGTCGACCGGCTCCGCCGCGAGCTCAAGCAGACCGAAGCCGACGCGATGGAAGAAATTCTCCCGCGCGCGTTCGCTGCGGTGCGCGAGGCGGCCAAACGGACGCTCGGCTTGCGCCACTTCGACGTGCAGTTGATCGGCGGCATGGTGCTCCATCAGGGCAAGATCGCCGAAATGAAGACCGGCGAAGGCAAGACCATGACCGCGACCTTGCCGCTGTATCTGAATTCGTTGACCGGCCGCGGCGCGCACCTCGTCACGCCCAACGATTACCTCTCGAAGTACGGCGTGCAGTGGATGGGGCCGATTTACCACAAGCTCGGCGTCTCGGTCGGCGTGATCCAGTCCGCCGCGGCCAACCCCGACCTCGGCTCATTCGTCTTTGACCCGGACTTTCCCAACGCCGATGACCGCTACCGGTACCTGCGCCCCGTCGCGCGGCGCGAGGCATACGAGGCCGACATCACCTACGGCACCAACAACGAATTCGGCTTCGACTACCTGCGCGACAACATGGTCACGGACCTGTCCGAGATGGTGCAGCGCGACCTGCACTACGCCATCGTCGACGAGGTCGACAACATCCTCATCGACGAGGCGCGCACGCCGCTGATTATTTCCGGCCAGGCGCAGGAGTCGTCCGACCTGTACAGCAAGTTCGCGCAGGTGGTCAGGCGGCTGCGGCCCGAGGCCGACTACAAGGTCGACGAGAAGGATCGCATCGTCACCCTCACCGACGAGGGCATTGCGCGCGTGGAAAGCCTCATCGGCCTGCCCGCGGGGCAAAGCCTGTATGACCCGGAAAACTACGAAAAGACGCCGTATCTGGACAACGCGCTGCGCGCGCACGTGCTCTACGCGCTCGACCGCGACTATATTGTCAAGGACGGCGAGGTCATCATCGTCGACGAGTTCACGGGTCGCCTCATGCACGGCCGCCGCTTCTCCGAGGGCCTGCACCAGGCCATCGAGGCGAAGGAGGGTGTCCGCGTGCAGCGCGAGTCGCTTACCCTTGCCACGATCACGTTCCAGAACTACTTCCGCATGTACGAGAAGCTGGCCGGCATGACCGGCACGGCCCTGACCGAGCAGGAAGAGTTCGGCAAAATCTATAACCTCGACGTGGTTGCCATCCCGACGAACAAGCCGGTGATCCGCGCCGACTACCCCGACCAGGTCTACAAGTCGCAGCGCGCGAAGTTCCGCGCGGTGGTCAACGAGATCGAGGCGCTGCACCAGAAGGGGCAGCCGGTGCTGGTCGGCACGGTTGCCATCGAAACGTCGGAAATGCTCGCCGACCTGCTCAAGCGCAAGGGCGTGCCGCACAACGTGCTCAACGCGAAACAACACGAGCGCGAGGCGGGCATCATCGCGCAGGCCGGTCGCCCCGGCACCGTAACCATCGCGACGAACATGGCCGGCCGCGGCGTCGACATCCTGCTCGGCGGCAACCCGGACGGCATCGCGCGTGAGCGGCTGCGCAAACAGGAAATCGACCTCGCCACGCTGAAAGAGGACGATCCGGTTTGGCTTCAGGCGCTGGCCGAGGCAAAGGCCGAGGTGGAGCGCGACCGCAAAAAGGTCATCGACGCGGGCGGCCTGCACGTGCTCGGCACGGAGCGCCACGAGGCGCGACGCATCGACAACCAGTTGCGCGGCCGTTCAGGTCGCCAGGGCGACCCCGGCTCCTCCCGCTTCTTCGTCGCGCTCGACGACGACCTCATGCGTCGCTTCGGCGGGCAGAGCGTTGCGGGCATCATGGAGCGGTTCGGCCTTGAGGAAGACGTGCCCATCGAGCATGGCATCGTCAGCAAGGCCATCGAGAACGCCCAGGTGCGCGTCGAAGGCTACAACTTCGACATCCGCAAACACGTGCTCCAGTATGACGACGTGGTCAACAAGCAGCGCGAGGTCATCTACGCGCAGCGACGTCAAATCCTCAGCGAGCCGAGCATGCGCCCGACGATCATGGGCATGATCGAGGACGAGCTCCGCAAGCTGGTCGACGTGATCACGACGGACAACGAGAGCGGCAAGGCGATTCCACTGGAGCGCGAGGAATGGGACCTGGACGCGCTGGCCGGCGAGGTCAACAAGATCATCCCGCTGCATGAGCGGTTCGACCCGGAACAGTGGCGCACGCTGAACGCGCGCGAACTGGCCGACGAGCTGGTCGCAATGGCGGAGCGGGCCTACGACGAGCGCGAGCAGGCCATCGGCGAGGCGGACATGCGGCGGCTGGAGCGGCTGGTCATGCTGCGCATCGTCGACAACCGCTGGATTCGCCACCTGACCGACCTGGACGAGTTGCGCGAGGGCATCGGCCTGCGCGCATTCGCGCAGCAGGACCCGCTCGTCGCCTACAAGCGCGAGGCAAGCGAGATGTACGGCGAGCTGGTCGATTCGATCTCGCACGACATCGCCTACTCCATCTTCCACGTCCAGTTGATGACGCGCCCGCCTGCGCCGCCCGTGCGCCAGATGGTGACGAACCGCAGCGAGGGCGCCAGCCAGCCGGCCCGCGCCAGCAACAAGGGCCAGCTTGGCCGCAACGATCCGTGCTGGTGCGGCAGCGGTAAGAAGTACAAGCAGTGCCACATGCGCGAGGATGCGGGCCGCGCGCCGGCCACGGCTCCGGCCGGCGCCGGCGCCCCCGGCCAGCCGCCGCCTGCGCAGCAGGCCGCGCGTAACGCCTCCGCGCCGAAAGCGCAACCGGCGAAGCACGGCAAACGTAGATAACGTTTGCCACAGAGGACACAGAGAGCGCAGAGGTTCGTAGCGCAAGTTTCCTAACTTGCGGCCCCTCTGCGTTCTCTGTGACCTCTGTGGCAAAAAGCCTGTTCTGGTAAGGAAAAGCGAGACGATGTTGACGAAGCCGCGCGAATGGATCTACCTCCCGCGACACGCCGACCTGGCGCGCATCTTTGAAGCGGTGCGCGACATGGACTGCCTTTCCGTCGTGGGCGTGAGCAACCTGGGCAAGTCGGCCACGCTGCGCGCGCTGTGCGACGCGCAGGTGCAGGCGCAGCATCTCGGCAGCGACGCGCCCGACTACCTCTTCGTCTACATCGACTTCAATCAGATGCTCGTGATGAGCGAGCACGCGTTTTACGAATTAGTGCTCCGCGCGTCCATCGAAGCGATTCGCAGCCAGAAGGTCAACGGCGAGGTGCTGCGCCAGCTTGAAGCCGCGTATACTTCGCTGATCGCCCCCACAAACACCTTCGAGATTCCGCTGCGTTTCGCGCAGGGCATGGCCGGCATCGGCGACCAGCTCAAGGAAAAAGTCGTCTTCCTCTTCGACGAGGTCGACGGCCCGGTCGCAGGCATCGACGGCCGCGTGTTCCTCAACCTGCGCGCGCTGCGCGACCGCCACCAGGACGGCCTCACGTACGTCACCGCGACCAATCGGCGGCTCGAACAGGTGCGGCAGGACCCGGATGTGGCCGAGTTCGTCGAGTTGTTCGAGCGCCAGGTGCTCTATCTCTCCATGCTGGAAGAGGAGCAGGTGCGCCAGCTTGCCACGCGCTACGCGCGCGAAGAGGGTGTCACGTTCAGCGAGGACGACCTGACGTTTATTCGTTTGTGGAGCGGCGGCCATCCCGCGCTGCTCGAAACTACGTGCCGCATCCTCGGCATGTTAACCGGCAAGCCGCAGCGCGACCGCTCGCAGGATTCGATCATCCACCGCCGCGCGACGGAAGTGATGGCGCAGGACCTGAACGTCCTCGGCGAATGCCGCAAAATCTGGAACGACCTGACCGAGCCGGAGCAGGACGCGCTGCTGGCCGTGGTCGCGGGCAGCGAGAACCTGCGCGGGCCGGGCTATGACTGCGTGGTTGCCAAGCATCTCGTCGTGACCGGCGGCGCGGAGCCGAAGATTTTCTCGCGCAGTTTTGAGGAGTTCCTGAACCGGCAAAACGCCGCGCGACGTCCCGCCGGCGCGCAGGTCTTCCGCGTCGACCCGGAGAGCGGCGAGGTGTGGGTCAACGGCCAGAAGATCCCCGAGCTCACCAACCTCGAATACCGCCTGCTGCTCCTGCTCTACGGTCGCATGGGCAAGATCGTCTCCAAGTACGACGTAGTCGAAGCGGTGTGGGGCGAGGGCTACATCGACGAAGTCGACGACGCGCGCATCGAAAAACTCATCAGCCGCCTGCGCCAGAAGATCGAGCCGGACCCGGCCAACCCGAAGCATCTGCATACGGTGCGCGGACGCGGATACAAGCTCGCAGAAAGTTGATCCCGTTGCTCGTAGACGAAACGGAGATAACGCGGACTCCGGACTCGAGGCTTTAGCCAGTCAACCGCCTGAAGGCTCGATTCCAATGGTTCGATA
>CAZPTI010000098.1:0-389 GCA_964588925.1 uncultured Anaerolineales bacterium | reverse complement strand
TGTCTGCCCGCTCTACAAAAGCAAGAGATGGCATAGGTTCGATGATCTCGATAGTTACAGAGTCCAACATGCTGCCGATACCCGCGGAGGTTGTAGACCGGCTGGGAGTTAAGCCGGGCAGTCGTCTGCGCTGGCAGTTTGTAGAAGGTCGCGACGATGCTGCTATCGTAGAGGTCATTCCGTCGCGCGCGGAGTTAGCCAGGCGGTTGTTAGGCGCAGGAAAGCACCTTTCCCCTCCCCGCAGCGCCGTTGATGACTTGATTGCCGAAAGAACTGCGCAGGGTTAGTATGGGCTGAGCAAAATGTAATTCCTTCGCCTTCAACTGCTGGACGGAAGTGATACAATAAACGGCAGGCATCGCATAAGCTCCATTGCGAAACCTGCCGTT
>CAZPTI010000097.1:1788-15748 GCA_964588925.1 uncultured Anaerolineales bacterium | reverse complement strand
CGACTTCCCTTATACGAGATGGCCGCGCGCTCTCGACAATCAGTCGCGCTTGAACGCGCTGTAGTCCGGCGCCTCGTGCTTGCTCTTCCCCGTCCCTTCGACGTCGAGCATGGCCGCGACCTTCATCGGCAGGCCGAAGAGCTTGATGAAGCCCTCCGCGTCCTTCTGGTTGTAAACGTCCTCTTCCCCGAACGTAGCATAATCTTCGCGGTACAGGCTGTAGGGCGACTTCCGGCCCACGAGCGTTGCGCTGCCCTTGTACAACTTGATGCGTGACACGCCCGTCACATGCTTCTGCGTCACGTCGACAAACGCGTCCAGCGCCTCGCGCAGAGGCGTGAACCACTGCCCGTTGTACACCAGCTCCGCGTACTTGAGCGCCAGCATCTGCTTGTACTGGAGCGTCTGCTTGTCCAGGCAGACTTGCTCCAGTCCCTCGTGCGCCTTGTAGAGGATCGTTCCGCCGGGGGTCTCGTATACGCCGCGCGACTTCATGCCCACCAGCCGGTTCTCGACGATGTCGACCCGGCCCACGCCGTGCAGCCCGCCGAGTTTGTTCAACTTCTCGACCAGCGCGATCGGCCCCAGTGCCTCGCCGTTGACCCGCTTCGGCACGCCCTGATCGAAGTAAACTTCGACATACTCCGCCTCATCCGGCGCGCACTCCGGGTTTTGCGAGAGCTGGAACATGTCCTCTTTCGGCTCGTTCCACGGGTCTTCCAGCCCGCCGCCCTCGTGGCTGAGGTGCCAGAGGTTGCGGTCGCGACTGTAGATCGACTTGATGGTCGCGGTGACCGGCACGTTGTGCTCGGCCGCGTACTTCAGCGCGTCCTCGCGGCTGCGGATGTGCCACTCGCGCCACGGGGCGATAATCTTCAGCTTCGGATTGAGCGCCATGACGGTCAGCTCGAACCGCACCTGGTCGTTGCCCTTGCCGGTCGCGCCGTGGGAGACCGCATCCGCGCCTTCCATCTCCGCAATTTCGACCATCTTTTTGGCGATGAGGGGCCGCGCAAAGGAGGTGCCGAGGAGGTAGTCGCGCTCGTAAACGGCGCCCGCCTTGAGGGTGGGATAAATGTACTCCGTGATGAACTCCTCGCGGAGGTCGTCGATGTACAGTTTGCTGGCGCCGGAGGCCAGCGCCTTCGCCTCCAGCCCGGAAAGCTCCTCCTCCTGCCCCAGGTTGGCGCAGAAGCAGATCACCTCGCAGCCGTAGTTCTCTACGAGCCACGGCACGATGCACGATGTGTCCAGCCCGCCCGAATAGGCGAGCACGACTTTGAAGGCGGATTTTTTGGCAGCGGACATAACGTACTCCTGTAAATGATCGCTGACCGCAATGGGTCGAGTTACCGGGAGAGGTTGATGACGTCGCGCAGCATGGCCCCTGCCGTCGGGACCGGGCCGCGCTCGTCGACCTTGTGTTGTTGCAGGCCCATAATGTCGGTGTCGAAGACGATGCCCATCTCCCAGCCGTTGACGTTGGCGAGGAAATCGTCCTTTGGCAGCCACTTCGGCTCCACGGAAAGGCGGTAGCCGTCGCCCTCGCGCTCCGCCGTGGCGATCAGCTTGATCACTTTGCCCTGGCCGGCGGCTTCGATGATGTGTTCCGGCGTAATGCTCGTGATGCCTGTGACGGGATTGACGTCTCGGAGGGTCGCGGGCATTCCGAGGATGCTGTTGGCGATGATCACCAGCTTGTTGGCGGTGTCCCACCCTTCCACGTCGAGTGTGGGGTCGGCCTCGGCGATGCCGTCAAGCTGCGCCTGCTTGAGCGCCTTCGCGTAGGTCCCGCCGCGACCCATCGCTTCAAGGATGGAATTGCTCGTGGAGTTGAAGATGCCGCGCGCGCCGCGGATGTCGCAGCCGACCAGATCGCGGCGGCCGACGTTGACGACCGGCAGCGCGCCGCAAACAGTGGCGCTGTAGAGGAAGCCGACGCCGGCGCTCTCAGCAGCCTGCGTTAGCTCGCGAAAAGCCAACACTAACGGCGCCTTATTCGCCAGAACGACGCCCATTCCTCGGCTGATCGCGACGCGCGCGCAACTCAACCCCGGCTCGCCCGTTTCGAGATTGACCGGCGACGCTTCGAGCAGCAGGTCGGCCTCCGCGCGGGCCGCAAGCTCGGCCGCAGGCAGGTCCGGCTCGCCGCCGCCGAACAGCCCCGCGCCCTTGCCGCCCTTTTTGTGCGCCAGCAGCGCGGCCGGGTCGATGCCGTTCGCGTCCGCCATGCCGCCGGACGAGTCCGCAGCCGCGGTCAGAACGAGCCTGAGCCCGTACCGCTCGGCCAGCAGCGTTTCCTTCTCGATCATCAACTGGAGAAACGCTTTTCCGACGTTCCCCAGCCCGATCAACGCCAACCGGACTTGCTTCATCGCAACCTCTCCTTCTATCGCCGCAGCCCGAACGCGGGTCGCAGGGTGATAATGCTCGACGCGTCCGGTGCGGCCTCCGGCTCGCGGAGGTTCATCAGCACCGCGATTTCGTCGCACTTGTCGAACTTCGAGCAGTAGATGCACTCCTGCCAGATCTTCGGCGTGATGGCCCACCGGTCAACCGTCTCAAAGCCGCACGCGTTGAAGAAGCCTTCATTTAAAGTAAGCGCGCAGATTTTGTCGTAGCCCGCGTCGCGGGCAGCGATGACAAGCCCTTGCACGAGGCGCTTGCCCAGCCCCGTGCCGCGCGTCTCCGGCGCGACCGCCAGCGAGCGCAGTTCGGTCAGCTTCGGCGTCAACTGCACGTTCGAGCCGCAGCCCAAAACCTTGCCGCGGCTGACGGCCACGAGGAAGCCGGGCAGCGCGCGCTTGATCTGCTCGGGCGTGCGCGGGAGCATGAGGTTCTGCGCGGCGTAACTGTTGACCAGGATCAGGATGCCGTCGATGTCCTTCTCAGTGGCGGCGCGGATATGTATGTCCATGAGCTTCATCCGTTTTGCGGAAGGTCCGCGAAGATCGCGGTCAGTCGCTCGATGAGCGTGTCGATTTCGCCCCGCGTGATAATGAGCGGCGGGACGAAGCGGAGCGTGTTCGGGCCGGCGTTGACCAGCAGCAGGCCCTGCTTGTAGCCCGCCTGGATCACGTCGTTGGCCGGGATCGTCAGGTCCGCGCCGACCATCAGCCCCTTGCCCCGCACTTCGGTGATACATGGCGAGTTGATCTCTTCCAGTCGTTCCTTTAGGTAAGCGCCCTTCGCCGCGACGTCAGCGAGGAAGTCGGGCTGGTTCACGGTGTCGAGCGCCACCTTCGCGACGGAGGTGACGAGGGGCGAGGCGGCGAAGGTGCTGCCGTGGTCGCCCGGGTGCATCACGTCGGCCACGGCCTGCGTCATCAGCACCGCCCCCATCGGCAGCCCGCCCGCAAGCGGCTTGGCCGCGGTGAGAATGTCGGGCGTCACGTCGTAGCCCTGGTACGCCCACAGCGCGCCCGTACGCCCGAGGCCGCACTGCACTTCATCGAAGATCAGCAGCGCATGATGCTCGTCGCACAGGCCGCGCAACCCCTGCAGGAACTCCTGCGTCGCCGGCTGCACGCCGCCCTCGCCCTGCACAGGCTCGACGATGACGGCGCAGACGTCGTCCGTGATGGCTTCGGCCGCGCTTGCGAGGTTATTGTACTCGGCAACGCGGACGCCGGGCAGCAGCGGGCGGAACGGGGCCTGGTACTTCTCACGCGGGGTGGCGGCCAGCGCGCCGAATGTGCGACCGTGGAACGCGTTGGAGAAGGCGACGATGTGGTGCTTGTCCGGCCCGTGGGTATCCAGGGCCCACTTGCGCGCGCACTTGAACGCGCCCTCGTTGGCCTCCGCGCCGGAGTTGCAGAAGAAGACGCGGTCGGCAAAGCTGGACGCGCATAGCTTCTCGGCCAGCTCCGCCTGTGGCGCGGTGTGGTAGAGGTTCGAGACGTGCCACAGCTTACCCGCCTGCTCGGTGAGCGCCGCGACAAGGGCCGGGTGCGCATGGCCGAGCGCGTTGACGGCGATGCCCGCGACGCAATCCAGGTACGCGTTGCCGTCCGTATCGTACACCCAGCACCCTTCGCCGCGCTCCAGGACAAACGGCGCGCGCGCGTAGGTCTGGAGGACATGATCCTGTTCGAGTTGCATCCAATCGTTCGCGTTGGTCATGGTGTTTCCTTTTTGCCGCAGAGGACACAGAGGAAGCAGAGGACGAGCGCCTCTGTGATCTCTGGGTCCTCTGTGGCTAACCTTTAATAACCGCCGTCCCGCCGTCTTTCGTCAGCCCGGCGAGGTCGGTGATCACGGCCTGGTGCGCGCCGTTCAGCACGGCTTCGGTCGCGGACCGCACCTTCGGGATCATGCCGCCGGTGATGTGCCCGTCGCGGATCAGCCCGTCGATCTGCGCAACCGTCAGCGCGCGCATCGTCCGCCCCGTTACCTGCACGCCCGGCACGTTGCTGACGAAGATGAGCTTTGCCGCTTCAACAGCCCTTGCCACGCCTGCGGCCACGTGATCCGCGTTCACGTTGTACGCCAGCCCATCCTCACCGAGCGAGACGGGGGAAATGACCGGGGTCACGCCCAGGTCGAGCAGTTGGAGTAGAGCTTCCCCATTGACGGCTTGCACCGCACCCACGCGGCCAAGGCTCCGCCCGTTGACCGACAGCGGCATCACTCGCACAAGGCCCATATCCACGCCGGAGAGCCCCACCGCGTCCACGCCGCCGTTCACGAGGTGGCGCACCAGCCGCGTGTTCACCACGCCGTTTAGCACCATCTCGACCAGCCGCAGGCTCTCTTCGGACGTGGCGCGCAGCCCCTCGACCGTCTCGAAGCTCACGCCAAGCTGCCCGTGGAGGTCAGCAATCTCTTTGCCGCCGCCGTGGACGACGATGACTGCGTATTCGACCAGCAACCCTTTGACCGCGGCCACAAACCCGGCGAGGAACGCTTCGTCCTCAACCTGGTTGCCGCCGATCTTTAAGACCAGGACGTATTTGTCGCTCGTCATCAGATCAACCCCATCTTTTCATCGCAGCCGAGCATGATGTTCATGTTCTGCACGGCCTGCCCGGACGCGCCCTTGATCAAGTTGTCGATCGCGGCTGTCACGATGAGCAGGTTCGTCCCTGACACGAAGGTCAACCCAATGGCGCAGAAGTTGGTGTGGACGGCATGAGCGAGGGTCGCGACCTGGCCGGGCTTGAGCAGGTGGACGAATGGCTCAAGGGCGTACGCCTCTTCGTAGGCGGCGCGCACCTGCGCCTCACCCATGCCCTCCGGTAGATGGACATAGACGGTGGAGAGGATGCCACGGTTGACGGGGAGCAGGTGGGGCGAGAAGACGATCTGGAGCGAACGGGCGCCTTCGCCGTGGCCGTTGGTGGAAGCTGTGAGCGCGCCGAGCTCCTGTTCCATCTCGGCAAGGTGCCGGTGCGTCCGCCCGATGCTATAGGGGCTCATGTTCTCGTTCGCCTCGACGAAGTGCGTCTTGAGCGAAAGCCCCCGCCCCGCGCCCGACACGCCCGATTTGCTGTCCGCGATGATCGAGCCGCGCAGCCAGCCGTGTTTCGCCAGTGGCGCGAGGCTGAGGATGATGCTCGTGGGGTAGCAGCCAGGGTTGGCGACGAGGTTGGTCTTGCTGATCGCGTCCCGGTGCAGTTCGGGCAGGCCGTACACCGCTTCGGCGAGCGCGTCGGGCTCGGTGTGGGCATGGCCGTACCACGCTTCGTACGCCTTTGCATCGTGGAGGCGAAAGTCGGCGCTGAGGTCGATGACGCGCGCCCCGGCTCGCCGCGCCGCCGCCACCGGCCTCTGCGCGGCCACATGGGGCAGGCAGCAAAAAACCACGTTGGCCGCGGACAGGTCGGCGTCTTCGGAACGGACCAGCACATCCTCGCCCAGGAACGGCGGCACGGGGAACACGTCGCCGAAACGCTGGCCGGCGGAGTTTTCCGAGGTGAGCCACGCGACTTCCACTGCCGGATGCCGCGCGAGGATTTTCAGCAGTTCCAGGCCGGTGTAGCCCGTTGCGCCGATGACGCCGATCTTGACCATTGTGCGCTCCATAACCACCTTAAGATTCGGAAAAACAAAAAACCAGCACCCGGGCCTGGGTGCTGGTTTGCCTCAATCTGTCCTAGACGTTCGGCTCGCGCGCGCTCCTGCGGACCGGGTGCTAACCCGCTCTCATACGGATACGACGACGAGGGAAGCGAAGGCTAAGAGCCACTGTATCTCCGAACGCTTCGATATGCTTCTGGGTCAACGCGAACGCGCCGCATTCGCGCCCCATCTTTTTACGGCGGGGAGTGTAACACAGGTCAAGATCAGTGTCAAAAGTTGATTATGCCTCTCCCAGCGCCTCGCGGTCCAGCCGCTCGAAGAATGCGCGCATGAAGCGCCGCCGCTCTTCCGCAATCTGCCGGGCCATCGACGTATAAAGGCGTTCGGGGATGCGGTCGAGCTTGAGGACGAACTCGTGCGAGGGCGTGTACCCCTCGCCAAGTTCCTTCGGCCCGCGTCGCGCATCGCTGCCCGCCGCCTCGATCTGCGCCACGGTCTGCCGCCACAGGGCGGTTCCCACCGCGCCGGAATAGGCGAAGGCGCGTCCCACGCCAATGGCGCCGATGGAATCGAGCTTATCCGCGTCCGATAGGACTCGCGCTTCAAGCGTTTGCGGCTGCGGATCGCACCGGAAGCGGTGCGCTTCGATGCAGTGCGCGACCCCGGTGACAAACTCCGGCGGCTCGGCGGCCAGCAGCTCCCGCGCGTGCTGCGCGCCCAACAGATGATGCGTCTCGCGATCCTGGCTCTCCGCCACGTCGTGCAGCAGCGCCGCCGTCCTCACCACATCGGGATTCGCGCCCTCGGCCGCGGCAATTCGCTCAGCGAGGGCCAGCACGCGCAGCACGTGGTCGAAGTCGTGCCCGCCGCCCCCGGCTTCATACAGCCGCCGGACGTCGTCAATGGTCAGAGGCTTGTTCATGAGTTCTGGGGTGCGGTTGGCGCGTGCTGTCGCCGGCCCACCAGCCACAGCACGCCGCCGGGCAGGCTGCCGAGGAACATGACCGCCTGCATGAGGATCGACACCGCGAGCGCGTGGTCGGCCGGCACGCCCACCAGGCCGAAGAAGAACGGGTACGCGGTCTGCATCACGCCGATGCCGCCGATGGTGATCGGCACCATCAGCACAAGCGCGATCAAGGGATTGAACAGCATAATGGCCTGCAACGACATCAGCCCGCCCATCGACTGCGAGAGCAGCCAGTTGACGAGCGTGGTGCAGAGGATGCCGACCAGGGCGATGCCGAAAGCGGCCACCAACGAACGATAGCGGAAGCGGTACGCGCCGAACGCGTCGGAGATACGGCCCCACAGCGGCGCCAGGGGCGCGAGAAAGCGGATCTGGAAGATGCGGGCGATGATGGCCCGCAGCCGGCGGCTCAGGAGCACGCCGAACCCGAGCGCCAACACGGCCAGCGCGACGATGGCGACCCACTCCGCGCGCTGCAACTCCGAGTGCCCGCTGAAGTTCACTGCGATGATCGCCGCGATCACTGCGGTGGTCATGTAAGCCATGAGGCCAATGACGCGGTCGACGATCACCGAGACGGCCGCGTCGGCCGCGCGGTCGGTGTAGCGCGCCAGGCTGTACCCGCGCATCACGTCGCCGCCGACGTTGGCGGGCAGGAAGTTGTTAAAGAAGAAGCCGACGAAGATGAAGCGGAGGACTGCGCCGAACGGCACATGCACGCCCTGCGCGCGTAACAGCACCTGCCATTTTGCGCCGTTAACGACAATGGCGGTCATGTAGAGGAGCAGGGCCAGAGCAAAGTAAACTGGCTGCGCGCGGACAAGCTGCGCGGCCACCTGCTGGAAATCAACAAGATAGAAGGCGAGCGCGATCAACCCGAGGCTGACTGCGATCTTAACAATGGTGACAAGCTTATCGCGCACGGGGACCTGCAACTGCGGCGGGACGAGTGTCGTCTTTGGCTGTGGTCTGCTCGCGCTCCGCCTCAACATCGGTCTTCTGCGACCACGCCATGTCCCACACGACGTGCCGGTCCTTCTTGATGGCGAAGTCGTACCAGCCGAGGACGCGCGACCAAATTTCGAGCACGGCCAGCAGGACGAGCGTCCAAACCAACTGAATCGCGCCCCAGATTTCCTTCAGCGCGACCTTCGCGACGCGCGTGTTCTGGATGCTGGAAACCGCGTAGCCGTACTTCGATTTCAGGTAGAGGTGGCCGGCGTGGTTGCGCCGCCGCTGGCGCACAAAGTCCTTAACGTTGTCCGGCCCCGTATTGTAGACGATGGCATCCGGCGCGTAGCGCACCTGCATGCCGCGCCGGACGACGAGCGCCTCAACGAACGCCTCATCCATCGCCACGTCGGGTGGGATGCGGTCGAACACCTTGCGGAACGCGATCATCTCGCCGAGCCGCGGGATTTCAAGACACAACTGATGTTCCAGCCGCAGCCGCAGGTGCGTAAACAGGCCGACGAGGTGATCGGGTGTGTTGACGGGCGTCTTGTGCGCGCCGGTCATGCCGACGGTCGGGTCGGCGAACATGCGCACCATGTGCTCGACCGCGTCCTCGTGGGGCAACGTGTCGCCGCTTTCGAGCACGCAGATGTC
Organism: uncultured Anaerolineales bacterium; assembly: GCA_964588925.1. Lineage (GTDB taxonomy): Bacteria > Chloroflexota > Anaerolineae > CG2-30-64-16 > CG2-30-64-16 > JALOOB01. Next base: position 7,149 of record CAZPTI010000097.1, on the reverse strand, counting down.
CTCTCTGGCATGGCTCAAGAAAACGTTAATGGCCGCGGTTTTGCCTTCGCGCTTCGGCTGCACGAAGAGCTTGATGCGCGGTTCGCGGGCGACATAGGATTCGACGATGGGAACCGTGTTGTCCGTGCAGCCGCTCGCCACCACGATGATCTCGCTGATTTCAACCTGATGCAGGTGTTGATCGAGCAAGGCATCGAGGAGCCGGGCAATGTTGGCCTGTTCATTATAGGCGGTCACGCCGACGCTGCAGCGCAACTGAGGAGCCACAGAGTGATCCAACAGTTCCTCCGAGGATGCTAGTCCTGGCATTATAACAGGAACTGATAATGCGTCCAAACAGGTCGTTCTTGCAGGGTGCGGTTTATGGTTTCGCGCGAAATTCAGTTTTGCTGCGCACGCGCGTTCGCGTTCGCAGGGGAAGTCAAGGGTTTCTCAAAACATGTGGTTCAGGTTTTTGCATGCGCAGTCTGCTTGTTCCAAAAACTACGCGCGCAAAACCTTGAACCGCACTCGCTGCCGGCATGCCAAGTTGCTGCTGGAGCTGCCTGTGTTGTCGCGCGGCGCGCCGCGATCGGGCTAAACGCCAGAGAGGTCTGCGCAAAGTCGTGAGGGGCAGTTCTTTCGTAATTGCCAATGTAATGTTTGAGCCGCATCTTTAATCAGCTTAGCTCCCCACAGCATTTGGAGAGTCCTTCGTCGTGTCAGTCAACGGCCTTGATCGAAGCATATTTGAGGCGAAGTTTCGGATCCCTTCGACAACGAAAGCGATGGTGGTCCGGCCGCGCCTGACCGCGCTCCTCGATGATGCTTTGGATTGCAAGTTGATTATGGTGACCGCGCCGGCGGGGTATGGCAAGACCACGCTAGTTGCTTCATGGCTCCAGGCGCGCTGCGACTTCGGCAACGCGCCGGACTACACGGGAGAGCGATGCGTCTGCGCCTGGCTCGCGTTGGATGAGCGCGACAACGACCTGCTTGTTTTCGTCGATCATCTCACTGCCGCGATCCACCACGCTTTGCCCAACATCCGTTTCGACGCCACCGGGTTGATCCAACTGCCCGCCTACCCGTCCATCCCCGAGATTGCCCGCTTCATGATCGCCAGCCTCGGTGATCTTGACGCTACCCTCACGCTGGCGTTGGACGATTATCATATTATCCACGAGTCGAAAATCCATGCGCTGCTTGAGATGTTGCTGGCCTATTCGCCGGACCGCTTCAAGCTGATCGTGATTGCCCGACACGACACGCCCCTGCCGGTGGCCCGCCTCACCCTTCAGGGCAAGGCGCGGCAGTTGCGTCCCGGGGATCTGCGCTTCCGGCCGGAAGAAGCCGCTGCGTTCTTCGAGGCCGCGCTGCCGGTGAAGCCGCCCCCGGATGTCCTCGCCGCGGTCACGGAGCAGGCCGACGGTTGGGTTGCGCAACTGCGACTGGCGGCCATCCTGATCCAGGAAGCCCCTGACCGGGTTGCGCCGGAAAACATTCGCCACCAGGCCATTGACTACCTGATGGAGGAGTTGCTCGCCAACGAGCCGCCTTCAGTGCGCGCGTTTCTGCTGGCAACCTCCGTTCTGGCGCGCTTCAGCGCCCCGCTTGCGGAAGCCATTTTGCGCACCCCACTTGAGAGTGAAGAGCGCGAACCTGGCCTGTTGCAAGGCTGGAGCGGCCGCAGTGTCCGCCAGATTTTCAAACGCGTCGCGCAATCCGGCCTCTTTGTCGCCGAGGTTGACAACACCCACGTGTGGTGTCGCTATCATGAACTGTTTCGCGATCTGCTTTATCAGCGCCTGATGTGGGAATATCCCGGCAGCGTTCCCATTCTTCGCCGCCGAGCTTTCGAGTGGCTGAAACGCGAGGGCCATGTCGAAGAGGCGCTGGCCCAGGCGCAGGCCCTCGACGACGAAGAGGCTATGGCCGACGTGGTCGAGATGCGCGTGCTTGACGCGATACAAGGTTACCGCTGGCAGACTGCCCAGAAGTGGGTTGAGATGTTGTCGCCAGAGACCGTGCGCAGGCGGCCTGCCCTCCTGTTGGCCGAGGGCTACTTACTCTACAACGCTGGCGCGGTCGAGCGGCTTGGCAAGGTGCTTCAGTGGGCCGAGGAAGCCCTGGATGACCTGCGCTGGGCGGCCAACATGGCGCAGTTCACCTTGTGGCGCGGCACCCTAGCGTTGCTTAAGGCTAACCGTGCGCACCTGATCAACCGTCTCGACGAGAGCCGGGCCGCAGCAGAGGCCGCGCTGCAACTCCTGCCCCGCGAGCGCCTGTTTGAGCGATCGTTCGCGGTTCTGCGGCTGAGCGCGTGCATGTTTCACCAGGGCCGTTTCGACGAGGGACGCAGCCTGCTGCAGGCGCAGTTACGCGATGAGGTGGACGAGCGCAGCCCTACCGCGCTGCGGCTGCGAACCTCGCTCGCCAGCAGCTACGCGCGTCAGGCCGACTTCCGGCGCGCCAGGCGCGAACTGGAGATGGTGGAGCAGGTTTTCGGCGCGTGCCAGCCGTATAATGAATCGTGGCGGCGCTTCGTTTTGGGACGCATCGCGTACGAGTGGAACGAGCTGGAGTGCGCGGCCGAGCACTTTGGGATTGCCGCGCGAGCGCACGGCGGCAACTACATGCGCGGCCTTGAAGCCTTGCTGGGGCTGGCCCTTGTTGCGGAAGCGCGGCGTGATGCGCAGGCCGCGGGCGACTTTGCCGAGCAGGCCCTCTTGATGGCGAAGGCCATTGGCAGCGAGAACCTGGTTGCGTGGGCCCTTTCGTTCCGCACGCGCTTGTTTCTTATGCGCGGCAAGCCCGCGCCGGACCTGATCACCCTGCCGCCTTCTGCGCATGATGATGCGCTGATCCTGTGGACGCCCATCGAGTTGCCGCGCGTGACCGAGGCGTGGCGGTTGCTGCGGAGCGGCCGGCCGGACGATGTGAAAGACGCGCAGCGGATGATGGAGGAGACGGTCGAGTTCATGACCTCCCGGCGCCTTTACGTCGCGCTGGTCCCTGCGTTGTCCCTCCTTGCGCTCATCTACCGCGCGCGCGACCAGAAGAGCCGCGCGCTGACAACGTTGGGACAGGCCGTGGAGATTGCCGCGCGCGGCGGCTTGCTGCGTTCCATTCTTGATTTCGGGCCTGAGATGGTCGGCCTGCTGTACGAGCTGAAGCTGCCCGGCGCGGCCGGCGAGCACGTCGCGGCAGTTCTGGCGGCAGCCGCGACTGCGCCGCTTCCAGCGCCTGACCCGAAGCGACGGGAATCGTTGATCGAGCCCCTGACCGCGCGAGAACTCGCAGTGCTGGAACTGGTTGCGGCGAACCTTTCTGACAAAGAGATTGCGGTTGCGCTCTGCATCTCCCCACTTACAGTGCGCAAGCACACGACGAACATTTTCGCCAAGCTGCAAGTACGCAATCGACGGCAGGCGGCCACGCGCAGCGTGGAACTTGGTCTCGTTACCCTCAGGCGTCCTGTCGTTTCCTGAATTCCTCCTCATAAGTCCGCAAAGCCTTTTTCTTCCGCAAACAGAGTCGTCTTAGAAACTCGTCCACGTCAGGTGGAGTACTACAAAAGTACTGCATCTGTGGGGTCATGAGTCGCCGCGTTGCGCATATCCTATACTGCGGCGCAGCGCGCGCCTCCGACTGTTTCTGCCATTCGCACCCCCGCGCCCTCTTGTCCCGCGCGGAATGGCACAAGGAAGACCACCGTGAAGCAACGAACTCCCAAATCAGACCAGCCCCTGACGTGCCGCATTCGCGCGGCAGGGATCGTTAGCGAAGCCGCAGTGGCGTGCTGGGATAGCTTGCAGGTTACTCGCACGCCTTGTCCTGACGGCTCGGTTGAATCGCTGGTTCGCGGCAGATTACCCGACCAGTCAGCTTTAATCGGTGTTGTGAATCATCTTTACAACCTTGGCTTTGTCATCTTGTCGGTCGAATGCAATTCCGCGACCTGGACTTCAGGCGCGGCTGGCATTTGACGCCCACCCGTGAATTCTGACCGCCTTTGTCATCAAATTGGAGAGGTGACCGCATGAGTACACTCCGCCCAAGATCCGGCAATGCTTCCCGGACGGCCGGCGGCCGTCGCCTTGCCTGGGTAGGCCTCATCACCATCCTGGCGATGCTGATGACCCTCTTCCCGCAGGTTGTGCCCGGTGGCTCGATCCCGACGGCCAGCGCGCACAACCTCAACCAGACGATGGTCTACATGTTCTTCGACCCCGACACGCAGAAGGTGCTCGATCTGCGCGCGGCTTCCATTGTGCCGCCGCAGCCGCTGCTGCAAGTCGGCGACGAGCTTGGCATCATCATCAAAGTGATCCCCGATGAGGGCACCAACACGGGCGTCGGCGGCTACGTCGACTTCTACATCCCGAACGGGACGCAGGTCATCGACGTGGGCTATATTCTGCCCGGTGACAACGCGGCCGACGGCATCACGACCGGGTGGGACAAGGTCCCGATGAAGGGGCAGGCGCTCATGCCTGACGTGGGCGCGGGCGGCGAGTCAAATTTCGACCTGACCGGCATCACAAGGACGAACCCCTTCGGCGTGACGAGCACGGTGGTCAACTCGTCGAACGCGAACCTCGGCACGCTGCCGGGCATCTACGGCGACACGGGCATCTTCTACTCGACGATCCCCGAAACCGCCTGGGGCTCTTACAGCAATGGCCTGCCGATCACTACCAACACCCTGACCAACAACTCCGGTGACGAGGTCGGCAACCGCACCGTGCTGGGCGGCATCCTCAATGAATGGGATGCGTGGCAATTGGCCGCCTACGGCCTCTCCAGCACAGGCAACCCGGCTTATCCGTCCAACGCCATTATCGACAGCAACGAGCGCGGCTACACGCCCTGGGGCATGGCGAACATGGTGCCTGGCCCGCAGAGCGGCTACGCGTGGGAGTTCGACCTCGACGTCTGGAACGCGACCGCGGGAACCAACAAGCAGAAGGCGGATGCGGCGTGGCAGGTTGGGCCGTGGAACCGCATCAAGTACCCGGGCAGCCAGTACGCCAGCGATCCGCCCGGCCATCGCAGTTCGGCCATCCATGCAGTGGGCGGCGACGCCAGCAACATCGGCGCGACCATGCCGCTTGCCGACACAACCGGTCAGAGCAACGGCACGCCGAATGCGGTGCGCTGGGCAGTGGGCCAGTTGACCTACAACACGCCCGAATACGTATGGGTCAAGATCAAGGTCAAGAACACCGCGGCGATCATGAACGCCAGCGGCTGTCCCATCTTTAATGCCGACTCCATCGGCGGCGATGCGGGCGGCGACAGCGGCGGCAAGGATCACATCTGGCGCTACTACGACCCGACCGACTTCCAGTGGAACGGCTGTCTGGCTCTCGGTAAGCC
>CAZPTI010000097.1:0-1778 GCA_964588925.1 uncultured Anaerolineales bacterium | reverse complement strand
CGAGGTCGTTAAGGTCGGCGATTTCTTCCAGTACAAGATCAAGATGTACAACGCAGGCCTGAATGACTTCTCCAACGCGGTCATCCAGGACACGCTGGTTTCCGGCGTGACTTATGTCAGCGCCACCCCTGCGCCTAGCTCGGTCAGCGGCTCGGTCCTTCAGTGGAACGTCAGCCCCTTCCTCCGCGGGCAAATGTTTGAGGCGACGGTCACGGTCAAGGCGAGCAGCAGCGGCCTGCTCGAGAACAAGGTGTGCGTGAACGGCACGGTCTCGTCCGGCCCTGCGGGCGCCGGCAGCACGGTTTCAACGTGTTCGGGCGAGACCACGCCCGGCGGTTCCGTCCCGCTGCTCAAACAAACCAAGACCGTCAACACGACGTCGATCTCCCCCGGCGGCAGCGTCCAATGGACCATCGACGTCGAGAACATCGGCTCCGGTCCGACGGGCACGCCCATCAAGATCGAGGATCATCTGCCGACCGGCTTCACCTACCAGAGCCTGAACAGCGTTTATGTGAACGGCGCGCTGGTGACAAACACCACCGTTACGGGTACAGCGCAGGACCCCACCTTCTCCGTGCCGGTTGCGCTCCAGCCCGGCAAGAAGCTGCTTCTTACCTTCACCGCGATCAGCAGCGCGAACATCAACCCGGGCAGCTACTGCAACTACTACACCAATTATGCGCCCTCCATCCCGCTTACCACCGGTCAGCTGGCCTGTGTGGCCGTCGGCGGCGGTGCGATCGGCGACTTCATCTGGCGCGACTGGGACGGCGACGGCGCGCAGGATGCCGGCGAAGAGGGCCTCGGCGGCGTCGAGGTCAAGCTCTACAATGGCGCGTGCCCCCCGGCCGGCTCGCCCGTCCAGACCAAGACCACTTCCACCGATCCCGCGACACTGGGCCAGTACCGCTTCACCGGGCTCGCCACCGACGCCTCCTACTGTGTCGACGTGACGAATCCGGGCTCAGCCGGCGGGCCGCCCGCGGGCTATACCCTCACCGGCGGAACCGATCCCAAGACCGTGAGCCTCACCTCGGCCAACCCGCAGGACTACACGGTCGACTTCGGCTACAAGCCCGGCGGGAGCGGCTCCATCGGCGACACGGTCTTCGAGGACAAGAATAACAACGGCGTCTTCGACGGCGCGGATGTGGGCATCAGCGGCGTTCAGGTGATCCTGTACGAGGACACGAACGGCAACGGCATCCTCGACGCCGGCTCTGACGCGCAGGTGGCGACCACGACCACCGGCGCGGGCGGCCTCTACAGCTTCTCCGGTCTGGCGACCGGACTGGATTACCTCGTCTACGTCAACCCGGCAGACGGCGCTGTCGACGCGCAGTTCCCCGGCGCATACGTCGCCTCCACGCCCAACCCGCAGCCGGTCGATAACCTTGCGGGCGCCTACACGCTGGCCGACATCGGCTTCTGGGCGGTCGTGCCCGGCTCGATCGGCGATCAGCTCTTCTTTGATGCGAACAACGACGGCGTTTACAACGGCGGGGATTCGCCGATCGCGAACGTGACCGTCAAGCTGTATCGCGACGCGGACAACGACGGCACCGCCGACCCTGGCGAGGAAGCCGGCACAACCACTTCCGGCCCTGACGGCAAATACGCCTTCACCAACCTCGGTCCCGACAAGTACATCGTGGTCGTCGACAAGACCGACCCCGACGTGCCCGGCGGCTACTTCCCCAAGATCGAGCAGCACGTCGTTACGCTGACGGCGGGCCAGAACTATCTCGACGCCGACTTCCCGTTCCTGAAGGCCA
>CAZPTI010000096.1:0-15893 GCA_964588925.1 uncultured Anaerolineales bacterium | reverse complement strand
CGAACGAGCGTTCGTACGCACTTTCGTTCTTGCAAAATGCCCTCTTTTGCGGTATGATAGCGTCAGTTACCGTGTTACTGATGGGGGGATAAGAGATGCCGGATTTCAAACTGGTTTCAGATTTTAAGCCGACCGGGGACCAGCCCGACGCGATCGCGAAGCTGTCCGAAGGGCTGAAGCAGGGGTACACGCACCAGACCTTACTTGGCGCAACAGGCACCGGAAAGACTTATGTCATGGCGGCCGTGGTCGAGGCGATCAACCGGCCGACGCTGATCCTGGCGCACAACAAGACGCTGGCCGCGCAGCTTTACAGCGAGTTCAAGGAGTTCTTCCCCCACAACGCGGTGGAGTATTTCGTCAGCTACTACGACTACTATCAGCCGGAGGCGTACCTGCCCCGGACGGACACGTACATCGAGAAGGACTCGCAGATCAATGACGAGATCGACCGGCTGCGGCTGGCCGCCACGTCGGCGCTGCTGTCGCGGCGCGACGTGCTGATCGTCGCGTCGGTGTCGTGCATCTACGGCCTCGGCGACCCGGCGGAGTATGGGCGGGTGACGGTCAAGCTGAAGGTGGGCGAGCGGTACCGGCGGGAGCTGGTGCTGCGCGAGCTGGTCGAGATTTTCTACGAGCGCAACGACATGGAGCTGCGCCGCGGGAAGTTCCGCGTGCGCGGGGACACGTTGGAGATGATGCCCGCGTACGCAGACCTGGCGTACCGGGTGGAGTTCTTCGGCGACGAGGTGGATCGGATCACGGAGATCGACCCGCTGAGCGGCGAGGTGCTGCGGAAGCTGGACGAGATCGAGATTTTTCCGGCCAAGCACTTCATCACGCCGCAGGAGAAGCTCACCGAGGCGATCAAGCTGATCGAGGAGGAGCTGGAGGAACAGCTCAAGAAGTTCAAGGACGAGGGGAAGCTGCTGGAGGCGCAGCGGCTCGAACAGCGCACGAAGTATGATATCGAGATGCTGCGCGAGGTGGGCCACTGCTCGGGCATCGAGAACTACAGCCGGCCGCTGGCGCTCCGCCCGCCGGGGTCAAGGCCGTTTACGCTGCTCGATTACTTCCCGGAGGACTGGCTGCTGATCGTCGACGAGTCGCACATGACGATTCCGCAGGTACATGGGATGTACAATGGCGACCGCGCGCGCAAGACCGTGCTGGTCGATTTCGGCTTCCGCCTGCCGTCCGCGCTGGATAACCGGCCGCTGAAGTTCGAGGAGTTCGAGGAGACGCTCAACCAGGTGATCTACACGACCGCGACGCCAGCCGCGTACGAGTTGAGCAAGTCGCAGCAGATCGTGGAGCAGATTATCCGCCCGACCGGGCTGGTCGATCCGCAGGTGGAGATTCGCCCGACGAAGGGGCAGGTGGACGACCTGCTGAAAGAGATCCGCAAGCGCACCGCGAAGGGGCAGCGGGTGCTCGTGACCACGCTGACGAAGCGGATGGCGGAAGACCTGGCCGATTATTTGCAGGAAGTGGGGGTGAAGGTGCATTATCTGCACTCCGAAGTGCAGACCCTCGAACGCATCGAAATCTTACGCGACCTGCGGCTCGGCGTGTATGACGTGGTGGTCGGCATCAACCTGCTGCGCGAGGGGTTGGACCTGCCCGAAGTGAGCCTCGTGGCGATCCTGGATGCGGACAAGGAAGGGTTCCTGCGGAGCGAGCAGGCGCTGATCCAGACGATAGGACGCGCGGCGCGGCACGTGGAAGGGACGGCGATCCTGTACGCGGACAACGTGACCGAGTCGATGCGCAAGGCCATCGAGGAGACGAACCGGCGGCGGACGAAGCAGGAGACTTACAACAAAGCGCACGGGATCGTGCCGCAAACCATCGTTAAGGCGGTGCGCGACCTGACGCAGCGGCTCCAGGCGGAGCGCGGGACGCCGCATCCGCGGTACGGCATGGGTGGGGCCACTGCTGTCGCGGAGAGCGGGCCGGAGTATAACGTGCGCTCAGCCGGGCCGACGACCATGCCGAAGGACGAGGCCGCGCGGCTGATCAAGGACCTGGAGAAGCAGATGAAGACGGCCGCGCAGAACCTGGAGTTCGAGAAGGCGGCGATCCTGCGGGATGAGATTATCGAGCTGCGGCAGGCGTTGCAGGCGATGGATACGCGACCGGTGTGGGAACAGATCAGGGACGAAGCATGAAGCAGACTGACGACGGCTTTGCCGCAGAGAACACCGAGGACACAGAGGCGCCTTGCTGCCTTTGCGTCCTCGGCGCCTAACGCCCAAGGTTCAGAATGCGAGCCTTGTTCGTGATGTCTACAACGCGAACCTTTGCTCTTCGCCGGCCACGCATGAGCGCAGACTCGGCCCTGTCCAGTTCAAGCAGGCGCTTATAGTCGTCCATGGAAACGATTGCCATGTAAGGTTCTCGTGACGCGTGACTTGAATCCTCTCCTTGCGGAAGGCAACGCGCCCGAAGACCTTCAGAAGCTTGTGGTAGGCCTGGCGTGTTTCGATAGAAGCAGCCAGATTCCTTATCCTACTCATCCCCAACGGTGTTTGAGCAAGTTCTTTGATGAGGGACATTATAGGACTGCATAAGATAGACGTCAACCGAAGGACGAAATGGAACTAGGAACGATCAAGCAAATTAACATCGACTCCGAAATGCAGGCGTCGTACCTCGATTACGCCATGAGCGTTATCGTGGCGCGAGCGCTGCCGGACGTGCGCGACGGGCTGAAGCCCGTGCACCGGCGCATCCTGTACGCCATGCACGACCTCGGCCTGCGGCCAGATCAGCCGTACAAGAAATCGGCGCGTATCGTCGGCGAGGTGCTCGGCAAGTACCACCCGCACGGCGACGCGGCGGTGTACGAGGCGATGGTGCGCATGGCGCAGGATTTCTCCCTGCGTTATCCGCTTGTGGACGGGCAGGGCAACTTCGGGTCGATTGACGGCGATAACGCGGCAGCCATGCGCTACACCGAAGCGCGGCTGGCGAAGATCGCCATGGAAATGCTCAACGACATCGAGAAGGACACGGTCGACTGGGGTGACAACTTCGACGGGACGCTCAAGGAGCCGCTGGTTTTGCCCGCCGCGCTGCCCAATCTGATCGTCAACGGTTCAAGCGGCATCGCGGTCGGCATGTCGACCAACATCCCGCCGCACAACCTGGGCGAGGTGTGCGACGCGCTCTGTCACCTGATCGATAACTTCGACCGTCGCGACGAAGTGACGATCGAAGACATCATGAAGTATATCCCCGGCCCGGACTTCCCGACCGGCGGCGTGATCTTCCGCTACGGCGCGCCCGGCGAGGACGGCGAGCGCGAGGATGCCATCGCGAAGGCATACGCCAACGGCCGCGGGCACATTACGGTGCAGGCGAAGGCGCACATCGAAGAGATGAGCCGCAACCGCAGCCGCATCGTGGTCACTGAACTGCCCTACGGGTCGAATAAGTCGAGCATCATCGAGCGCATCGCGGAACTGGCGCGCGAGGGGCGGCTGGAAGGGCTGACCGACCTGCGCGACGAGTCGGACCGCACGGGCATGCGCCTCTGCATCGAGATGACGCGCACGGTCGAGCCGCGCGACGTGCTGGCAATGCTCTACAAGCTGACGCCATTGCAGCAGACATTCGGCATTTCGCTGCTGGCGCTGGTCGACGGCGAGCCGCGCACGCTGGGCCTAAAGCGCATGCTGCTGCACTTCATTGAGCACCGGCAGGAAGTCATCGTCCGCCGCGCCAAGCACGACCTGGCGAAGGCCAAAGCACGGGCGCATATCCTCGAAGGGCTGCTCAAGGCGCTCGACATTCTCGACGAAGTGATCGCGCTGATTCGCGGGTCGCGGACAGCGGATGTGGCGCGACAGGGGTTGATGAAGCAGTTCGGCTTCAGCGAGTTGCAGGCGCAGGCCATCCTCGATATGCAGTTGCGCCGGCTGGCCGCGCTCGAACGGAAGAAGCTGCAGGACGAGTACCGCGACATCCTCGCGCTCATCAAGGAGCTGGAGGAGCTGCTGCGCTCGCCCAAGAAGGTGCTGGCGCTGATCCGGCAGAACCTTGTCGACCTGAAAGCCACCTACGGCGACGCGCGGCGGACGCAGATCACGGACCAGGCGCGCGGCGCGCTGACCGTGACCGATGTGATCCCGGACGAAGAGACGTGGGTGACGGTGCGCGCGGATGGGACGGTGGGCCGGGCAGCGGGGCGGCTGCCCGCGGGAAGCGCCGCGCCGCAGTTTGTACTGAGCGCGAACACGCACTGCGACCTGTACCTCATCAGCCGCCGCGGGCAGGCGACGCGCATCAGCGTGCATCAACTGCCCGACGGCGCAGGGAATCCGCACTGGGACCTGGGCGGTCTGAAGCGCGGGGACAAGATCGCGGCGGCGTTTACGGCGCGGAAGCCGAACGGCGAGCCGCTCGAAGGGTACGTAGTGCTTGCGACGGCGCAGGGCGCGATTAAGCGGGTTAACCTCGCCGACCTGGCGTCGGCCGCGCAGGGGAACCCGCAGGTGATCAAGCTGGACGCGGACGACGACCTTGTCTGGGCGGGGACGAGCAACGGCGGCGGCGAGATTATGCTGGTCACGGCGGGCGGGCAGGCGATCCGCTTTGTCGAGGATGAAGCGCGGGCAATGGGGCTGCCCGCGGGCGGCATTGCGGGCATTAAGTTGCAGGCGAATGACCGGGTGGTTGGCGGCGCGGTGCTGAACGCAGAAAATGCCAGGCACGAGTTGGCAACGGTTACTGCGGGCGGATTCGGGCGGCGATCGCCGCTGAACGAATTCCCGACGAAGGGGCGCGGTACGCAGGGCGTGGCCGCGAAGCTGTCGACGAAGAGCGGCGAGATCGCATCCGCGTTCCTGGTGAAGCCGGAAGACAAGCTGATGCTAGTGACGGCGAGCGACCAGATCAAGCCGCTGGCCGCAAAGGCACTGCCGAGCGCCAGCCGGACGAACGCGGGCAAGGCGGTCGCGGTGTTGGCCGCGGGCGAGCAGGTGGCGCGCGCCGTGCTGCTGCCACCGAACGGTGTGGAGCCGGAGCCGCCTGCAAAGCGCGGGAACGGCGCGCAGGCGACCGCGACGCGAGCCAGGAAGGCGGAAGGCGAACCGCCGGTTGCGGCGAAGGAAACGCCCAAGCCGCGCGCGAGCAAGGCGGCTGCGCCTGCCGCGACAAGCCCAACCGAACCGGCTGCGCCGACTGCGTCTGCTTCTAAGGCGCCGCGCAAGACAAAGGAAGCCACTCCCGTGGTTGAAGCGAAAACACAGGCGCCCACGGTGGAAGAGGACGAAGTGGTCGTACGCCGCGGGAAACCGGCCGCGATGTCTGCGCAACAGCCGCCGGAGGAAGTGGTCAGCCGGCGCGGGCAGCCCGCGTCGATGGCGCGGCCGGGTGGAGATGCGGAGGGAACAACGCCTGCTAAGGCAGCGCGAAGCAAGGCGCCTGCCGCTGAAAGTGGGCAGATGCTGTTAGTCCCCGAAGAACCGGCGACGAAACCGAAAACGACGCCGCGAACGAAGGTTCAGCCTGCGCCAGCTAAGGCGACGCCAGCAAAGGGCGCGGCTGCGAAACCGGCTGCCGCAGCAGGCGCGAAGCCGGAAACAAAGGCGACCAGTCAGGCTGCCGCAGCGAAGACGCCCGCAGCAAAGGGGACACCGGCGGCGAAGGAACCGGCGAAACCCGCAGCGGCAAAGACAAAGCGCGTGCTGGAGGCGGAGTTCAAGCCGAAGCCGAAGAGCGAGGAGAGTAAGCCGCCAAAGGCTGATGCGCCGGACGGATTGCAAACCACCTGGTCGCCGAGTCCACCGCGGACGCCGGAGGAACCTTCAAGCAAACCGCCGAAGGGAAAGGGCAAGTAATCGAAGACCCGTCGGGTTTCCAGAACCCGACGGGTCTTTCCTTAATGAATCCGCCTCCGCAAAATGCCTTGTCACGGCCTCTACGCGCGTGTTACAATCTCGCGCGTATATTGTAACCTCTGCCGCGCGAAAGGGACTGCATGGAAGTCGAAGCCAAGTTCAGGGTGCCGAACCGGGAAGCGTATCGCGAGCTGCTGCGCCTGCGGCGGATCGGGGAGTATGACATTATCCCCGTGGCGCGGGTGCGGGTGGCGGATCGGTATTTCGACACCGCGGACGGACGGCTGCTGGCGGGAGGGTACTCGTGCCGGCTGCGGACGCAGGGCGATACGGTCGTCGCGACATTGAAAGGGCTGGGCGAGAGCGCGGGCGCAGTGCACCGGCGAGACGAGCAGGAGGTGGCGCTGCCCGCGGCGCTGCTGGACCCTGCGGAGTGGCCGGAAAGCCCCGCTCGCGAGCTGGCGCTCTCCCTGACGCGCGGCGCGGCCCTCGGCCCTCTCTTCGATCTTCACCAGACTCGAACCAAAGCGAACCTCATGCAGGGCACGCGCCGCGTCGCCGAATGGAGCCTGGACGAGGTGCGCGCGGTGGTGGGACAGCGGCCGGCGTTTTATTATGAGCTAGAGGCCGAACTAGGCCCGGACGGGACCGAAGCGGACCTGCACGCCCTCACGCAGGCGTTGCAGGCGGAATGCGGGTTGGTCCCTGAGCGCAACTCGAAGTTCATGCGCGGGCTGGAGATGCTGCGGGTGCGCGGCGCTGCTGTCGAGGGGGACCTGACGGCCGAGGAACGCGCGGCATTGCAGGCGCACGCGCAGGGTGCGGATACGGAGCTGGCGCGGCGCGCGGCGACGATATTGGCCTGGGCGGATGACCTGCCGACGCGAGAGATCGTGGCGCGCACCGGGCTTTCGTCCGGCCGTGTGCGGTTCTGGCTGCGCGCGTTCCGGGCGGAGCGGATGGGCATTTTTGCCGACGCGGTGCGTGACGAAACTACCCCTGACGAGTTACCCGAAGCGCCCGGTGCGCTGGCCGGGGAGGATGCGCGACCCGTGTCTCAGCCGCTTGCAGAGTTGGGCGAGCCGGAGGAAGTGGCCGCGGCTGTTTCGGCGCGGGATGAGCGTATCGCGGCGGCTGAAGCGCGGGCAGAAGCGAAAGTTGCGGTTGCGGAGAATAAGGCGAAGCCGGGAGACTCGAAAGAGAAAAAACAAGGCCTTCCGAGTGTGGCGGAGTTTCTACGCGAACGCGGGGTCGACGTCCAGCGCGCGCGGTTCGCAGCCGACAATGCGGAGAAGCTGTTCGACGGGCTGCGGAAGGTCCACGGGCTGCCGAAGAAGCGCGCCAGTTTGGCTCGCAATGCCGCGCTGCTGGCGTCAGTCGGCGCGACGCTTGACCCCGAAGGCCCGGCGCGCGCCGGCCGCGACCTGATCCTTGCGCAACCCCTGCGCGACGTGAGCACGGCGGAGCGGCTGGCGCTGGCGTGCATTGTGGCGTTGCAGCGCGAGAAGATGAAGCCGAACAAGGAGCCGGCGCTGGAGGCGTTGGAGCCGAAGGAGCGCAAGGAGGCCATTGCGCTGGCCGCCCTGCTCCGTATGGCGACGAGCATCACGTTTGGAGGCGCGAAGATCGCGAACGTTGACTGCGCGGACGGATGCTGCGACGTGCTGCTGGCTGGCCCGACCGCGGAAGCGGATGCAGCGCTGGCGAGCCGACAGGCGCGTTACTGGCGCGAGCTGTTCAAGTGCGAGGTGAACTTCGCGACAGAGGCTCCGTTGCCGGTCACGCTGCCCGACGTGGAGATAAAGCCGAAAGCCGCGGCATCCACGGTGAAGGCTGCGCCTGACCAAGCCGCGGCCCAACCAGAAACATCGGCCGCGCCCGAACTGCCGCCCTTACGGTCCGACGATCCAATGTCCGAAGCCGGGCGCAAGGTCATGTGGACGCACTTCATGAAGATGCTGGCGAACGAGGCCGGTACGCGTGAGGGCGCGGACATCGAGTTCCTGCATGACATGCGGGTGTCGACGCGACGACTGCGCGCGGCTTTCATGATCTTTGCGCCGTTTTACGAGGCGCAGGCCATTGGGCAGTTCAACAAGGACATGCGCAAGGCCGGACGGACGCTCGGCGCGGTGCGCGATCTGGACGTGTTGATCGAAAAGGCGCAGGCATATGAGGCGAGCCCTCCCGCGGAAGAGGGGTTGACCATCCAGCCGTTGTTGGATCACTGGGCCGCGCAGCGCGAGGTAGCGCGACGGGAAATGAGCGCCTTTCTGGACGGAAACGCGTACAAGCGGTTCGTCGAAGGGTTCGGCGCCTTTCTGCTGACGCCAGGGATGGGCGCGAAGGCGATTCCTGAAGGCGAGCCGGTGGCGCACCAGGTGCGACACGTGATCCCCCGGCTGGTTATGGAACGTTACGAGCAGGTGCGGGCGTATGAGCCGATCATCGCGACCGCGCCGCTGACCACGTATCACATGCTGCGGATCGACTGCAAGCGGCTCCGGTACGCGCTGGAGTTCTTCCAGAAGCTGCTCGGGCCGAACGCGCCGGGGGTGATCAAGCAGGTGACGGCGATGCAGGAGCTGCTCGGCGCGATGCAGGATGCGCACGTGGCCGAGGGGGTGATTGCGGAGTTCCTTGCGCAGGAGGCGGGGCGGAAGAAGAAACCCGCCACCCATCCCGGCGTGGAGGCGTACCTGGAGACCCAGCGGCAGATTCAGCAGGATCTGCTCGGACAGTTCGAGCCGTTGTGGGCTGTTCTAACCGGGCTGGAGTTTCGACGGGACCTGGGAAGCGCGCTGTCTACGCCATGAGGTTTAACAGGATTACAGGATTTGCAGGGTTGACAGGATGCCCCTGCGAACCTGCGGCCCTGTCATCCTGGGAATCCTAAGAATCCTGTAGTCCTGTCTTGTCTCTATACAAGGGGGAGGTGTTGCATGGCGAAGCATAAGGAGAAGTCGACCGAGCATCGCGAAGAGAACAAGGCGGCTGTGACGGCAACGAAAGCCGAAACGCACGCCGAACGCGCTCCCGACAACGGAGCAGGAGGTGGAACCAGTGCGTCGCAGGAGGCGCCTCCACCGAAGCCGAAGAAACGCATTTCGCGCGAGTTCTACGAGGCGGAGATCGCGCGGCTGAACGTGGAGCTGGTGAAGCTCGAAGAGTGGGTGAAGGCGCGCGGGCTGAAGGTGGTGATTGTCTTCGAGGGACGCGACGCGGCGGGCAAGGGCGGCGCGATCAAGACGATCATGGAGCCGCTCAATCCCCGCTATGCGCGCGTCGTGGCCCTTGGCGTGCCCACCGAGCGCGAGAAGTCGCAGTGGTATTTCCAGCGTTACGTCGCGCACCTGCCGGCCGCGGGCGAGATGGTGCTGTTTGACCGCAGTTGGTACAACCGAGCGGGCGTGGAGCGCGTCATGGGCTTCTGCGCGGAGGACGAATATCGCGAGTTCCTGCGTTCGTGCCCGGAATTTGAGCGGATGCTGGTGCGGTCGGGGATCATCCTGGTCAAATACTGGTTCTCCGTGAGCGACGACGAGCAGGAGCGGCGATTCCAGGCGCGCATCGACGACCCGACGAAACGGTGGAAGCTCAGCCCGATGGACTTGCAGTCGCGGACGAAGTGGGTGGAGTACTCGAAGGCGAAGGACGCCATGTTTGCCGCAACGGACATCAAGCAGGCGCCGTGGTATGTGGTGAACGCGGACGACAAGAAACGCGCGCGGCTGAACGTCATCCGACACCTGTTGAGCCTCATCCCTTACGAGGATCTGACGCCGGAGCCGATCGCGCTCCCGCCGCGGCAGCCGGACGGGGGCTACGTGCGTCCTCCCATTACGGATCAAACCTTCGTGCCGGATGTTTATTAGTTTTGCCGCAGAGGTCACAGAGAGCGCAGAGACTTGCGCTGAGCTCTCTGCGCTCTCTGTGGCAAGAACCGTTACTGCGGCTTCATCCCGCGCACGATGGGCAGGAGACGTTTGCGCAGATCGACGAAGATTTCGTGGACGGAACGGTTTGCGTCGATGCGGATGAAGTTGTAGTCGGCGCCGATGGCGCGGAACTGCTCGATGAGCGCGGACTGATATTGCTGCCAGTTGCGGAAGATGTCGTCCCCCCGGTAGAGGTCCATCCCCGATTCCCAGTAGTCGAACCCCTCCCCTGCCAGCACGCGCGGCGCGAGATGCTCCAGGTCGGCTTCCAGATAGAACACGGCGTCCGGCACGATGGCAAAGCCGAAGAGGTCGCGCAGCCAGCCGCGGTCCATGCCGCGCACGAGCGCGCGGGCAATGACCGAGTAGATGTAGCGGTCGGTCAGGCAGACGAAGCCCGCGCGCAGAGCCGGGATGATCTCCTTTTCCAGGCGGTCGGCGAAGTCGGTGGCGTAGAAAAGGTTCATGGTGATGTCGCCGAGCGTATGGCCCTGCTTGGCGCGCTGGAGGCCAGGGCCGACGAGGGATGACCGCGCGAGGCCGGTCTGCGTGACCGCGTAGCCGTTCGCCTCAAGCCACTCGTGGAGCAGCGCAACCTGCGTCGAGCGGCCAACGCCATCGGTGCCTTCAAGGACGATCAGGCGGCCGGGCAGTTCGGTTGCATCAAAGCCGGGAATGCTGCCGCTGCCGAGGTATTTGATGCGCGTCATGGCTCGTTGCTCCCGCCGATTTCGGCCTGCCCCAGGTGGAGATAGCGGCCGTACAACCCCTCTTTCGCCAGCACGTCGCGCCACGGGGAGAGGTTCGCCCGCGGCACCTTGCGCAGATGGGGCATAACGAGGGTGCGCACCTGCTGCTGCTGGTAGACAAGCGGCTGGGTCGCGTCGATGGCGGTCAGCCCAAACTCCTCGATCATGCCCTGATATTGGCCGAGGATGCGCTTCTGGAAGAGGCGGAAACACTCATAGGGGTCGGGGCTGAGGCCAAGGTCCATACCGGCCTCGTACCACTTGAGCGCGGGCCGGCCGACGAGGATGCGGCGGAGCGCCTCTTCGAGCGGCGCCTGGAAGTAGAAGGCGACGGTCGGTTTGACCGCAAAGGCGTACAGCTTGCGCACCCACTTCGGATTGACGCCGCGCGCGCCGTCGCGGGCGAAGGCCGTGTAGATGTAGCGGTCGGCGAGGACGACCGCGCCCGCTTTGAGCGTGGGGATCACCTGCCGCTCCATGCGGTCAGCGAGGTCGGCCGCGTGGATGAGGCTGAAGGTGAGGGGCGTGAGAAGCTGATCGCGCTTGCCGCGCTGTGTGGTGCGGCGGACAAGGGGTGACGAGTTCCACTCGGTGAAGACGACAAGGTAGCCCTCGCTGATCAGCCATTTATGGAGCAGGTCGAGCTGTGTGCTCTTGCCCGAGCCGTCGATGCCTTCGACGATGAAGAGCCGGCCGGGGAGCGGTGCGCCGTCGGGGAGCCAGGCCATGACATCTCCTTTTTGCCGCAGAGAGCGCAGAGGCAACAGAGAAGCAAGTGGCCTCTGGAACTCTGAGTCCTCTGCGACAAATCCATATCAACCTTTAGCGCAGTTAGTTTAGCACGGAGCGGCGCGCGGCGTCCACAGGCGAAGATATGATATGATGGGGCAGCGCGCTGCGCACCCACCTTTTGCTTCACGAGGCCCCTGGTGTTAAACACTGCTGTCATCGGAGATTTATTTGTGCGGCCGGAGGTGTTGGCCGAGACGATGCGACGCTATCTTAAATCGGTCGTGGGCGAGATTTCGGTTAAGACGACTGCGCTGGGGTATCCCATCGAGCCGAACATCAGCAACGATGAGTTGCGCGAGTTTGTCGGCAGCGAGGAGGACGCGCTCGAGGCGTGCCGCGGCGCGGAGATCGTCGTATCGCACATGCCGAAGCTTTCGCGACGCGTGATCGAGCAGTTGCCGGAGACGCGGGCGCTTGGGTGCACGCGAACAGAGCCAGTCAATATCAATGTGGCCGCCTGCACGGAGCATGGCATCCCCATTTTCTATGCGCCCGGTCGCAACGCGCGCGCCGTAGCCGAGTTCACCGTTGGGCTGATCATCGCGGAGCTGCGCGACATCGGACGGGGCCACGCGGCGCTGTCGCAGGGCGTGTGGCGCGCCGAGCTGTACTTGCACGACACCGCGCCGCGCGAGTTGAACGGACAGACGGTGGGGCTGATCGGGTTCGGGAATATCGGACGGATGATGCCGGGGTATCTCAAGCCGTTCGGGATGCGCGTGCTGGCGTATGACCCGTACGTGGATGACGACGTTTTCGTCCGCTACGGCGCGGAGCGCGTGATGCGCATGGAAGAGCTGCTAGCGGAGTCGGACATCGTGAGCCTGCACGCGCGGGTGACCGCGGAGACGCGAGGATTTATCGGCGAGAAGCAGTTCCGCGCGATGAAGCCGGGCGCGATCTTCATCAACACGGCGCGCGGGCCGATGGTCGACTATGACGCGCTGTACTGCGCGCTGAAAGACGGCTATTTAGGCGGCGCGGGGCTGGAGACGTTCGCGACCGAACCCCCGCCGCCCGACTGGCCGCTGCTGCGGCTGCCCAACGTAACGCTGACGCCGCACATTGCGGGCTGCTCCCGCGAGTCGGTGCAAGTGGCGGCGGACCTGGTGTGCAGCGACATCGCTCGCTGGCTGAAAGGCGAGACGCCATTGCGCTGCTTTAATCCGGAGGTGCTGCGGTGACGCGGCGACTGCTCATGGGGATCGACGTCGGCACGACCGGGCTGAAGGTCGTGGTGGCGGACGCGGACGGGACGCTGCTGGCGCAGTGCGGCGAGGAGTACGCGACACGCTATCCGCAGCCCAACTGGGCCGAGCAGGACCCGGAGGCGTGGTGGCGCGCGTGCTGCGCGGTCACGCCGCGCGCGCTGGCGATGGCCGGCGCGCGTGCGGAAGAGGTCGCGGGCATCGGCGTCAGCGGGCAAGGGGTCGGCGTGGTAGCGGTCGATGCAGCCGGTAAGCCGCTGCGACCCGCGATGATCTGGCTGGACAGGCGGAGCGATGCGCAGTGCGCGCGGCTGCGCGAATCGGTGAGCGAGGAAGAGGTCACCGCGATCAACGGGGCGCGGATCGACTCGTTCTATCTCGCGCCGAAGTGGCTGTGGGTGAAGGAACGCGAGCCGGAGGTTTACCGGCGAACCGCCGCGGTGTTGCAGTCGAACGGGTATCTCGTCCAGAAGCTGACCGGCGCGCGGCGGCTGGCTGTGTCGGACGGGCCGATGACGTTGTTTTTCGACGCGGCGAAGCTGGATTATCACGCGGGTCTGGCCGCGCGCATGGGGATCGACCTCGACCAGATGCCGGACATCGCAAGCTGCTCCGAAGTCGTTGGAACGGTGACGCGCGAAGCGGCCGCAGCGTGCGGCCTCGCCGCGGGAACGCCCGTTGTCGCGGGGGCTGTGGACGGAACCGCGGCCGCGGTCGAGGGCGGGCTGCTGGAAGATGGCGACGCCACCGAGATGACCGGGCAGTCGACCGTCGTTCTGATTTGCTCCAGCCGGCCGTATCTCGGACGCGACCTCATCTCGCTCGTCCATGGCGTGCCGGGGAAGTATCTGGCGGTGGGCGGATCGACCGCGGCGGGCGGCTCCTTGCGCTGGTGGCGCGATCAGTTGGCCGACGCTGAGAGGGCGCGCGGCCTCGAAGAGGGGCGCGATCCCTTCCAGGTGCTCGATCAGGTAGCGGCGGGAAGTCCCGCCGGCGCGAACCGACTCGTGTTCCTACCTTATCTCTACGGCGAGCGCTCGCCGATCTGGGACACGGACGCGCGGGGGGTGTTCTTCGGGCTGTCGCTCTCGACGGCGAAGGCGGACATGGTACGCGCGATTCTGGAGGGCGCAGCGTTTGGGCTGCGGCACAATATCGAAGCGGCGGCAGCCGCCGGGTTTCACGTCAAGACGTTGAACTGCGTGGGCGGTGGCGCGCGCAGTCCCCTGTGGAATCAGATTAAGGCCGACGTCCTCGGCATCCCCGTGCGGCTGCCTGCCGCAGCGAGCGGCGCGGCGATGGGCGATGTGATGATGGCCGGCGTGGGAGTGGGTGTATACCGTGATTTTGCCGCGGCGAAGGCGGCGGTATTTCGCGTGACGCGGGAGTTCCAGCCGAACGCGACGAACCGGCGTGTCTACGATGACCTGTACCGCGTGTACCTCGACCTGTACCCCGCGCTCAAGGAGAGTTTTGTCAGGTTAGGGAAGGCGGGCGCGTGACAGGCTATTTCGGCGCAGCGGACGAGTTTGCGGGCAAGGTGGCGCTGGTGACGGGCGGGTCGCGCGGGATCGGGCGGGCCATTGCGCTGGCCTTCGCAACGCGCGGCGCGAGCGTGGTGATCTGCTATCGCAGCGATGCGACGGCTGCCGGGGAGGTCTGCGCGGAGGCAGCGCGCAACGGCTTGCGCGTGACCGCGTATCGCGCCGATGTGGGCTGGAGCGAGCAGGCGCGGGGGCTGGTCGAGACGGTGCTGCATGAGCATGGCCGCATCGACATACTCGTCAACAACGCGGGCGTGTTTCCCCGGACGCCGGTCGTCGACATCACGGACGAGGAGTGGGAGGAGGTTATGCGGAGCAACCTCTACGCGACCTTCTACTGCTCGCGCGCGGTCCTGCCGCACATGATCGAGCGGGGCAGCGGCATCATCATCAACATGGGCTCGATTGCCGGGAAGCGCGGTTCCCGCGGGCACGCGGCGTACGCTGCGGCGAAGGGCGGGGTGTTTGCGTTCACGCGCTCGCTGGCAAAAGAGGCGATTCCGTACGGGATTCGCGTGAATGCAGTTTGTCCTGGACGCGTGGAGACCGAGATTTTCGGCGCGCAGTTGGATGAGAAGGAGCGGGCGCGGTTTCTGGCGGAGGCGCCCATCGGAAGGTTGAGCGCGCCGGAAGAGGTGGCGTCTGCGGTGCTGTTCCTCGCCAGCAGCGCGAGTTCGTATGTGGTCGGCGAGACGCTGGATGTGGATGGCGGATTGGTGATGGATTAGGGTGGGCGCCCAGCTCGCGCCTACGACGGTTCGCCCATGACGAGGCCCTGGATCTGGTGCTTCTGGTAGATCGGTTCGAGCTCGTCCACGACGCGATAGGTCAGATGGTTGCGCACTTGGTCGGGCAGGCGCTCAAGGTAGCCCTTCGTGACCTGCAAGTCGTGGTGCAGCGCGTTGCGACCAGTGGGCGCGTCGACGCCGAGCACGAGGACCGGCCGCGGGATGTTGGAGCGGTTGGCGGTGCCGCGGTGGATGCAGAGCGCGGTGCGGGCCGAAATGTCGCCCATCTTGGGCATCTTCTGCTGCATGCGCTCCTCGTAGCGCGGGTAATAGGACTTTGGCGGGAACATGCCGTCCTTGAAGTCGAGCGGCTCGTCCCACTGCGTGCCGGGCGCGATCTCAAACGGCCCCATGTCCTCGAAGACGTCTACGGTGGTCAGGTTGAACGCCAGCGAATTGAGGCGCCGGCCAACGAGCGTGTCCTCGGGCGAGGGGAAATCGCGGTGCCACGGCTGGTTCATCGAACCGGGGAACGGCGTGTCGAACCCGATTTCGACGATTTTGTAATCCTTGCCGAGGACAGCTTCGCACACAGCGACCACCCACGGATGCGTGGCAAGGTCGACGAAGCCGCGGAGGCGTTCGGGGTGAATCTCGACGTACCAGCGGTTCGGTCCGCGGCCGACTGCCCCGCCAGGCCGGTTGATCGCCTCATGGAAGAGCGGCTCGATATCCTCACCGACCTCCTGCACCCACTGCCGGCTAAATGCGCCCTTCTTCGCGATAATGCCATCGCCGTAAAGGCCGCCCATAATCGTGGCAACGTCGTACTCGTGCGACTGCTCCGGTGCGGTCATGCGTCCTCCTGTTCAAGGTGGATTGTGCGCTTAATGATACATCACAGGTCGTTGATTCATCCAATTTGAAAAGGCGCGGCGGTGCTCACGGAGCAATTGCCTGTTGAGCGAGGGCCGCGTATAATGGTTTTCGAGTCCGGTTGATACGGGGTGGTGGCGGAACGGCATACGCGGCGGTCTTAAAAACCGACGGTCGAGAGACCTTGTGGGTTCGAGTCCCACCCACCCTAT
>CAZPTI010000095.1:0-15934 GCA_964588925.1 uncultured Anaerolineales bacterium | reverse complement strand
TGGAAGAGATCGGCAATTCGTTCAAGGGCGTGCAGCAGACGTACGCCATCCAGGCCGGCCGCGAGGTGCGCGTCATCGTCAAGCCGGAAGACGTGGACGACCTCGCCGCCATCCGCATGGCGAAGGACATCGCCAAGAAGATCGAAGATAATCTGGAATATCCGGGCCAGATCAAAGTCATGGTCGTGCGCGAGACGCGCGCGGTCGAGACGGCAAAATAGACCACAGACGCAGGCGATCTTTCTCCCGACAATAACGACTACAGTCACAGAAGTGGCTGGGGTTGAGGGAGGAGGTCGCCTGCTTTTCTTTGGCCGACGACGGAAAGAACAGGCACACCGAATGGTTATAACGCAGACAGAGAGCGCGCCGCGCATTGCGATGATCAGCGCGCACACCTGCCCCCTGGCAACGCTGGGCGGCAAGGAAACCGGCGGCATGAACGTCTACGTGCGCGAGCTGGCGCGCGAGCTGGGCAATCGCGGCCTCCCGGTCGACGTTTTCACACGCTCGCAGGACGAGCGCATCAACCGGATCAGCCGTCGTCTCGGCAATGCGGTTCGCGTGATTCACCTGCCCGCCGGCCCCGAAAAACCCTACAACAAAAACGAGATTTTCCACCACCTGCCGCAGTTTGTCGCCGGCATTCGTGAGTTTGCGGAGGACGAGGGCATTATCTACGACGTGCTGCACAGTCACTACTGGCTCTCTGGCCTCGCAGGACTGCAATTGCGAGAGACGTATGGCGCGCCCGTGGTCCACATGTTTCACACCCTTGCGGAGCTAAAGAACCGCGTCGCGGCTTCGGCTGCCGAGTTGGAGCCTGAGTTGCGCAGCAGTTGCGAGGGCGAGATCATGCAGCGGGCCGATACAATCATTGCGGCCACCACGCTGGAACGCGAGCAGATGCGGACGTTCTACGGCGCGGACCCGGCCAAGATTCAGATCGTGCCGCCCGGCGTCGACCTCGACCTGTTCCGCCCCCTGCCGTGCGAGGCATCCCGCGCGGCGGTCGGCATCCCGCTCGACCATCACATGATTCTATTCGTAGGCCGTATCCAGCCGATCAAGGGCATCGACACGCTGATTCGCGCAATGGCCGAGTTGATCCGCAAGCGGCCGCATCTCAAGGGCAAGATGTGCCTGTCCATCATCGGTGGCGCGGGTGATCCCGCGACCGACGGTGAGCTGGCGCGGCTCCAGGCGCTGGAGCGCGAGCTGGGCATCGACGACGTGGTGACGTTCCTCGGCTCGCGCGCGCAGGAAACGCTCGTCAACTACTACAACGCCGCGTCGATGGTCGTCGTCCCGTCGCACTACGAATCGTTCGGCATGGTCGCACTCGAAGCGATGGCCTGCGGGACGCCGGTGATCGCGTCGGACGTCGGCGGGCTGTCGCTCAACGTGGCGGATGGCTTCAACGGCTATCTCGTGCCGAAGGGCGACGTCGAGGCGCTCGCCTACAAGATGGAATTGATGCTTGAACACGAGCAGCTGCGCGCGCAGCTCGGCACGCAGGCATGCCAGTGGGCGCAGCGCTTCTCCTGGCAGACGATTGCCGACGAAACCCTCAGCATCTACGCGAAAGCCGCGAACGGACACGGTCGCTCGTTCCTGCCCTACATGTCCACGGGCCGCGGCGGTCGCGTGCAGCTTCCGGTGGTGGAGCGAGAATGTCCCTGAAAGCGATTATCTTCGACTTTGGTGGTGTGCTCGTGCGCACGCGCAGCCAGGAGCGCCGTATCGAGTGGGAGCAGCGGCTTGGGTTGGGCCGCGGTGAGGCGGAGCAGCTTGTCTTCGGCGGCGAGAGCGGCACGGCCGCGCAGCAGGGACGCATCACGGACGAGGCGCACTGGGGCTGGCTGGGCAAGCTGTTGGGGCTGAACCAGGAGCATCTCGACGAGTTCCGCGGCGCGTTCTTTGCCGATGACGTCCTTGACGTGGACTTGATGGGCTACATCGACCGGCTGCGCGCTGCGGGCTATCACCTCGGGCTGTTGAGCAACGCATCGGATGTTGCGCGCAAGGTCTTCAGCGAGACATACGGGGTGCTGCCGCATTTTGACAGCGTGACGATTTCGTCGGAAGAGGGCATTATGAAGCCCGACCCGGAGATCTTCCGCATTGCGCTTGGCCGCGCAGGCGTGGAGCCGGAAGAAGCAGTCTTTGTCGACGATGTTCAGGCAAACGTTGAAGCGGCGCGCAGCGTTGGCATGCGCGGCGTCGACTTCCGCACTCCGGAGCAGGTGATCGCCGAGCTCGCCGCGCTGACCGGTGTCGCGCCTGAATAGCCTGTAACGCAAGTTGGCAACTTGCGCTACGGTTTATGCTGTCACGAACAAATCGCGCATCGCGCGTAACTCGACGTTGAAATTCTCCGCGATGGTAATCGGATCGGACACCAGGCACGCATCCGTCATGATCCCCACCATCACCGTCCCCGCATAGCTCAGAATGCTGATCCCCATGCCCAGGTTGCTGGCGGCCGGCACCCAGAACATGAGGTTATTCAATCGGCTGCCCGCGAGGTAAAGCGGCTCCTTCGGGCCGGGCACGTTCGTCATGATTGCGGTCACTTTGGCCGCAAAGATGTCGACGATGATGTGCTCCGCTTCCGTGGGCGTGATCCCGATCGTGTTGAGGATGCCGAACGCGACCACCGCCTCGGGCGAGCGTTTGATCTCGTCCATCCGCTTCTTCATGATCGCCAGCCGTTCGACCGGGTCGACCGTGCCAACGGGCAGGGTCAGGATGATCAGGCCGAAACGATTGCCCAGCTTGCCCATCTCATGCGGCTGCCGCAGGCTGACCGGCACCATCGCGCGGATTTCGACCCCCTCGGTCGGCTGTCCCTGGCTTTCGAGGTAGCGCCGCAGCGCGCCGGAGATGGCGGCCAGCAGCACGTCGTTAATCGTCCCGCCGAGGCTGGCGCCGATGGCCTTGACCTCGCTCAGCGGGAATGGCTCAGACCACGCCGCGCGCTTCGAGACGCCGCACGGCCCGCGAAAGATCGTCTTGCGGTCGGGCAGGGTGAAGAGCAGCTTGCTCGCCGCGGCCACCGTGTCCACCCCCTGCTTCGCCCACTTCTCGGCCAGATCGCGGCCCTCTTGCGCCAGTTCCAGCGCGTGCGTGGGGTGCGTCAGCGTCTCCCACCCTTCGCGCCATACCGCGCCGATCAATTTTCGGCCGCCGGAGACGCCCGACCGCATCGGACGGATCACCGACTGGTTGAGCAAGTCGCGCGCTTTGCGCTTGGCAGGCACGCCCGGCGCAGGGTCAGGCGCGTCGTCGGTCATGCCGAGCAACACTTGCACGAGCGCAAGTCCGTCGCCGATGCAATGGTGCAGCCGCGCAATCACGGCGGAACCCTCGCCGAAGTTTTCCACGATGTGGAAATGCCAGAGCGGCCGGCTGTAGTCCAGCGGCTGGCTCATCAGGTCGCTGACAAGGTCTTGCAGCGCGGTCATGTCACCCGGCGCCGGGAGCGCCACGCGGTGAATGTGCGCGTTGATGTCGAAATGCGGGTCGTCTTCCCAGCGGGGCAATGTCACGCCGAACGGCGCCTCGCGCACGCGCTGGCTAAAGCGCTCATAGCGCAGCATACGCGTCGCGACCGTTTCCTTGACGCGATTGATGTCAAGTGGTTGTTCGAACATCATCACGCCGGTGATCATCATGGTGTTGGTCGGCCGGTCCATGCGGAGCCACGCCGCGTCGACGGGGGAAAAGCTTTCACGCTTAAGCGCAGCGGTCATTGATGCCCTCCCTCAAAATGGGAAGTGTGCGCGAAAAGGCAGAGGTATTTGTAACAGAGGGTACGCCCGAATCGCCGACTTGTCAACCGGGCAAATGCGCTATACGAAAGTAAACGACTCAGGCTGCCGTCTCCGAGAGTTGACGGCGCTTGCGCCACTCGACCCGGCGGCGAATGATCGCAAAACGCACAGCCGGAATGCGAACCAGCAGCCCCAGGCCGATGGCCGCGCCCCACAGCAGCGGCTCGCGGATGTCGCTCTTCACCGCCCACACGTAGTGAACAACGACCAGCGCACCCGCAAGATACACCCATCGATGCAGCTTGCGCCACGCCTTGCCGAGCCGCTTCTGCCAGCCGCTCGTCGACGTCAGCGCCAGCGGAATCAAGATCAGCAGCGCTGCAAGGCCAACGAAGATATAACGCTTGTTGGCGACGTCCGCCCAAATGAAGCCCAGATTGAACCCATAATCGAGGCCGATGAACGTCGTGAAATGCAGCGCGGCGTAGCCGAACGCGTATAGGCCGAGCGGCCGCCGCCAGCGCAGGATGGGCGCCCAGCCGATAAGAATGTTGACCGGCGTGCACGTCAGTGACGCAACGAGCAGGATCAGCGCGTACTTCCCCGTCCGCTGCTCGATATCCTGAATCGGGTTGACCGACAGCCGTCCCGTCGCCGCGTCAAAGATCAGCCAGGCAAGGGGGACCAGCGCGGCGATGTGGACGAGAAGCTGAAGCGGCGTAACTTTGCGCACTAATAATTCGCCCGCAAGTCCATCCCCGCGTACAGGCTCGCTACCTGCTCCGCATAGCCGTTGAAAGGCAACGTTTCGCGCCGGCCCCCCTCGCCGATGCGCCGCTCCGTGGCCTGTGACCAGCGCGGGTGCGGCACGTCGGGGTTAACGTTCGAGTAGAAGCCGTATTCGTTCGGCGCGGCCTTCATCCACAAGGAGGTCGGCTGCTCCGCGACGAGGTCGATCTTGACGATGGACTTGATGCTCTTGAACCCGTACTTCCACGGCACAACCAGGCGGATGGGCGCCCCGTTCTGAGGGTAGAGCATCTTGCCGTACAGCCCGACCGACAGCAGCGCCAGGTCGTTCATCGCCTCGTCCAGCCGCAACCCCTCGACGTAAGGCCAGTCGTACCACCCCGAACGCTGCCCCGGCATCCGCTGCGGATCGAGCAGCGTCTCGAAGCGCGCATACTTCGCCTCGCTCTTCGGCTCCACGGCTTGCAGCAGCTTCGCCAGCGGGAAGCCGAGCCACGGGATGACCATCGACCACGCCTCCACGCAGCGCAGGCGGTAGATGCGCTCTTCCGGCGGGAACCGGCGGATGAGATCCTCCACGCCGAACGTCGCCGGCTTATTCACCAGCCCGCCCACCTGCACGGTCCACGGCGATGTGACAAACCCCTTTGAGTTGCGCGCCGGGTCGCCCTTATCCATACCGAACTCGTAGAAGTTGTTGTAGGTCGTCACCGCCTCGTGCGAGGTCAGCGCGTCACCCAGTTCGTCCGCCTGCTTCGAGACGGTCGGCGCCGCGTCTGCCGCGGGGAGCAGGCCGGGCGCGGCGAGAGCCTGCGTTGTCGAGCCTTGCGCGGTCAGCGCAGGAGTAGGCTGGACGGGCGTCGCGGGCGAAGCGCAGGCAGCCAGCGCCAGCGCGCCCGCGCCCAGGGCCGCGCCCTTGATAAACTGGCGGCGATTAAGATAAGCCCATTCGGGCGTGATTTCCGATGACGGGATGAGCGGCCAACTGCGACGCGCCATGAATCCTCCATAACCAGGTGAAACTGCTGACACCCTAGCTTAAGCTACATAAATAAAAGCCCGCTTAAGAATCTATTACGTCTGCATAAACCGGTCTGTAAGCCAGCGACCCCGCCTTCGCCGCACCTTGTGATAGAATGCGCGGCGGAGGGTGCGCATGAGCAGGCGGTTTTCGTGGGCGGTCGGCGTTGCGGTGGGAGCGGCAATCGTCTCGTACTGGTACGCCCATCGCATCGAGCGCGCCCGCGTCTCGCTGGAACGCTTCATCTGCCCGATCAAAGCCGACGGCATCCCACCCTCCGGCCTGACCATCCTCCATCTCTCCGACTTCCACTTCCGCGCGGCCGATCCGGTGCAGGAAGCGCGGCTCGCGCGATTGAACGCGCTGCTGGCGAACGAACAATACGACGTCCTTGCCTTCACCGGCGACCTGATCCACGACATGGCCGGGCTGCCGCGCGCGCTTGAGTTTCTGCGCGGGCTTCATCCGGGGCTGGCCGCGTTCTGCGTGCCCGGCAACCGCGACTACTGGGGCTCGACGTTTAAGGCGCTTCTCGGCACGCCGGAGGAGCGCGCCGGCTTGCGCCCCGCCGCAATCGCGCGGCTGATCATTGGCAGGACGCGGCGCATGTTGCGCGCCTTCGCCGGCAACGAGCGCGGCGCGCTGCGAATGACAAGGCACGATGTCGGTTTGATGTTGTCGCGCATGGCGGAACTTGGGATTGAACCCCTGATGAACCGGGCGGCGCGCGTTGGCGCAGTGGGCTGCGCCGTGTGGTTTGCGGGGATCGACGATCTGAACAATGGGCAGCCCGACCTCGACGCGGCGTTGCGCGATGCGCCGGACCGCGCGCCGCTCGTCCTCCTGTCGCACAATCCAGACGTCTGGCTGGATGCGCGTTCCCGCCGCGCGGACTTGATCCTGACCGGTCATACGCACGGCGGGCAACTGCGGCTGCCCGGGCTCGGCGCATGGTATCGTCAAGGCACGCATCTGCCCCGCCAGAAGGCCGCAGGTTGGTTTTGCGAAGGCAGAACGGCCATGTATGTGACACGCGGGTTAGGCGAGAGTTTCCCGTATCGCTTCGGCGCGCCGCCCCAGGCTGCGCTGATCCGGTTAGTGCGGGATGAAAGCGAGGGATGAAGTTGAAAAACGCGTTGAAGTTCGCTTTTGGCGTCGCCGCGGGCGCGGTCGGATTTGGCGCCCTCTACGCCGTTAAGACTGGCCGCGAGCAGGTGCAGCTCGACCGTTACATCGTGCCGGTGACCCGGCGCGGGTTGCCCAACGCAGGTCTGACCATCCTGCACCTGACGGACTTTCATTTCAAGGCGGACGGGCGAGTGCAGCGGCGCAAGGTCGAGGAGCTCGGCAAACTGCTCGAAGGTGAGCGGTACGACGTGGTGGCGGTCACGGGCGACCTGATCCACGATATTGGCGGCCTGCCAGCAGCCCTCGCGTTGCTCAAGTCCTTGAAGCCACGCTACGGCATCTTCTTCGTCCCCGGCAACCACGACTACGCGGAGTACACGCCGTGGGGCGTGCTCGGCCACACATGGCGCGAGGGCGGTGGCGCGGCTCTCACACCGGGCGACGTGAAACGGATGGCCGTTGCGCTTAAGGAGTTCGTCCGCAAAGTCGTGCGGAACGACCTGGTGCGCCAGCCGGTCTGCTTCAACGACGTGCCGGCGATGCTTCAGGAGCTTGAGGCGCAGGGAATCAAGACGTTGGTGAACCGGTCGGAGTGTCTCTCGCTCCCGGCGGGCGATGTGTGGTTCGCGGGCGTGGACGACGATATGGAGAGCCATCCGGACCTCGCGGCGGCCTTTGCGGGCATCCCGGCCCTTGCGCCCCTCATCCTGCTGGCGCACAATCCCGACATCTGGCTGCAATGCGGCGTCGACCGCGCGGATTTGATCCTCTCCGGCCACACCCACGGCGGGCAGATCCAACTTCCGGTAATGGGCGCGATCCACACGCAGGGCACGCACCTCCCGCGCAGCCAGCCCGCGGGCTGGTTCGAACGCGGTCGGTCCAGGATGTTCGTGGGGCGGGGCCTGGGCGAGAGCATCCCGCTCCGCTTCGGCGCGCGGCCGCAGGTCGCGCTCATCCGGCTGATTAGCGCCGTGGGCGACAGCCGCGCGGAGGACGAGTTTTAGACGGTGAGTGTGGGGTCGCCGACTTTAGGCTTGACGGGCGGCTTGTCGGCGCGCTGCCAGCGTTCGCAGCGCCGTTCGCGCGGAATGGGGCGATCCTCGAATGGGCCGCGCGGGCAGCGGCAAAACGCGTGGACGCGCGTCACCTGCCCGTCGCCGTTCGAGCGAAAGAACTCGACGTAGGCGCAGGTGTCGCAGGATGGGCGGCTACCGCCTTTGCCGAACAGGGCGGCGAGCTTCTGGCCGATGGTTGACACGGATGCCTCGAAGATGGTATAGACAGAACGATAGACGCGTTCGGCGCACGCGTCCGCAAGCCGCGTTCCCGACGAGGAGGCGCGGCTGATGCCCCTCGCCTTCCTCCCGCCCATCCCCCCGCAACCGAAGCGCGCGGAAGACCTGGTCCTTTACACGGAGGAAGTGACTTCAGGGGACGAGCGCCGCCAGTTTGCCTCGGTTGCGCGCTATGTCCATCGCGGCGACCGGCGCTGGGTTCCGCCGCTGCCCTGTGCGCGACAGGCCGCGTTGCGCCCCAACAATCCTTTGCTGCCGGGCAAGGTGGCGGGATTTACGGGCATCGCGCGCAATCTCGGTCTTGGCGATGAAGCAGTCGGCGCGATTGCCGCGTATAGCGCAGTGGCCGGGGAAGATGAGGGCGCAACTGGCTGTTGGGGACTGTTCGATGCGATTTATGTCACCGCGCTGGTTGAACGGCTCTTCTACGCAGCGGAAACGTGGCTGTTTGAAAATACCCCTGGCATCACCGCGCTGCAAGGCCCGACGAGCATGGAGCCGCTCACGCCCGCGGGGCTGCTGATCGACGGATTTGATGCGTGGCCCACCGCGCTGCTGCCGTACAACCCGCCGTACTATTCGGAACTGGTGGAGGGAGAAGGTTACGAGCAGGCGCGGACGTGGAGCGCGTGGACGCTGGCAAGCGCAGCCGGCGGCGGGAAGCGCAGCAGTGGCGAGCCGGTCGACTGGCGAGCGATCTCGGCAACTTTTGCCCGATCAGACTATGCAGAGGACAACGCGCCCGGTCTCAAAGCCTGGCTGGCCCACCTTGCAGACGCGCAGCCCTTCCTCGCGCACAGGCATACCCGCTGGACGCTGGCCCGCGCCTTCTCGCGCGCGATCCATGCGACAAGCGGCAACGGCCTGTGCCTTGCCATCCCCGATCTCGCGCCCGCGCTGCGTCTGACGCGCGGCCGGCTGGTCCCGTTCGGCTATCTCTCGTTTTCGCTCGCGCTGACGAGAAGCCGTCGCTTGCGCGTTTTCCCCGCGCTGGCGCCGGACGATTGGCGCGCCCAAGAGCTGACGGCCCTTTACGGG
The DNA here is from genome assembly GCA_964588925.1 of uncultured Anaerolineales bacterium. Lineage (GTDB taxonomy): Bacteria > Chloroflexota > Anaerolineae > CG2-30-64-16 > CG2-30-64-16 > JALOOB01. Next base: position 6,923 of record CAZPTI010000095.1, on the reverse strand, counting down.
GAAATGGCAGCGAAGGCGGGGGAATGCGGCTACCGAGAACTGGTGATTGCCCCCATTTCCGACGAGAACGAAAAAAGCGCCGCGGCATTGACTGCCCTCGGCGCTCGGATCACTCAACGCTTCGCCATTTATGAAAAGACGCTTTAGCCGCGATAAAACCCGTCGGGTCTCGAGCCGCCCCTACCAGTCGTCTCTCGCGCGCCACAGCGCGGGCGGACGCTCGTAAATCACCCCGCGCTTCGAGTCCACCACGATATGCAGGCCATCCGTGAAGCGCTCGATCCCCTCGCTAACGCCGAGAATGGCAGGCAGGCCCATTTCCAGCGCGGCGAGGCGGCTGTGCGAGTCGGGGCGCGTGTCGGCCGTGATCAGCGCAGCCGCGCGGTTGAGCGCGGGGATAAACGTGCGGTCAGTGCGCTCCGCAACGATGATTTCGTCCGGCTCAATCGCAACTTCGGGCGGGACGGGCGAGCTTAACCGCCGCACGCGGCCGATGACCTTCCGGTCGCCCAACCCCATGCCATGCCCCAGCACGCGCTCGATCAGGTGCACTTTGATCAAATTGGTCGTCCCGCCACCGCCACCCACCGACCCGCCCGTTACGACGAGCACGTCGCCCTCTTTGACGTAACCGGCGATCTGCGCCGCTTCGACCGCATCCGCGATGACCGCATCGGTGGTGGCGCTGCGCTGCGAGAGCAACGGGTAGACCCCCCAGAAGAGCATCAGCTCGCGCTGGGTGAAGGGGCTGGGCGTCACCGCAACAATGGGCGAGGGCGGCCGGAAGCGCGAGATGGCCCGCGCAGTCGAGCCGGAGACGGTCGGCGTGACGATGGCCGCCGCGCTCAAGTCAATCGCCATTTCGACTGACGCGTGCGAGACTGCTTCTGAGAAGGTGCGCCCGGCCTTCGCGGCCATTTCCCGGTGCCCGCCGTTGACCTGCGCCCGCTCCACTTCCTGCGCGATGCGCACCATCGTCTGCACCGCCTGCAACGGATACTTGCCTGATGCAGTCTCGCCCGACAGCATGATCGCGTCCGAGCCGTCCAGAATCGCGTTCGCCACGTCCGACGCCTCCGCGCGCGTCGGTCGCGGGTTGCGGATCATGGAGTCGAGCATCTGCGTTGCGGTGATGACCGGCTTGCCAATCGTGTTGCACTTGGCGATGATCGTCTTTTGCAGCATGGGCACGGCTTCCGCGGACAGCTCGATGCCCAGATCCCCGCGCGCCACCATGATGCCGTCCGACGCCTGGATGATCTCGTCGATGTTGTTGATCGCTTCCGGCTTCTCGATCTTGGAGATGACGGGCGTCTGCCGGCCAAAGGCGGACAACTGGCGGATGTACCCCTTGAGGTCCCACACTTCGCCCGCAGTGCGGACAAAAGAAAGCGCGATCCAGTCCAGCCCCTGCTCGATGGCGAAAGCCAGGTCGGCGCGGTCCTTGTCGGTGATGGCCGGAATGTCCAACGCGGCGCGCGGCAGGTTAATGCCCTTGTTTGAATTAAGGATGCCGCCGGTAACGACTTCGGTGACGATGTCGGTATCAGTTACCTCGCGCACGGTCAGTTCGAGCAGGCCGTCGTCGATCAGGATGCGGTCGCCCGGCTGGACGGCCTTCGGGAGCAGTTCATACTGCGCGGGCACGCGGCCCGGCTCGCCGACGATGTCGTCCGTGGTGATGACCAGTCTTTCGCCGGGCTCGATGAGCACGCCGCCCTCGCGCATGACCCCCATGCGCAGCTTCGGCCCCTGCAAATCGCCGAGAATGGCAACCGGTTTGCCCACCTGCTCCGCGGCCTCGCGGACGCGGCGAATCGTCTCCTCATGCCCCTCCTGGTCGCCGTGCGAGAAATTCAGCCGCGCAACGTCCATCCCCGCGCGGATGAGCTTGACCAGTTGCTCCGGCTCCCGGCTGGCAGGCCCGATGGTGCAGACAATCTTGGTGCGCAACAGTGGCAGCATGCGGCTCATTCCTCCTCGAACGCTCAGCGCAAACGATTACTCTTTGCCCTGCGATTCCTCGCCGGCCCCGACAACAACGACATTTGGCGGTTCGGGCGACTCTGCCGCGGCCTTAAGCGCCGCATTGACCGCGCGGCTGATCATCTTGACGAACCGGGCGAACGGTTTGCCGCTAAAGCGGTCCGCCAGGGTCGCGGCGACCTCACGGTCCGGCGGCATCTCCCCGTAGTTTTCCTTAAGCTTCTCCCGGTGATACGCGACCCAGATGTACAGGTCGGCCTCCGTGCGCTGCGGGAACTCCGCCAGCACGCCGCTCTCCTTGATCGCCTGGATCACGGGCAAGTAGACACTATCGTACCAGCTTGCGGCGGCCTCCGCCATCGTCGGCTCACGATCCCATTGCAGGCCGAGGTAATAGCGGTGCACCTGGATGTGCTCCAGCAGGATTTGGTATCGGCCCGGTTCGGTCAGCTCGATGCGCTGATTCGGTCGCGTCTGGTCCAACTGCGTCTCGCGCAAAAACTGCGCGTACTCAGTCTTAATAATCAGGTCGTCGACGTCGGTTTCCGGCGTCAGCGGGACAAGCGTCGGGACTTCCGTGACACGCGCCTCGATGACGTCCAGCCCGTTCGCCTTGGCTACCGACACGCGGTGATTCCCGTCGCGCACGAAATACACGTCGCCGATCTTGTACACATCGATAGGGGGCAGGTCGCGTAGCTCATTCATCGCGACATCCAGTCGCTTCCACCGTTCCGCGTCCGCGCCCGACAGCGGGAGGAAGGCGCGATCAAAGTCTCGGTAGCGGCCGACGCTGCCGATAATCTTCGAGATGTCAATCAGCTGCGTGCCGCGGTCGATCTCGCCGCGGTCGCGGATCAACTGCTGAACCTGATCGAATGACAACAGCGTCTCGTCCGGCTTTTCCCTGAACAAGCGCAACAACTGCCGAATCAACGGCTTGTGAACCACGCGGTCGAACTTCTGGGCCGCGAGCGCCGCAGGATAAGGCGGTGTGCGCGGTGGCGCATCCATCATCATAACGTACTCCAAACCGAGGCCCCCCGCGAACCGTTTCTGGCAGTCGCCTTTGGCCTCGCATGACATCATAGCGCAAAGGGGCCGCGCGCCAAAGTAGGCACGCTGCCCGGAAAACGCGTTCCGGGGTTCTGGACGTGTATAATGGCCGGAAGGTTCAACGCAATTCCAGGGAGGAGCGGCCGAAAATGGGTGAATTGGACGCGGGCGAGCTACAGGTCTGGGCGGGCGCGATTTTCGAGCGGCTCCGCGCAGCGTACGGTCATCCCGACTGGCGGCCCTACTATTCGCCGATGGACGAGCTCATCCTGACCTTCCTGAGCCAGAACACGAGCGACCTGAACTCGGGCCGCGCGTTTGCGGCGTTGAAGGCGCGCTACCCCGACTGGCAGGCCGCGCTCGACGCGCCGGTCGACGAACTGGCGGAGACGATCCGTTCGGGCGGGCTGGCGTATCAGAAGGCCCCGCGTATCCAGAAGGCGCTGCGCCGGATCAAGGAGGAGCGCGGCGAGTTCAATCTGGACTTCCTCGGCGAGATGCCGGTGGAGGACGCGATGCGCTGGCTGACGTCGTTCGACGGCATCGGTCACAAGACCGCATCCATCGTCATGCTTTTCTGCTTCAACAAGGCCGCGTTTCCGGTGGACACGCACGTCGGCCGCGTGACGCGACGGCTGGGGCTGGCCGGGCCGAAAGACACCGAGGAAAAGATCAAGGCGCTGTGGGAGCGAATCGCGCCGCCGGAGTGGTATTATCCGCTCCACCTGAACCTGATCCGCCACGGGCGGCAGGTGTGCCACGCGGGAAGGCCGGAGTGCGGGAAGTGCGTGCTGATTGATTTGTGCCGGTATCCAGACAAGACGGCGTAACTGATGTTCCAGGCCGAAATAAAACCAGCTGGCCTCTTACAGTAACCAGGATCATAAGATGGATTTGATGCAACAACATGAGGCGGCGCGTGCGGATTTGCTGGCTCGGATCAAGGCAACACTAGCAGCAGATGACCGCTTTATGGCAGGCTGGCTGGCGGGTAGCTTCGGCCGGGGCGAGGCCGATGCGATTAGCGACTTGGACCTGGTCATCGTGGCTACCGATTCGGCAGCCGAAATTCTGTGCGCTCGACCCTGGATGGCCGCAGGAAAAACAATTCAGGCCAGGTTGAAGCTTTTCAGCCGCTTCGGGGAGATCGCAGCCGTTCACGAGAACCACCACAACGCGCCGCCTGGTGGGACTTTTACGTTCACGATGTACCGCGGCTCGGGCCTCATCGTCGACTGGACGTTAATACCTGCGGCCGGGGCAACGCGGCCAGCCTCTACTGCGCTCCTGTTTGACCGGCTTGGAGTGCCCGCCCAGATTCCGTCCCCGAATCTCACTGAGGAGCAGCAGGCCGACGCGCTACGCGAGCGGTTAGCGTTCTTCTCTATGATGACGGCAGTAACAGCGAAGTATATTGCCCGCGGCGACCAGGTTGGCGCGCTCAAACTGCTTGATGACCTGTATCGTATGGTGATCGAAATTGAGGCATTGGAATCCGGGGCTGATGCAGTATATCGACGTGGATCAGCAGCGCCGCTGGTATTAGAGCCGGCTGAGCAAGCAGCCGCCATCCGCAATCTGTTGCGCCGGGTGCAACGTGCGGCATCCGATCTTGCGTCCGGGCAGGAAGGGACGCCACTGCCGCCTTTTGCGGAGTTGGACGCGTGGCTTCGAATGGCAGAGAGCATAGACGGGCCGCCGTCTATCGGTTAGCTAGATTTTGGGACAGCTAAACTAAGCCATGTCTTCAATCCAGAGACAATGCCGCCCCCAAGAAGTGTTCTTGATGCCATTGTAAAAACGCTGATCAGCAGTCACAAGATAGGAACCGGTCTGGATTGCAAGCGCCAAGAATGCGCAATCGTAGAAACTCCGTCCGGTTTCGAGGGCGGCAATATAAGCTGTCTCCGCAAGATCAGACACAGCTCTAATCTCAACTGGAATCCGGGCAAACGCGCGCAGGATCGCTTTAGCGCGTTCCGCATCGATCTTCCCTATGCGCGAGTTAGTTACCAGTACATTGCCAAACTCTGTCCAAACGAAATCTGGCGCGAACAACCTGTACCTTTGGTCGAGCAGAAGCTGGGCTTTCTCGGAGTGATTCTCTGGAAAATACCACTTAACCACGACACTGGTATCCACGGCAAATCGCAACTGCCGTTCCCATTCCTCACTCATCTGTCAGGGTCCTCGCGATCCGCTCGAATAAGTTCAGCACTATCCCCAAACACCCTACCGGTAGCGGCCAGTTCTGCCCGGATGCGAGCTGCCTCAGCAGCGGCCTCGGCCATAGTGAAGCCTGCATGCGCGTCAATCAGCGCTTTGACCTCACCTTGCACTGAACGGCCGTGCCGTTTAGCTCGCGCTTTAAGACGAGCCAGCGTCTGTTCATCAATGCCCCTAATCAGCAAGTCAGCCATCATGCGCCTCCCGGTTATGCTATCAAAATGATAGCATAACCGGAACCGAAAAGCAAGCCATCATTCCAGCGGATGCCGCGCGGCCATCTCCTTCGCAATCGCATTGTGCCGCGCGATCATCGGCTCCAGGTCCACCCCCACCAGCTTCGCATCCGCCACGACCTGCCGCCCGTTGATGAAGCTCATGTCCACCCCATGCGGCGGGCAGAGCAGCAGCGCCGCGACCGGATCGTGCACCGCGCCGCCGGCCATCTCCAGCCGGTTCAGCTTCACGCCGATAAAGTCCGCCGCCTTGCCGGGGGCAAGCTGGCCGATGTCGTCGCGGTTGAGCACCGCGGCCGAACCGACCGTGCCGAGCGAGAGCGCATCCATCACGGTAAACGCAGCGGCGCCCTTCGCCACGCGTTGCAGCAGTAACGCATTGCGCGCCTCACCGATCACGTTGCACGTGTCGTTCGATGCCGAGCCATCGACCGCCAGCCCGACCTTCACGCCGGCGTCGCGCATCGCGCGAATCTTCGCAATGCCCGACCCAAGACGCATGTTGGATGAGGGGCAGTGCGCCACGCCCGTTTTCGTCTCGGCCAGCAGGCGGATTTCGTCGTCATTCAAATAGATGGCGTGCGCCCACCACACGTCCGGCCCCACCCACCCCACGCGCTCCATGTAGGCCGCGGGACGGTCGCCAAACCGCTCGATGCAGAAGTTTTCCTCGTCGCGCGTCTCGGCCACGTGCGTGTGCAGCAGGACGTTGTCGTATGTCCGCGCCAGCTTCGCCGCCTCGATCATCAGGTCGGTCGTCACGGAGAAGGGCGAGCACGGCGCGAGGCCGATGCGCACCATCGCATACGGCTTCGGGTCGTGCCACTGTTCGATGGCCCGCTGACAGTCCTTCAGGATCGCGTCCTCCTCCTGCACGACGTGATCCGGTGGCAGGCCGCCCTTCGACCGGCCCAGGCTCATCGACCCGCGCGTCGGCTGAAAGCGCATGCCCAGGTCAATGGCCGCCTTGATCTCGCCGTCGATGGTGCAGTCGTTCGGGTAGAGGTAGAGGTGATCGGTCGTCGTGGTGCAGCCGGTCAGGATCATCTCGGCCATGCCGATGGTGGCCGAGGTGTAGACCGCTTCCTGCGTCAGTTCGCCCCAGATCGGGTACAGCCGGACAAGCCAGTCGAACAGCTCCTGGTCGTTGGCGCCCGGCACGGCGCGGGTGAGCGTCTGGTAGAGGTGGTGGTGCGTGTTGATCAGGCCGGGCGCGACGATCATGCCCGCCGCGTCGATTATCCTGTCGGCGCTCTGCGGCAGCGCGTCGGACGGGCCGACCTGCTCGATGACGTTGTCTCGGACGAAGAGGCCACCGCCGCGGATAGGGGCCTGGCCTGAAACCATCGTAAGAAGGACATCGGCGTTTCGGAGTAACAACGTCGCCATGTGGATTGCCTCGCTGCAATGGGTTGGGGA
>CAZPTI010000094.1:0-16054 GCA_964588925.1 uncultured Anaerolineales bacterium | reverse complement strand
TGGCGCGTGGTGGGAGCTGGCGCCGAACGACGACGACCTCTTTGCCGGGCTGATCAACATTAACGAGACGCGCGTCTACGTTCAGATCGTCTGGCAAAACTACGAGTTCTATCGGCGACTATATCCGCGGTAAACGAAAGACCCGACAGGTTTTTGTTGAGACGGTTAAAAGCACGAACCCCGGGCCCACCCACCCGGGGTTCGTGCTTGTCTTTGGCGAGCTTTCGCTCGCCCGACCGCCTATGCAATTGTGGAGGAGGAACCGTTCTTGGGTTTGGGCTGTCCCGGACCCGCACCCGAAGTGTCTGTAGTATCGCAGGGGCAGATTAAGCGAATATGAGAGAGCGTTTAGTTTTCGCTCAGAAAGGGCCGGAACTGCAAGGCTGGTTGGCACCGCCCCTGGGGCCGCTGCTATTCTACAACCGGCAACCACAACCGTCGCGGATCGGAAACGGCTTGCCGCATACTGAACACACCTACCGTAGTGCCTGCAACCACCCGGCCCGCGAAGCGGCTACCCTGCGCCAACAACTCCGTCGGCTCGGCGGGCAGGGGGTTGCCCACCGGCTCCCACCAGCCGAAGGGCGCGCTCGACAGGTATAGCTGGCCTGCGCACGTCGCGACGGCGAGCATGTTGCGGTTGCCGCCAAGAGCGCACAGGCGCCCATCAGCCAACCCCGCATTCATTTTCTCCCACGCCATACCGCCGTCGCGGCCCCGCCACATGCCAGCGCTGCTCGTCGCCACATAAAGGACGTTTGCGCCACTTTCCTCGCGCGCCAGCAGCCCGGCGACGCGCAGCAGGCTCAACGGCCCGCCCGCGTTCTCCCAGCTTTGACCGCCATCCTTCGACACGGCCACGCCTCCCTCGCCCCCGGCATACACTTTGAGCGGATTTACCGCGTCGAAGGTGAGGCTGCGAAGACCCCCGAGTGGCACACGGACAACTTGCCACGTTGCGCCATCGTCGGCCGTCCATTCGACGCCTGGATGGTCCAGAGGCTCATTGTCGTAGGCCACGAGGATACGGCGGCTCGACGGGTAGTCAGGCGCAAACGCTGCCTCTGCCCACTTCGTATTCTGAATCTGCGACTCAAACGGCAGCGGTCGCCAGGTCGCGCCCGCGTCACGTGTGATCGCGCTTCCAGCGATGGCGGTCTTATCATTTGCGAAATCAGGCGAAAAGGCAATCGCGACGCTCATTCCGTCCCGGAAGTTGAGCGACTGCAGCGGCGTAACATTTCCCGGGCTGCCTGACAGCGGGAAGATGGCATCGCGCGTCGCGGCCCACGGCACAGCAGCATCGGACGGGGCAACCAGGCTGCGGATTGCGTCGCCCGGTGCCGCGCCGAGCGGCCCCCACGTCGCAGCGCCATCGGTCGTGACCTCGACGCCTGCGGCCCCCTTGCGTTGCCGCCAAACCGCCCCGTCAGTCGCGTAATTGGGGCTAAACGCCAGCCACTTTAGAACCGACACCGGGCCGATCGCTATCGGCCCGCTATCGAACTTCTTCCACGTGTCGCCGCCGTCAGTTGACAGGTAGCTTCGGGACGTTTCGTCCCAGGCGAGGAGCGTCTTGTCGACTGCGTAGTTGGGCGAAAACGTCACTGCCGGCGATCCCAGGGGAAAGTAATAATTTCCGCCGAGGGGCAACGGCGTCCAGGTTTTCCCGCCGTCCACGCTCCGCAAAAAGTCGGGGTGGAACGACAACGCATCTGGCGCAGCGATAACTGTTTGATCCTGCGCAAAAGTCGGAGAGACGAACAACCGCCGGTTGCGCGCATCCGCGGGCGCTACTTCCGTCCATGTCGCGCCGTCGTCGGTCGAACGGAGGATGCCCTGCTTGCAGCAGTCCATCCCCCAGCCCGCAACGAGCAGGATGCGCGCATCGCCTGCGCCGGGCAGGACTTCAAGATCAGAGACGCGGTCTGCCAGGCTGCTGCGCAATTGCCAGGTCGCGCCTGCATCGGTTGAGCGCCATATCCTGCCGTCTTCGCTCGCCAGGAACAGGGTGCGATCCGCATCGTATGCTGGCGACGGCGCGATGAATCGCGCGGCCGTTCCCGGCGCGTCTCCAAGCCGAAGCCAGGTGCGTCCGAAGTCCTCGCTGCGATAGCTTGCGTCTTGCTTCATGCCAGTCGCAAGCAGGGTGTGGCTGCCCGCATAGCGCACTTCGCCGACCTTAAAGGGTGGCTGGACCGAACCGCGATCCGTGCCGGGCCACCATGCGCTTTGGCGTTCCCACGTCACGAGATCCGCTGAAAGCGTCACGCCCCGGTCGCCGTAGAAACCCACGATGGGCCGCTCGCGAGACGGGCGTGGAGGAATGATAACCATATCGATCCGTCCCACCCCGCGCGGCCCCCAGTCCTCCCATGTCCCCGGCCGTGATGCCACAGGCGCGTCCCATGCTGTCGGGCCGGGCAGTGGGCGCAGCGGAGGCAACTCGGAGGGCGTGAATACTTGCAGTCGATCATTGCCCGTGTCGGCCACTACGATGCGACCGTCGGCCAGCGCAACGATCGACTGCGGGTTGTCGAACTCGCCGTCGGCGCTCCCGCACCCGCCGAACTCGGTCAGGTAAGCGCCGCTCTCGTCAAACACTTGCGCCCGGCAACTCCGCGTCCGGTTTGTCGCATTCGCAGATTGCTCCGTATCCAGGACAAGGATATGTCCGCGCAGGTCGGCGGTGATGTCCGAGGGGTAGATGAACACACCGGGGTCAGGCGGCGGCGCGTCCTTGTCCCCCTGATTGATCCCCCACTTGCCAAGCTCGTTGCCGCGCAGGTCAACGATTTGAACGGGCGGAATGCCGTAGTTGCCCTCATCGGAGTGCAGACGGTAGATGCGTCCGTCAGCGGTCAGCGCCATGTCGCGGAAGGAGAGGTTTTGGTTCCACGCGGGATAGGTCTGTCCGATGCGCTGGCCGGCTAGGTCAAAGCGGACGATCACGTTTCCGGTGATCATCACGATTGTGTCGCCCATAATCGCAACAGAGCGCAGCCCCAGCCCTGGCGCACCTATGCCTGAGGCCCACCAGGGGGTGAAAACGGTGTCGAACGTGTCATTTGAGTACCGTATAATGCGCGCCTCCCGATCAGGCGAGAATTCCTCCTCTTCGAGGACATACAGCCGACTGAACCCGTCGACCGCCATGTCGACCGGCGCGACGAGGTTGCCCTGCCCGTTACTCGGTGAATAGGTTGCCAGCAACTCGCCGTTCGCCCCGATATGCCGCAGGCGCTTGACGCCGGTTTCGAGCGCGTAGAACGTCCCATCGGGAGCGGCTGCGAGACGATCCGGCTGCGCAAATGGCTCGCCTGCGGCAGTCCACGTGGCTGTCCACGTATAAGTAAGGGCCGCAGGCGTATCGATAGTCGATACGGGCGAGGCGAAGGACGCTTGCGGCAGCGCAAGCGAGATGAGTAGAATGATGAACCATCCAAGGCGAGTGATCGGCTTAAGCGCGCGTGAAGGTGACATGAGGAGCCTCCGGGATCTAACTTTTCTCTTGCAGAGCCGCCTGAATTTTTGTTGCATTATACATGAACGAGGCGCATGTCTCTTGGTTTCGGCAGCCGCGCATTAAACTACGAACCCCAGGCCCACCCACCCGGGTTCGTAGTTGCGAGTTTTACCTCGCCGCCTATGTAGTTGTAGAGGAGGAACCGTTCTTGGGTTTGGGCTGTCCCGTACCCGCGCCCGAAGTGTCTACAGTATTGCAGGAGCAGACTAAGCGAATATGAGAGAGCGTTTAGCTTTTGCTCAGAGATGAATCGCCCCCAGCCGCTATCTGCCCACAAGCGGCGCCCAGATTCGCTTTGGCTCTCCCACCGGCAGCGCGGCGCTCCACACGCCAACGCTCGTAGCAACCGTGATGCGCCCCGCATTGACAGTGCCCTGGACGAGCAGGTCGTTCACTTCGCCACTGAGCGGCCCGCCTGCGCGCTCCCACACGCCGTTTGCCCCCAGCAGATACACCTGGCCCGCGCGCGTCGCTGCGGCAAACACCTCATCGTTCCCCGCCGCGGCGCCCAAATACCCGTCGCCCAACCCGGCATTGAACGGCGTCCAGGTGTCCCCGCGGTCCGCGCTGCGCCACATGCCCGCGCTGGTTGTAGCCGCGTAAACCACGGCTGCGCCGCCTTCTACGCGCGTTACCAGGCTACGCACGGAGAGCAGTGAGAGTGGCTCGCTCACTCGCTGCCAGGTTGCGCCGCCATCCAGGGAGACTGCGACGCCGCCCTCGCCGCCAGCGTAGACTCGCTTGCTGTTGCCCGCATCGAAGACAATCGCGCGAACTGAGCCCACGGGGACCGTGCCGCTCTGCCATGTTGCGCCCCGATCAGACGTGCGTCTTAGCGCGGAGAGCGGCTCGCTTGGGTAGTCATCAAAGGTGATCAGCGCTACGCCGTCGCTGGCGTAGTGCGGGCTGAACGCGGCAGCTTGGCTCGACCCTTGCGCGGATGCTGCCCACTCCATCTCCGGCGCAAAAGGCAGCGGCTGCCACGTTGCGCCCCCGTCCTTCGTCATAGCAGTCTCCGCAATGGCCGTCCCATCGGTCTCGAATGCAGGCGAGAGGGCAAGGCCGATGTGGGCGCTGAAGCGGACGTACGGGAACTTGTAGACGAACGCGGATGCGCCGCTCCCTCCCGGGAGCGCAATGACGCCGTCCGCGATTGTTGCCCACAGCTCCTGCGGGATCGAGGCCGGCGCGGCAAGCGAGAGAATAGCTGCGCCCGGCGCTGTGCCGAGCGGTTTCCAGCTTGCTCCGCTGTCCGTAGTGACCTCGATGCCCCCTGCGCCTTGAAAACGCTGCCGCCAGATCGCGCCGGTGATCGCATAATCGGGCGCAAAGACGAGCCAGAGGTTGCTCGGCTGTCCCGCCATAGTCAACGGCGACCATGTATCCCCGCCGTCCCTGGAAATGAAGCTCTCGGGACTGGCATAATCCCACAGGATCAGCGTCTTATCTGCGCCATAACTCGGGGAGAGGCTCACTCTCCGCCACGGGCGTCCAGTGGCTGCGCCAACTGTCTGCCACGTCTGGCCGCCATCTACGCTGCGCAGCGCGCCCGGATTTGTGCCGTCTGCGATGAACACAGTTTGGTCCTGCGCAAAAGCAGGCGAAACGGCAAACCCGTTCGTCGATCCGCCTCGCACCAGTTGCCATGTAGCGCCGTCGTCAACTGAACGCAAGATCCCCGATGGCTTACAGCATCCGTCGGCCAACAGCACACGTGCGCCATTTGCTGCCGGTAGGACTGCCAACTCGTAGTAAGTTTGAGTCGGATCCCCACGCGTTTGCCATGTTTCGCCGTCATCAGTCGACCGCCAAAGTCCTCTTAGCAGCGTGCCGATAAATAGCGTATGATCCGCCTCGTAGTAGGGCGAGATGGCGAAGGCCTTGCGGCTCGAGGCCACCGGCGCATCGCCGAGACGCTGCCAGGTTTTTCCGAGGTCCTTGCTGCGGTAGGGTGCGTCTTCCGGCCGGCCGCTCGCAAAGAGGGTCTGAGTCCCCGCGTATTGAAGCTCGCCGCCCGGCCATTTGGACGCCTGCCGTTCCCATGTTGCGCCGTCCAGCGACTTTGCCAACCCGCCGCCGTAGATGCCGAGAATCGGTCGCGCGGCCGAAGGTTGAGGCGGAATCAGGATCGAGTTGATCTTGCCGACCCCGCGCGGCCCCTCGTCTTGCCATGATGCGACCCGCAATGGGCCGGCCTGCCCATATTGCGCCGGGCCGGGCAGCGGTTGCTGCGGCGGCAGTGGGCCGATAGGCGCAAACACTTGCAGCCGGTTATTGCCCGTGTCCGCGACGATGATCCGCCCGTCAGCCAACGCGGCGACCGCCTGAGGCAGAACGAACTGCCCGGCCTGGTTGCCATACCCCCCGAACGCGGTGAGGTAGGAGCCGCTCTCGTCGAAGACCTGGACCCGGCTGCTGTAGGTCGGTCCTCCTTCGATATAGGGCGTTTGCTCCGTGTCGACGATAAACACCCGGCCTCGCAGATCCGAAGCGATGCCAGTAGGATAGACAAACAAGCCCGGTCGGATGGGCTGTGTCAGGTCAGTGCTCTTGTTGACGCCCCAATACATCAGCTCCTTGCCGGTAAAGTCAACGATGCGCACGGCAGGCTGACCGCTATACACGCGCGCGATGCGCTTGCCTGGAACCAGCGCCGCGTCGAGAAGTGAAGTGAAATCACCGTCGAAGGTCCGCGCCTCGGCAATGCGTCGTCCGGACAAATCCATGTGAAAAATACGCGGCCCGCTCATCACAACAACCGAGTCGCCTGTAACTGCGATGGCGGTTGCGCCGTGTAGCGTCGGATACACCACCGACAACGGGAGGACAGTGTCGAAGCGGTCATTTGCGAAGCGCACAATCCGCAGATAATCCTCGTTCCACGGATCGCCGTCAAGCGCATACACACGATTAAGCCCATCAACCGCCAGGTCAATGGGCATTGCGAGGTTGCCCTGCCGCTCGTTCGGCGCCAGCACGGCCAGCACATCGCCGTTCGCGCTCAGATGGCGCAACCGCTTTCGCTCGCGTTCCAACACATAGAACGTGCCGTCCGGGGCGGCCGCAATTCGATCGGGTTTCTCAAAGGCCGTTGATCCTGCAAACGCGTCGCCTCCCCACTCGCCCAACACCTGCCCGGTCCAGTTGTAAACGCGGACTCTACGCGCGTTAGTGAGGGCAAAGATGCGGTCCGCAGAGGCGGCAATATCCAGCATATCGCCGGACACCGGAAATTGCCCCAGCAGCGCGCCGTCCGCGGCAAGGTGAACAAACAGGTTGACCGGGGGTGAAGCGCGAGTGTTTGACTCATTCCGATACGCCCAAACGGTGTCGTCAGGGGCGGCAGTCAGCGACATGCCCTGTCCAAGCGCCGGGGGCTGGCCGGGAGCCTCGCCCTTGAACTGAACCGCCGGCCCGTCCAACGGCACACGCCAGACGCCGCCGTACGCGGCAGAGCAGAACGCCACGCCGGAAGAAAGCACGGCCAGCCCCTCATGCCCGGCCCCTATGCAGTTGGCTTCATAGCGACGTTCGAGCACGCCACCGGGCGAGTAACGGTAGAGTTGCTGATCGCTATAGTTGAGAAGGAACACTCGGCCCGCGCCATCGGCATCAACCCGTGTCGGTAGACGGACGCTCATGGAGCCCGGAATATGCTGCCGCCCATCGACGGACGCAAGGAGCGCTCCCTGGGAATCCAACACCTGGACGCGCGCATTGTTCCGGTCCGCGACGTACAGCTTATCTCCGCGCGCGGCCACATCTGCCGGGTCGCGAAATTGCCCCGGGCCCGATCCCGCCACGCCAACCTTGCGGACGAACGCGCCACCGGGCGTAAAGCCCTGTATGTCGTTGCGCGTTGCGTCGCTGATGTAGATGTTGCCGTCGGAGCCAACGTCGATGCCGGTGGGACGGGCGAAACCGGGTTGGGGCGCAGAACCGATTGTGGCGGCCCAGGCGAAAGTCACATCGCTGGGAACGTCGGGAGATGCCGCGTTGGCTGCGAAGGTTGCGGGAGGCGCAACAAGCGCCAACGCGAGGACAAACAGCGTCAAACGGCCAACTACAGGGTGGCGGACAGAGCGGGACATGGATGCCTCCGAAGCGAGATATCTTGCAACCACCGCCGATGATTTTGATTGTACTTGTTTTAACGGGCGCAGTCAAGCGTTTTTCCGCGACCGCGCCATTAAAATGCGAACCCCGGGCCCACCCACCCGGGGTTCGCACTTGCGAGTGTTACCTCGCACCGCCTATGTAGTTGTGGAGGAGGAACCGTTCTTGGGTTTGGGCTGTCCCGTACCCGCACCCGAAGTGTCTCTACTATCTCACTACCAGATTAATCTGAAGTGAGAGGGGCTTTAGGGTTAGATCAGAACGATTCCTCCCCGCTCCCTTTATTGAACGGTGACTGCCATCCCCGTCGGCACGATCTGCCACCAGCTATTGCCCGGCTTAAGCGGAATGTCCTTGCCCTGGGCATCCACGAAGCGGAACGGCGCTCGCCGCCCGTCGCGCACCCACTTGCCTTCGTACACCTTGCCATCGCGCAGGATCTTGACCGGGCCGGAACCCCACAACTGCACTTCGACCGAGGCATTTGACTTACAGCCGCCGCGTACGAGCTTCGTGCCCTGCTCGGGAATGAGCGTTTCGACCGTGTTTGCCGTGATAACGATCACGTTGGCCGCGCTGATCTGCCTGCCGTCCGCCTTGTCAATCGCGGGCTTGCCGGCGAGCGTGCGCAGCCAGCGGCCACTGCCCGCGTCATAGCGCCAGCCCACGCTCAGCACTTTGTAGAGCTGCGGGTACGGGATCGCCAACGTGGCCGCGGCCTTCCCGCCCGCAGGCGCGCCCTCTGAGAAGACCCATGCGGCGGTCGGCTTGGGCGGAGTGTTAATGCCCTTTTGCGTCGCCACCTTCCACATCGTGTTGGTGTTGGCGAAGAGATTGAACGGCACGCGGATGTTGGGGTCGCGGAAGTACGCTCCGCCGTTGCGCGCCTGCTCCAGCACCTGCTTCCCGATGTCCGACTTGTAGATCATCTGGCGCACCGGCTCCACGCTGCCTGAGAAACCGAGGATGGCGTCGAAGATAACTGGCAGCTCCACGTCGACGATGCGCGCGCTGCGGATCGAGCCGACGCGCGGCGCATCCTGGCCCTGGTAGATCGCCGTGAAGCGCGTCATGCAGCGCTCTTTCGGGTGCTCCACCACTACGTCCGCCTTGTTTAGCCCGGACTGCGGCACCACTTCCGGCTCGTTGTCCACCTTGATCGCCAACGGCCGCCGATTGAGCACCGACGGGTCCGCGGGGCGCAGGCCGGTGAGGAAGGAGACGCCCGGCTCAAGCGCGATCACGGCTGTGTCGCTGGACGCGGGCGCCGATGCTGTGTTGCCCGCCGCAGCCTGCTGATCGGAACCCGCGGTTGATGCAGCGCTCTCCGCGACGGGCGTATCGGTCGGCGCGACGGGAGCGGGCGCATCGGTGGGCGGAACCGTTGGCGCAGCGGTCGGAAGCGGAATCTCGGTGGCCGTTGCGGTCGGCTCCGGCTCGGCGGTCGCCTGGCTGACCTCGACGCGCGGAGTCTTGGTCGGCGTAGGCGTCGCTTGCGGCGAGGCGGCGCAGCCTGCCGCGCTGCTGACGAAGAGGGCCAGGGTGAGAAAGATGATGAGTGCGTGGGAACGCCTGGTCACGAAGTCCTCCTGGATTGACGAAGTTCTATGATGCGTGGTGATGCTCTTGCATTTTGAAGAGCATCATTATACACGACGCCTCGTTGCGTCGATAAGTTCATTCGAGATAGCGGTAGATGATAAACACGGGTTGCCCGCTGCGCTGCCCGATGCGGACTTGCTCCAGCCAGCGCCAGCCGCGCTCGGCCGCGGAACTGCCCATCGCCTCGACCCGGCCCTTGAACACCGTCTTTTCGGGCGAGTGCGCCACATAGATCGTCTGCCAGTCTGCGAGGTATGGGCCAACGCGTGCGGCGAAGCCGGGATCGGGCGCGTCCAGTCGGTTATAGCCGAAGACATCCACCGGCTGAACCCGTCCTGCGGTCAGGAACCGCACCGGCGCGTCGATGCCCCAGTCGAGCGCGACCGGCGCGGCATAACCCGCCTGGTCCAAATACTCGGCCAGCCGGTAAATCGCATCCGAATGCGCGGCATATCCGCCGGAAACCGTCAGGATGCGGTGATAGCGGAGTGTTTCGCGCGCATCGGTCACGCCCAGGCCGAAGGCCAGCAGCGCGGCGACGAGCGGCAAGACAAATGCTCCCCTCCGCATGCCGCGCGCGCCTCGCGCCACCTCGCCGACCGACAGCCCCGCTATCAGCGCGGGCAGCGGCGCGATGAGCGCAAAGTGCGTGATGAACAGGTCGCTCACGGTGAACGCGCTCTGCAACACGATCAGCAGCAGCAGGGCAATGGGCAGCGCCGGCGCGAACATAGACCCGTCGGGTTTCGGAAAACCCGACGGGTCTCGTTTCAGCAGCCACAGCGCCAGCGCAAAAACTACCAGCGCCAGCAGCAGCCAGGGCGCGACGAGGTTCGCGTACACCTCGCCGAGATACCAGAAATGATCCCCGCGTATCAACGTGACGACCTGCCCCAGCCGCGCGAGCAGGTTGGCGCCGTACGCGCTGTTGTCCACACCGTAGTACGACCGTCCCAGGTGGCCGAAGATGGAGGTGAACGTGCCGCCGGTGCGCAGGTTGAAGAGGATCAACGGCGCCAACGGGATCGCGAATGCCACAACTGCGGCGATCACAACACGCCAGCTCAGGTTGAGAGACCGGGCCTGTTTTCGGCTGCGCTCCAGCAGATACGCGGCCCCGGCCACGACAAACAAGGCAATCGCGGCCCACACAAAGAGCAGCTTGGCGTAGACGCCCAGCCCGCACAGGAACGCGGTCACGACCAGGTGGCGCGGCCGTCGCGTCTCCCACCAGAGCAGGCCGGTCCACAGCGCGGCCATAAACAGCAGCGCGGTAATGTTTGTGACGAAGATGCCCTGGCGGCTCCAGAAGACGAACGAGGGGTTGACGGCCAGCAGCAAGGCCGCCACCGCGGCGGCCAGCGGCCCGCGCAACCGCCGCGCGATGAGCCAGACAAAGACGATCGTCAGCGCGGCAAGCGCGATCGGCAACGCGCGCAGCGCCGGCGCACTGATCCCGCCGGCCGCGAGGAACGGGACAGCCAGCAGCGCATTCAGGTTGCCGATGTAATCCTGCACCATGAGTGGGACGCGCCACGACCCAAGGGCGACCGTTGCGTCGCGAAATGCAGTCACAGGTTGTCCGGTCAGCAACTGCATCGCGTTCAGCCCGGCTTCCTTGGCCTCGTCGTAGTGCAGGCCGGGGAGGTCAAGCTGGTAGGTTGCGAGCGCGATGAAGAGCGCGAGGGCGAGCGCCAGTGGCGCGACCGTTAGCAGGCGCGCAAAAACTGCGCCGCGCGTGCGGCGCAGTTCGACGGGCAGATTAGGGGACGGCGAGAGGGTTGCGCGAGACAAGTGGCGCTCTAATGGCCGGGTTATTGCACGGTGAGCGCCACGTCAGTTGCGAGGCTCTCGTAATCGTGACCGTTGGCGTAAACGGTGATGCTGTTGATGCGCGCCGGCCGGGTTTCTTCGAGCAACTCGAACAGGTTCGGCGACTCGTAGGTGTACCACACGCCGAGCGGGACGCGTTCGCCGCTGGGTTTGGGATACGGGCTGCCCGGCGGCAAATCGTAGGCGAAGAAGCCGACGTAGTGGTGCAGGTCTTTGCCGTAGATGTCCGTGTAGGCCAGATCGACCATCAGCGGGTACTCGCTGTCCTGCTCCCCGCCGCCCGGCACGCTCTGAAACACGACTTTAACGTCGAGTCGCAGGGCCAGATTGTCATACCCCTCGACATCTTTGTCGATCATCTGCGACACCCACACGCGGTTCGGCACCTGCTCTTCCGTCCGGCGGACAAGGCGCAGCGCGTTCCGCCGGTCGTCCTGCACGATCTCCACGCTGCCCGGCGTAAAGCCAGGCTTGACTTCCGCGTTCTCCTGCCACCACGGCGCCAGTTGCTGCTCAAAGCTGCCGTTGCCGACCAGGTTGACCGTGTCGGACACAGGGATTTCCGGGGGGCGGCCCGCCTCGATATTGGCGCGCTCGCCTGGCTTAACCTCAACCGCGCGACCTGCGCCGTGCGCGGTGGCGATCCCGTCCCGCACGCGCACCCGCGTTTCCTGTTCGTTCGCCGTGATGTCGTAAATGCCGGGCCCCAGCTCCACCTCGCCGTTCGGCGTCGCGACGCGCATTTGAGCGTCGCGCTCGTCCGCCTGCTGGATCGTTACGAACAGACGGCCTGCAGCAAGCTCAAGCACCGCGCGATGCGGATCGCGGCTCAGATTGAAGCGCGGGCTGCGCGCCTCATCGAGCGCAACGGTCGTGGAGGGCGAGAGTTGGACGGTTGCCAGTTGCAGTTGCCCCGCCTCGTCCACGGCCAGCGTGAGCACGCCCTTCGAGGACGCGTCCGTAACGATGCGGCTGCCCTCGCCGACCGCACGCCGCCCTGTCACCGCGACCGCGTCCTGGTCGGAGCGCGGCCACCATTGCACGGTGCCGCGCAGCGACTCGATGAACGCGTACTTGGCGCGCGTCGAGTGGAGCAGCGTGGCGCGCGCGCCGACGGGCAGCGCCACGGCAAGGACGATGCAGGCGGTGAAGCTCAGCAGGAGCACCAGCCAGGCGACACGCGCCGGATTTTGACGCCAGTTCATGGTTTATTTCTCGCGGATGGCAAACTTGCAGCCCGTTTCTCAGTCGAGTTCCGGCTGGTCCGGGGCGGCCTTGCCCACTTCCCCCCGCCGGATGCGGCCGAGCCACAACTCGGCGTCTCGGTCGTTTGGATCGCTCTCCAGCGCAGCGTAGAAGTGGAGCGCGGCCTGTTCGATGTCCTGTCGCTCCAGATAGATGAGGCCCAGGTTGTAGTTCACGTGCGGCGCGCGCGGGTTGAGCCGCAGCGCAGCCTTGAACGCCTCGATGGCCTTGTCCTGCATCTGGGCCGTCGCAAACGGCAGCTTGCCCAGATACGCGGCGGCGAGGTTGGTCCACACCATCGCGTTATCCGGCTCCAGCCGCGCGGCCTGCTCCAGCACGGGCACGGCCTGCTTGTGTTTGCCCTGCAGGATGTACGCGCCGCCCAGGTTGATCGCCGCCGCGGCGTTATCCGGCTCCAGCTCGCGCGCCTTCAGCAGCAGCGGCACGGCTTCGCCCGGCCGGTGCTGGCCGAGCAACTGCGCAGCCTCTGCGATCAAACGCCGCGCCCGGTCCAGGTCGCCGTCGCGGGGCAGTTTCGAGTTTCGATCCTTGCTCATATCTAACGAATCCAGTACAGCACCAGTGTGACAGTAATCAAGCTCAAGACGGACGTGACGAGCACCGTGCCCGAAACAAGCGCGGGTTCCGCGTCGTAACGCGTTGCGACAATCGATGCGCTGACCGCCGTCGGCACTGCCGACTCCAGGATGCCCACCTGCCGCGCCAGCCCGGTCACGCCGAGCGGGATCACGTACAGCGCGGCCAGCAGCGGCGCGACGACAAGGCTCAGCAGGCTCGCCAGCCCGATGGCCCTGAGATGCGTTCGGGTGAACGCCAGGGTTGCCAGTTGCAGCCCCAGCACGGTTTGCATTACCGGCACCGCCGCGCGGCCCAGGGTCGACGTCGCCCGTTCAATCGGCAGGGGCAGAATGACCCCCAGTTGGTGAACCAGCAGCCCGAGAAACAGCGCGTAGAGCGCCGGGTTCTTCGCCACTTGCAACAACGACTCGCGGACGTTTGCGCGCCCGCGGGCCGCGTAATAAACCCCGATCGAGTTCACGGCCAGGTTGTCAGCCATGAAGCAGATCACCGCCAGGGTCAGCCCGGCCTGCCCGAACGCGAACTCGGTGACTGACAGCCCGAAATTGCCGCTGTTTGAGAAGGCGACGGCCAGCACGAACGCGCTGCGCAACGGCGGCGAGAGCCGCAGCGCGGCTGCGACGATGTTCGCCAGGAACACCAGCGATACGATGACCAGCACCTTGAGCAGCGCCAGCCGGCCGAGCAGGTCCGCGCCGACGGGGGTGCCGGCCATCGTGATAAAGACGAGCGCCGGGTTGAACAGATAGAACACGGCCAGCGCCAGCGGCTTGCTGTCCTGCCGCGTCAGCCGCCCGAACAGGAACGCGACGCCGACGATCAAGACAATGGGCAGCAGCACCGACCCGAAGATGTTCAGCAGCAGGCGGGCGTCGCCCATTTAGTAATCTTCCCCGTCGTCCTCTTCGTCTTCCAGATCCTCGTCCCAGTCCAGGTCGTCTTCGTCGTCCCCGTATCCGTCCTCGTACTCGTCGCCGTCCGCGAATTCGTCGTCGTACTCGTCGTCATCGAAAACGTCCTCATCGAGGTCGTCTTCGGCGTCCAGGTCCGCGGCCTCATCGTCGTCATCTTCCGCGGCGCGGTTGCGCGGCGACAACTCTTCCAGCGCCTCGGTCGAAAAGCGCAGCTCGGCCAGCGCATCGTCGGCGGCCTGGGCCAGCGCTTCGTCCTCGCTGCGCGCCAGAAATTCGAGCGCGCGCCGCGCGGGCGTGCCGCCGACCTTGCCAAGCGCCGCAACCGCAGCCTCGCGGACATTGCTGTCTGGATCATCGACGAGGCGGATCAGCAGTTGCGTAGCGGCCTTAAGCCCCATTTCGCCTGCCGCCTGCGCGGCCTCGAAGCGCATGGCCGGGTCCGCGCTGCCGGTCTCCTCCATCACAAGCCTTGACCAGCGGTTGTCGCCCGTGCGCCCCATCGCAAACACCGCGCTCTGCCGCATCAGCTCATCTTCGTCGTAATAAGCGTTGCGGATCATCTCGTTGAGGCCCTCGGTGTCCGTGTGCGCGAGGCTTTCGAGCGCGCGGCGGCGCACCTCGTTGACCTCGCCCGGCCGGAACCATGCCTCCCGCAACGCTTCTTCCGCCGCATCAGCATACCGTTCGGCGATCTCTTCGACCACGCCCAGCCAGATATAGCGGCCCAGGGACGTCGCGGCAGCCGCGCGGACTTCAAGCGAATCGTCGCCGCGCAACATCGCGACGAGCGGCGCGATCAGGTTGGTCTTTTCGTCTTCCCACAGCCCTTCAATCGCCAGCCGGCGTACTTGCGCATCCACATCGGTGAGCAGCGTCCTCAGCACGGCGTGAAAATTGAGATCGACGTGCGTCTCGGCTTGCTCAACCATCTCGCGCAGCAGCTCCAGCCGCCGCGCGGGCGACAGGGATTCCCAGAGCGCGCGCACTTCGTCCATGCGCTCTCGTGGCACGTCCGACAGCCCGCGTAAGTCGATGGAACGCACAGGCCGACTTTCGTCGGCCAGTTGGGAGAGTTCTTGCTCGTTTCCTTGGGTCATACGGTCTACAACTGCTTCTTTTGCCTTTTAGTTCCAGTATAGCACACGCGACGCGCTTGCGGGACTCAGCAAAACATCCTTCTGCCCACCCTGGCCGTCAGTGATCGTTTGCGTCACCCGCACCGACCAGGTGTATTGTCGCGACGGTTGATCGGCCTTGCCGTACAGCCACAGCGGCATGCGGATGCTCTTTGCGGTTGTCCTCATGTCCGTATACTCCATCGGCGCGCCGCCCTCTGTCCAGCGTATTAACACCTGGTATTGCGCGCCCGGTGGCAACTCAGCCGACTGCTCCCAAACCAGCTCGATATACGAACTGGCGCCGGAGAACGGTGTCTGATCTCCGGGGCTAACGAGCGTCGGCGCAGGAACCTGCGGGTAGGACGTCGGCGCGGCAGTCGGCGCGCGTGTCGCTGCCACCACAGGCGCCGCAGTTGGGGTCGGCGCCTGCGACGAGCCGCCGGAGCCGGGGATAATCAGCTTCTGCCCGACGCTGAGCCGGGAGGAGCCGGTCAAGCCGTTCGCCTGCGCCAGCGCCTGCCACGTGATGCCGAACTGTGTTGCGATCGAGGAGAGCGAATCTCCCGACTTGACCGTGTACGTGGTCTGCGCGCCCTGCTGTGGAGCAGGGGCAGGCGCCGCGCTGCTGCCCGGCACAGGAACGATCAACTCCTGCCCGACGCGCAGCGTGGATCGGCTGTTCAGCCCGTTCGCCGCGGCCAGGTCCTGCCACGCAATGCCGAACTGCGCGGCAATGCTTGAGAGCGTGTCGCCTGACTTAACCTTGTACGTCACGCGTCCCGGCACGGGCGTATTCGTCGGCGGGGTGGTCGGCGTGGCCGTTGGGGCAGGCGTTGGCGTCTCCGTCGGCGCAGGCGTGGCAGTGGGCGCCAGCGTTGGCGTGGCGGTGGAGGTTTCGGGCGCCAGCGTCGGCGTCATGGCAAGCGTTGTCGTAATGCTCTCGGTCGACGTGAGCGCGGCAGTCGACGTGATGGCGACCGTGCCGGTGATCTCGCCCGTCGGCGCAACAGTGGCCGTCGGCGCCTCGGTCGGCGTGCGGGTGGGGCGGCGCGTCGCCGAAGCCGTAGGGCTGGCCGCAAGCGCCAGCGACTTGGGGGTTG
>CAZPTI010000093.1:10656-16055 GCA_964588925.1 uncultured Anaerolineales bacterium | reverse complement strand
ATTGCGGAGCGCGTACCGGGGATGGACGGGGATGCGGCGTATATCCTGGGCCTGCTGCACGACATGGGCCGGCGCGAGGGCGTGACCGGTATGCGCCACGTTCTTGACGGCTACCGTTATCTGTCAGCTTTGGGCTATGAGGGTGCGGCCCGGATCAACATGACGCACTCTTTTGCCAACGGCGACATTCGCGAGGTCTTCGGCGAGTGGGATTGCAGCGACGAGGAGCTTGCGTTCATCGAGGGCTACCTGACGCGGATTGAGTTCGACGACTACGACCGGCTGATTCAACTGTGCGACTCGCTGGCGATGGCCGACGGGTTCGTGCTGATGGAGAAGCGGATGCTCGATGTCGCGATCCGCTACGGCGCGGACGTCGGAGTCAGCGCCTACAGTATTCGGAAGTGGCGGAAGACGTTCGAGGTGCGCGCGGACTTCGAGCGGCGCATGGGGTGCAGCGTGTACGACCTGCTGCCGGGCGTCGTGGAGAATACGTTCAAGAGGGGGTAGGATGCGGGTCTTTCTCGCGGGGGTGATGCAGGCGTCGCTGCCGGGCAAGGGGATCGTCGATCAGTCTTATCGCAACGCGCTCGGCGAGGCGCTGCTGGCGAAATGGCCGGAGCTGGATGTGATCGACCCGCTCGTGCTGCACCCTAACAGCGTTGAGTACGACGATGAGGCGGCGCGTGAGACGCTGTTCGCGCTGGTGACGCTGGCGTCATCGTGCGACGTGGTCATCGCGTATGTGCCGCAGGCGAGCATGGGCACCGCGCTGGAGATGAACGCGGCGTACGAGAGGGGCGTGCCGGTGATTGCCATTTCGCCGCTGCGGGAGAACTGGGTCATCCGCGCCCTGTCGACGCGCGTGTTTCCCGATGTCGACGCCTTTGTGGCGCATTTGGATACTTTGAAAGAGCCGTCGCAGTTAGTTGACAGCCTTCTGGCGTGACGCTAGAATCGGCGTGGAGCCCCCATAGCTCAAAGGACAGAGCAAGCGCCTTCTAAGCGCGAGGTTGCAGGTTCGAGTCCTGCTGGGGGTACTGACCTCCGGGTTGATCGCCTCGGAGGTTTCTTTTTTGGCGCTCGGAGACGCGCGAGCTAAAGCCCACACTACGAACCGGATGGTTCTGGCGCTTAAAGAGCAAAAGGGAGAGAGCCCCCCCAGGCTCTCTCCCTTTCGCCCCACATCCACCCAACTCTCGTCGCGGTCCCCACATCCGTCCACGGAGGAATTTTCGTCGTTCAGACTCCCCCAAGTCCTCCCGACTTCCTACGTGCGCACACCCAACTCAGAAGAAGCTCTAACTCCCCACACCCAAGCGCAATGTTACACCAGGTATGCGGCGCTGTCATCGGCGCAATGTCGCAATTTCTGCGGCGGCTTTCGGGGATTTATGACGCATCGTGAAGTAGGGCGAGGGTATGAGAAGAACGAGCTTTTGCCCCAGAGGTCGCAGAGGGCGCAGAGTAACGGATGGGGGAACTCGCCTGTTACTCTGCGCCCTCTGCGGCAAAAACAGTTATGCCAGCGCGTCGAAGGTGGGTTTGAGCGCGGGGTAGAGGTTGCGATAGAGGGGATAGGCGCGCTCGTAGACGGCTGCGGCCCCGGCATTCGGCTGAGTGCTGCTGGTGACGCGCACGCAGGCATCGACGGCCTCGCGGACGTCGCGATATTCGCCCGCGCCGACGCCGGCCAGCAGCGCCGCGCCCATCGCCGCGCCCTCCGTTACGTTGATCAGGACAAGCTCCGTGCCGAAGACGTCCGCCTGGATCTGCCGCCAGAGGGAGCTCTTTGCGCCGCCGCCGGATGCGCGCACCTGCTCGATGGGCACGCCCAGCCCCTTGATCAACTCAAGGCTGTCGCGCAGGCCGTACGATACGCCCTCCAACACCGAGCGCACGAGGTGGCCCTTGCCGTGGCGCAGCGTCAGGCCGACGAACGCGCCGCGCGCGTTCGGGTCGGGGTAGGGGCAGCGCTCGCCGGTGAGGTAAGGGAGGAAGAGCAGGCCCTCGCTGCCGGGCGGGACGGACGCGGCCTGTTCGGTGAGCAGGTCGTAGACGTCGCGGCCCTGGCTGGCGGCTGTGGCCTTGTCCTCGCCGCAACATGCGTCGCGCAGCCAGCGGAACGCGCCGCCGGCCGAGAGCATGACGCCCATCGCATGCCACGCGCCGTCGACCGCGTGACAGAAGACATGCAGGCGGCCTTCCGGCTCGGGCGAGTAGCTGTCTGAGTGAGCGAACACCACGCCGCTTGTGCCGCTCGTCACCGAGACGATGCCGGGGCGGACGATGCCGCTGCCGACGGCCTGCGCGGCCTGGTCTCCACCGCCGCCGACAACCGGCGTCCCCTCGCGCAGCCCGGTCAAGGACGCCGCGCCCGCGCTGATCTTGCCCGTGACCACGTGCGACTCGGCCACGTGGGGCAGCCAGCCCATCGGCACCTCCAGCAGCCCGGCCATCGTTGCGGACCAGCGCCGGTTGCCCACGTCGAAGAGGGACGTGCCCGACGCATCCGAGACTTCGCTGGCGTATTCGCCGGTCAGCCGGTAGCGAATGTAGTCTTTCGGCAGGAGGATGTGGCGCACGCGGTCGTAGACGGCTGGCTCGTTTTCGCGCACCCAGACCACTTTGGGCGCGGTGAAGCCGGGGAGCACGGCGTTGCCGGTCAACTCGACCGTCTTCTTCAGCCCGCCGGCCCACGCGGTGATCTCCTCGCACTGCGGGCCGGTGCGCTGATCGTTCCAGAGGATCGCGGGACGCAGGACGTTGCCCGCTTCGTTCAGCAAGACCAGCCCGTGCATCTGCCCGGTCAGGCCGATGCCGGCAATGTCGTCTGCGGACACGCCCGGCGCGGCGAGCGCGCGGCGCACGGCCTTCACCGCGCCCTGCCACCAGTCCTCCGGGTTCTGCTCGCTCCACAGCGGCTTCGGAGTATACAGGGGGTACTCCTCCGTCGCGGTGGCGATCACGTTGCCGCGCGTGTCGATGACCAGCGCCTTCGCGCCGGTCGTGCTGACATCGATGCCCAATAAGCGCTTTGGCATGATAACTCCCTTGTCTAAACTGGGATTCGAGGGATTACGAGATGAACAGGATGCGCGCGACTCCTGTTGCTCTCTCAATCCCCGGAATCCCAGTTTAGACCTTAACTGGCGCGCCCTTTTCGGCGGAGGCGATGAGCGCGCGGATGGTGGCGATGTTGTTGCGCGTGTCGCTGAGCGGGATGCGCTGCGGCTTGCCGTAGACGGCTGCGTCGTACAGGTCCTCAACCTCGCCCAGGTAGAGGTCCTGGTCGGGGAAGTGGAGGATTTCGGCGGGGTCGTCTCCCTTGCGGAGATAGAGCTGGCTCCTGGCGTCGGGCTTAAATGCGTTGGTCAGGGTAATCCGCCCTTCCGTCCCGACGAACTCCATGACCATGCGCAAGGTCGACTGAAAGCCGGAATCGAATTGCGCGTGGATGCCGCCGAAGCGCATCTGGCCGAAGAAAGAAGTGTCGACGCCGCTCGGTCCCAGGACGCGCCAGCCGAAGACTTCGTCCGGCGCCGCGCCGCCCGCGGCCACGCGCGCATAGCTGATCGGGTAGCAGCCCACGTCCCAGATGCTGCCGCCGCCCATCTCGGGCTTCAGGCGGATGTTGCCGGGGCGGTTGAGGAAGAACGTGAAGCCGCCGCGGACGAACTGGAACTGGCCGATGGCGCCGGTCTGGATCAGGTCGAGCACTTTGAGAGTCTGCGGGTGGTGGCGGTACATGAAGGCTTCGGCGATGACCACGCCGTGGCGCTCGGCGGCTGCGGCGACCTTATCGACGTCCTCCACGGAGAGCGCCAGCGGCTTCTCGCACAGGACGTGTTTGCCCGCCTCCGCTGCCTTGATCGACCACTCGACGTGCATGGTGTTGGGCAGGGGGATGTAGACGACGTCGATGTCGGGGTCGGCAAGGAGCGCGTCATAGCCCTGGTAGGCGCGCTCGATGTCGTTCTCCGCCGCGTACTGCTGCGCGTGGCTGCCGTCGCGGCTGGCAATGCCGAGCAGGCGGTTGCGCGGGGAGATGCGCAGCGGCGAGATGAGCGCGCGGTTGATGCGCGCCGTGCCGAGGATGCCCCAGTTGAGGATGCGTGTCGCCATTGATGCGTCTCCAATGCGATTAAGACCCGGCGGGTTCAACGTGGCTGCTGCCGGGCGTGTTTCCCTTGCGTTCGTCCTTGATGAGCGTCGCCCGCCGGGCGACTCCGCCGACCTCCGGCATTCAGCCGCACGGGTCGAGATAGCCCCATGTGTCGTTGCTGTGAACGACGGTTAGCTCGAACGGGCCGGACTGCGCGCCTGTTGCCGCACTCGGCAGGGAGGCCGGGAGCGGTGCGCAGGCGCTCAGGATAACGAGCGTAACTAACGCCGTCAGTGTAAGAGCGGTCCGCCGATGCCCGCCCGTCATCCTTGCGTTCATTCGATCAGCGCCCAAACAACACCTCCAGCCCGCGCCACACGTCGTTGCGCCAGGCAGGGTAGTTGTGGCCCGCGTTGTACTCCCGATACGTCACATCGTACCCGCGCTCGCCGAGCAGGTCGCGCATCCGGCGATTCGGCTCAAGCAACCATTCATAGCGCCCGACATCCATCCAGATGCGCAGCGGCTGCGGCGGCAGGTGGCGAACGAGGGGGCTTACGACGGTCTGAGAATCGCCCAACTCGAACGCGCCGGACTGGCTCAGCACACGGCCGAATACTTCGGGAACGCGCAGGCTGGTGTACAGGGCCATGAGTCCGCCCATCGACGCGCCGAGCACGCCGTATGCGCCGGGATGCTCCGCGGGATCGACCAGGTTTAGACGCTCGCGCGCCAGCGGCAGCACTTCGCTCATGATGAAGCCGACGGTGGCCTCATTGCAGGAATACTCAATCCCACGCGCCGGCCCGCCGTTGTCCACGAGCGCCATTGCAATGGGCTGGATGCGGCCCTGCGCGATCAGGTTGTCGGCGATCTGCGTGATGCGGCCGCGCGTGAGGTAGTCCTGCGCGTCGTAGACCACGAGGAGGGGCGCGGGACGGTCGACGGGCGGCCGGTAGAGATGGACCCAACGTTTGCCGTTCGCAAGGAGCCAGCCGTTTTCGATCCGATGCCGGGAGAGCTTGCCCTGCGGGACGCCGGTCGCGCGCTCGATCAGCGGGGTCTCGGCAAAACCCGGCATGGCGAAGCAGTTATTGACGTGGCCCATGCCGTTCGGGACGGTGCGGTCGTTGAGCGGGTCAACGAGCCGCGCGTCGTCCTTCGGCTCGGTGAGAAACGCGTATTCGATGTAGGCGTCGTCGGGCAGGTCGAGCGCGAAGGACCACAGGCCGTCTTCGACTGCGGACCACGGCGCGGCGTATTCGGGGTTCCAGCCGTTGAAGTCGCCGACGAG
>CAZPTI010000093.1:0-10556 GCA_964588925.1 uncultured Anaerolineales bacterium | reverse complement strand
CTTGCGCTACTATTAGCGCACGACGCGGAGGGCGCAATGAACCGTCAACTGACTGAAGACGAATTGAAGGTTCTTTTTAAGCAAGCCATTACCGAGGTGCTTGAGGAGCGCCGGGATTTGTTCTATGACCTGTTTGCCGAAGTAATCGAGGATGTTGGTCTTTCTAACGCGATTCGAGAGGGCTACGCAACAGAGCGCGTTGATGAAGAGACCATCCTTGATGGAGGTTGAGATGATCAGGATTCCGACGCATCGCGAGCCGACGCATCCCGGCGAAATGCTCCGCGAGGAGTTCTTGTTGCCGATGGGCATTACGCAGCGCCAACTGGCAGATGCGATTCAAGTGCCGTACCAGCGCGTGAACGAGATCGTGCGGGGGCGGCGCGGGGTGACGCCCGCGACGGCATTGCGCCTGGCGAAGTACTTCAACAACTCGGCGGACTTCTGGCTCAACGTCCAACTGCGTTGGGATCTGTATCATGCCCAGCGCAGCGAACGCGCGACGCTGGAGAAGATCGAACCGTATCGCGCTGCGGCCTGAACTGACTTAACTCTCGGGAGCAAGCTCCACACGTTCTCTCATCAACCGCGCGGCTTCTTCCTCCGCCGCCGGCTGAATCGGCATGGCCGCGCGGCCCTTCAGCGGGCTGACCTTTGTCCCCCATACTGATGCGCGCCAGAAGATCGTTGCGAGCGGCTTCATCGGCCCGGCCAGCCCTGCGCCGCGGCGCAATTCGGCCAGCGCGACATCGTCCCAGCCGCCGAAGAGGGCGTACAGGAACGCGAACAACGGGAAGCTTACCAGGATGCCGAGGAAGAAGATGAGGACGCTGGTGATCTGATCCCCACGCCAGATCAACCCCGTGACCCACCGCAGGATGGCGTAATGCGTGACGCCGGCCAGCAGCGGCGCGATCAGCGCGGGCCAGACGTAGAGCCGCTGACGGAAGCAGACGCGGTTGTTGATGATAAATGCCACGATGCCCTTGGTCAGCAGGCCGACGAAGTACGCGCCGATGAGCGCCCAGATCTGGAAGCGCGCGAGGAAGATGAAGGCGAGCGTGATGCGCACGACTTGCTCGCCTGCGACGAGGATGGCCTTGAGATACGGACGATTCGAGCCAAGCTGCACCGTGTCGCCGATCCACGAGGGGTACTGGATGGCGCCCCACACGATCAGCGGCGCGGCGAGCGCGGCCGCGCGGGCGAACTCCGAGCCAGTCGCGCCGAGGATGAAGCGGTCGGCCACGGCGAGCAGCACGGCCGCGATGAACGCGCTGAAGAACGCGCCGTAGCGATATGCCTGCGCGGCGTAGTACTCGCTGAGGACGCGCTTGCCGTGCGAGATGGCTTCTGAGATCGACGCGATCAGGTTGTAGAAGAGGATGTTGATGACGTTGAACGCGAAGATGAAGTTCTGCGCCACGACCCAGTTGCCCCACGTCTCCGCATAGTTAATCAGCCGGTGCTGCGTGATCGCCACCTCCGCGGCCTGCCCGCCGGCCCACGCCATTGAGCCGAGCATCTCGAATCCGCCGAAGCGGAAGCCGGTGCGGATCACGTCGCGGTCGAAGTGGGCCAGGAAGAGCACGCGGCTGCGCAGGCCGATGCGCCGCCAGAGCAGCCAGCCGAAGAGGAAACACGCTAACTCGGTGGCGTAGGCCGCTAACCCCAGGCCGAGCAGCCCGCCCATTGCGGAGCCGAACACCGGGTGCCCCTGCCCCCAGCGCACCATCAGGAACACGATCGGGATTTGCATGATGATCGGCAGGAACGTCTGCTGCGCCATGTCGATCAACTGCGCGTAGTCGAAGCGTTGCAGCCCGGTCAGCGCGTGGCGGTAGACGAGGTAGAAGCCGGGTATCTGGATGAACGCGTGCAGGACCACGCTCCAGGCGTAGATGGCGTAGGCGGAGCGCGGTAGAACGGTCGACGCGACGAGCACGATCAGCGCGACCTGCACTGCGCCGGAGAGCGCCTGCCACCAGACGAACAACTGCCCGTACATGATGCCGCGGCGCGGATCGTCCACGCGGTATTGCGCCATGAACTTCACGAATGCCGCGCTGGCGCCCATGTCGAAGAAGAGCCACGCCACGTTGAAGAACTGCGTCACGCGACCCCAGATGCCGAGCGCCTGCGCGGAGGGGAGGATGTAGGCGGGGAGGATGAGGTTCTGGTAGATGATGAGCGGCACGAAGACGATCAGGCCGAGCATGACGGCGAGCAGGAAGCCGCCGAGCGGCCGGTGAAAGCCCACGTCCTCCCAGCCGCCGGTTTCTTGCCGCACTTTGTATCGCTCTGGGTCGGCTACGAGCAAATCGAGCGCCTCGGGGTGGCGCAGGCTGTAGCGCCGGACGAGGGCGAATGCTGCTGCCGCGGTGGCGAGGATGGCGAGCAGCACGATGATCATGACCGCGCGCTCCGCGCCGTGCGGCACCGGGGAGCCGGCATATTCGGCGAAGGGAACGGGCGTAGGATGGGCGAGCGCGTAGATGAGGTAGTTGAAGTAGGCCCAGTTGCGCAGAGGAGCGTTTGTTGCGTCAGATAACTCCGGCGTGAGGATGAGAAGCTCGCCCTGTCCAACAGTCATTCGCCCCAGCAGCATCTCGCCCGACTCGAAGGAGACCACCAGGGGAGAGAGCGGCGCGCCGACGGGCATTAGACGCTCGCGGACCTGCGGCGCGCTGTTCCACTGGACTTCGTTGACGATGGGATGAGCAGCGCCCGGCGCAGCCGTCAGGCTCACCGCGTCGCTGCGCGATTCGAGCATGACGGGCGCGCCGATCAGGGCAGACAATTCCGCTTCCGTCACGCCGGGGCCGAGGGCAAGCACGACGGTCGCGCCGCGGTCCGCGGCTGCCCGCACCGCTGCGCCGTCCTCGAGCGCGCCGTTGAGGATGAGCGTATCGGCGGCGTCGGTAGAACTGACGCGTTGCGAGGGCATGACTGCGAGCGCATCGCTGAGCGCGCCGGTCGGGTCCGCCACGTAAATGCGCGGTGGGTCGACCGCCTGCGCGGCCGGGCGCGCGCCGGTCAAGATGGAAGTCAGCGCGATCAGGAGCGCGCAGAGCGCGGCGCTAAGAGCGGAAACGATGGGCATGGCTGGACTCGAATGATGGGAGGCGCGCAGGGCTGCGGCGCAAGCTCAGTTTACGGCGGGAGGGGCGGATGCGCAAGCCGGTTGTGTGGCGCAGGCCCGCGCGGGTTTTGCCAAATCGCTCCGAACTTACTAAAATGAAACTTGTTCGGCAGCTTTCTCCCGTTACTCGCATCATCCGCGCGTACTTCTCAAATGCTACCGTCGCAAAGGAGCACCGCATGGAAGCCACCTACACCGATCTGAACACGCCAGCCCGTCTTCTGCTCGGCCCCGGCCCCAGCCTTGTGCCGCCGCGCGTGTTGCGCGCGATGGCTACGCCCACCATCGGCCACCTCGACCCCGCGTATCTGGCGGTGATGGACGAGACGATGGCGCTCGCCCGTTACGTGTTCCAGACGCAGAACCCGTTCACCCTCGTCCTCCCCGGCACCGGCAGCGCGGGCATGGAAGCCGCGCTGTTCAACTTCATCGAGGAAGGCGACCCCGTGCTCGTTTGCGTGGCAGGGTACTTCGGCGAGCGCATCTGCGAGATGGTGACGCGCGCGCGGGGCGACCTACGCCGCGTCGATGCGCCGTGGGGGCAGGTGGTCACGCCCGGTCAGGTGGAGGCCGCGCTGAACGAGCGGCCCGCGAAGCTGGTCGCCATCGTTCACGGCGAGACATCGACCGGCATTGCGCAGCCGCTGCATGAAATCGCGGAGGTGGTCCACCGCCACGGCGCGCTGCTGCTCGTTGACACGGTCGCATCGCTCGGCGGCGTTAACGTCCCTGTGGACGAAATTGGCATCGACATTTGCTACACCGGCTCGCAGAAGTGCCTGAGCGCGCCGCCCGGCCTTGCGCCGATCACGGTCGGTCCGCGCGCAGAAGAGGCGCTCGCGAACCGCAAGAGCAAGGTGCAGAGCTGGTATCTCGACCTGACCCTGCTGCGGAAGTACTGGGGGCCGGAGCGCGTGTACCACCACACCGGGCCGGCGAACATGATCTTCGCCATGCGCGAGGCACTGCGACTGGTGCAGGAGGAAGGGCTCGAGGCGCGCTTCGCCCGCCATGCGGCGTGCGCGAAGATGCTCTACGAGGGCCTGGAAGAGATGGACATGAGCATGCTCGTCGCGCCGGAGCATCGCCTGGCGAGCCTGACGACTGTCTGCGCGCCCGGCGGCATGGACGAGATGGCCGTGCGCAAGCGGCTGATGACGGAGTACAACATCGAGATCGCGGGCGGGCTCGGGGTGTTCAAGGGCACGTGCTGGCGCGTCGGGCTGATGGGGCATTCCGCGCGGCCAGAAAACGTGCTGACCCTGCTGGCTGCCCTGCGGAAGGTGATTCTGCAATAGGACAAAGATACGCGTCCTATTTTGGTCTCACCGGCACAAACGCATATAATCGGACGTCAACAGCACACGATGGCGACTCGGCGCAGGTCGACTGACGCGCCGGTCGCCTTTTGTTTGTCGCGTTTCTGCTTGAGAAGGGTAGGCGCTTTGTTAGTTGCCCTGTACACCGTGGTCGCGCTGTGGCTGAGCCTGTACGGCTTCCAGGCCCTGGCGCTGACCCTGCTCTATTTCCGACGCCGGCGCGTGGAAGTGCCGGCCGCGCGACCGAGCGAGGGCGAGTGGCCCACCGTGGTCGTGCAGTTGCCGATTTACAACGAACGCTACGTAGTCGAGCGGCTGATCGACGCAGCCGCGGCGCTCGACTATCCCCGCGACCGACTGACCATCCAAATCCTCGACGATTCGACCGACGATACAACGAGCATTGCGAAGGCGCGCGCGGCGTTCCACTGCGCGACTGGGATTGACGCGCGCGTGCTGCATCGGACAGATCGCTCCGGGTTCAAGGCGGGCGCGCTGGCGTTCGGCCTAACGCAGACGGATGCGGAGTTCGTCGCGGTGTTCGATGCGGATTTTCGCCCGAAGCCCGATTTTCTCCGCAAGACAATACCGGCGATGCTTGCCGATCCGCGCGCGGGCATGGCGCAGACACGCTGGTCGCACCTGAACGACGAGTACTCCTACCTGACGCACGCGCAGTCACTCGCCCTAGACGGGCACTTCGTCGTGGAGCAAACCGCGCGTAATCGCTCCGGCCTGCTGATCAACTTCAACGGCTCGGGCGGGGTGTGGCGGCGGGCGTGCATCGAGGACGCGGGCGGCTGGCAGGCGGACACGATGACCGAGGACATGGACCTGAGCTACCGCGCGCAGCTGGCCGGCTGGCGCACGTTATACCTGCCCAACGTGGACGCGCCAGCGGAACTGCCCGCGCAGATGGAAGCGTTCAAGCGGCAGCAGGCGCGCTGGGCGCAAGGTTCGGTGCAGTGCCTCCGCAAGCTGACCCCGCGCATCCTCCGCAGCGACCTGCGCTGGTATCAGAAGCTCATGGCGCTGGTGCACGTGAGCGGCTACCTCAGCCAGCCGCTGATCGTGCTGTTGCTGCTGACCATGCTGCCGCTGCTGTGGACCGGCCAGGCGACGCCCTCATTCCTGATCGCGCTCGTGTTCGCCAGCGCAGGGCCGCCGCTGCTGTATGCCGTGGCGCAGGCCGCGTTGTACCGCGACTGGAAGCGGCGGTTCCTCTATCTGCCCGCGCTGCTGGCAGTGGGCGCGGGGATGACGTGGAGCACGACGCGCGCGGTGTGGCAGGGGCTGACCATGTGGGGCGGGGTGTTCAAGCGCACGCCGAAATTCAGGATCGAGGGGCGCACCGGATGGTGGAACGGGAACGCGTATCGACTGCCCCCGGACTGGACGGTGTTGGGCGAAATCGCGCTTTTCGTGTATGCTGTGCTTACCGCCAGCGTCGCGATCCTGCGCGGCCAGTACGCCGCGCTGCCGTTTATCCTGCTGTACGTCGTGGGGTACGCGGTCGTGGCCGGAAGCAGCCTGTGGCAGGGCCGTGGCGCGCAGAGCGGGGGATAGCGTATTTAGCCACAGAGGTCACAGAGGACGCAGATTCCTTCGACTACGCTCAGGATGTTCTGCGCGCTCTGAGCCCTCTGCGGCAAAGTTTGGAGTTGCTGCAAAGATGCCTCAGCGGTTTCGGTTCATGTTTATTGTCATCACGTTGCTGCTGATTGCGCCGGCTGCGCTGGCGCAGACGCCAACGCCTGCCGGTGGCGCGTGCGCGCCGGCGACGCCGTGCTCAGATGGGACGACGGCTTCCGCAGGTATGAAGCTCGGCGGCCTGGCTGTTGAGTCGGTTGCGCCGGTGGCGCAGGTGGCGGCGGAAGGGGTCGCTAACGAAGGCTTCGGCCTGGCATGGGCGGTCATGGCGCTGCTGGCGCTGGCGCTGCTGTACGCGATTGTGGCCGCGGTGCTGGCGACGGTGGGGCGGGGCTACCCGGCGCTGCCCGCGGGCGCGCAGCTTGCCGTGCCGATTCTGTCGGTGCTCGGGCTGGGCGTCGCGCTGTATCTGACTTTCATCGAGACGACCAACACGGCCGCGGTGTGCGGGCCGGTCGGCGACTGCAATGCGGTGCAGGCAAGCCCCTTTGCGAAGCTGTTCGGCTTCTTGCCGGTCGGTCTGCTCGGCGCGGTGGGGTATATCGGCATCCTCGTCGCGTGGTTCCTCGGCCGCCGGTCGGCTGGCGCGCTTGGCCGCATTGCGCCGCTGCTCGTGTTTGGCATGGCGCTGTTCGGCGTGCTGTTCACGATTTATCTGACCTATCTCGAGTTGTTCGTCATCAAGGCGGTCTGCATCTGGTGCCTGACGTCAGCGGTGCTGATGGCCCTCGTGCTGGCGCTATCGGTCGGCCCTGCGCTCGACGCGCTGCAATCCCAAGATGACGATGCGTCTGCTGACGCGGAAGAAGCCTTGCAGACCAACTGAGCGCGTTGTAGAATCATTGTGTTGTCACCCAACTGATCTACCTAAGGAGAGTCCCATGTTGAACCGGAATCTCGAAGCGGCGATTAACGATCAGATCAAGCACGAGCTCTACTCGGCTTACTTCTATCTGTCCATGTCCGCCTGGGCCGATGCGCACGGTTACTCCGGCGCGGCGAAGTGGCTGGGCAAGCAGGCGCAGGAAGAGCAAGAGCACGCGATGAAGTTCTTCGAGCACGTGCAGGACCGCAACGGCAAGATCGTCCTCCAGGCCATTCCGCAGCCCCCGGCCGAGTTTGCCTCGCTGCTCGACGTGTTCGAGCAGGTGAAGGAGCACGAGGGCAAGGTGACCGCGCTGATCACGCGGCTGTATGAGATCGCGCTCAAAGAGAATGACTACCCCGGCCAGGTCATGCTTCAGTGGTTCATCAACGAGCAAGTCGAGGAAGAGAAGAACGCCACGACCATCGTCGATGCGCTGCGCGCGGCAGGCGGGCAGGTGGTGGCCCTGTTTATGGTGGATCGCTGGCTTGGCGACCGCTAAGCGGCCAGTAAGTTAGTGAGTTAGACCGATAGTGAGGTAGAAACCAGGTTTCTCGACAGAAACCTGGTTTCTTGTTTTAGCGTTTGAGTGACTATTGCTACGAAGTCTGGGGGAACGCGGATGGGGTCAGTTTGGGCGCAGATTGGCGTGATCTTCCTGCTGTTGCTGGCGAACGGCGTGTTTGCGATGGCCGAGATTGCGGTCGTGTCGTCGCGCAAGGCGCGGTTGCAGGAGCGCGCGGAGGCGGGCGATAAGCGGGCGGCTGCGGCGCTGAAGCTGGCGGAAGATCCCGACGAGTTCCTCTCGACCGTGCAGATCGGCATTACGCTGATCGGCATCCTCGCGGGCGCATTCGGTGGCGCGACGCTGACCGAGCCGCTCGCCGCAGTCTTTCGTGAGATTCCTGCGTTGGCTCCATACGCCGGTCTTCTCTCTGGCTTAATCGTCGTCGGCGCGATCACCTATGCGTCGGTGGTCATCGGTGAGCTGGTGCCAAAGCGGGTGGGCTTGAACTCCCCCGAGCGGATCGCGGTGCTGGTGGTGGGGCCGATGCGCGTCCTTTCTGCCATTGCGAAGCCGGTCGTCTGGCTGCTGACTGCGACGAGCGACGTGATCTTCCGTCTGCTACGCGTCCGGCAGTCCAACGAGCCGAGCGTGACGCAGGCCGAGATCGAGGTCATGCTGGAGCAGGGCGCGCAGGCAGGGGTGCTATCCGAGATGGAGAGCGAGGTCGCGGCGAGCGTGTTCCGGCTGGCCGACCGCCGCGTGGGCGCGCTGATGACGCGGCGGATGGACGTGGCCTGGCTGGATGCGGACGCGAACGAGGAGAAGTTGCTGGAAACGCTGCTGGCGTCGGGCCACGCGCGCTATCCCGTGTGCGAGGGCAGTTTTGAGAACGTGATCGGCGTTGTCGAGTCGCAGCGCCTGCTGGCCGGATGTCTGGCCGGCGAGCCGCTCGACTTGCGCCGCTACCTCTCGCCGCCGCTGTACGTGCCGGAGACGCTCTCCGCGGTGAATCTGCTGGCGCTATTCCACGAGAACGATCAGCGGATGGCGATCGTGATGGATGAGTACGGCGATACGCAGGGCGTCATCACGCTGCGCGACGTGCTGGATGTGGTGGTCGGCGACGTAACGGAAGCCGCGCCCACTGAGACGCCGCTGGCATTTCGGCGGGAAGACGGTACGTGGCTGCTCGATGGTATGCTATCAGCCGACGATTTTTGCGATTTGTTTGACCTTGACGCGCTCCCCGGCGAAGAGGATAACATTTACGAGACGCTCGGCGGCTTCGTCATGGCGCGGCTCGGTCGGATTCCAGCAGTGGGCGACGCGTTCGAGTGGAACGACATTCGGTTCGAGGTGCTGGACATGGACGGCCGCCGCGTGGATAAGGTGCTGGTCAGCCCGGAGGACGGCGCGCGGACGGGGGACTGATCGGGTTCACTCTCGCCGCAGACCTGACGGGGCTCCAAGACCCGTCAGGTCTTAACCATATGGAGTTGCTCCCATGACAGAGCGGTCGGTGATCATCATTGGCGCGGGGCTGGCGGGACTGGCCGCAGGCGTCCATGCGCAGCGGAACGGCTACCGGGCGCGTATCTTCGAGCATGCGGGACAGGCGGGCGGGGTTGCGGTGGGGTGGCGGCGTGGGGCGTACCACATCGACGGTGGCATCCATTTTCTCATGGGGCACCGGCCCGGCAGCGCGACGCATCGCATCTATGAAGAGGTCGGCGCGGCAGGGCCGGGCGCGACGGTCGATATGACCGAGTACGGCGAGTACGTCGACGAGCGGACCGGCCGGCGGCTGCGCCTTACCGCCGACCTGGACCGCTTCGTCGCGGACTGGACCGCGCTCTCTCCCGCTGACGCGGCGCCGATGCGCGACCTTGTCCGGCTGGCGCGCGAGCTGGTCGATTCGCCGCTGCTGAATATGG
This sequence comes from uncultured Anaerolineales bacterium, assembly GCA_964588925.1. Taxonomy (GTDB): domain Bacteria; phylum Chloroflexota; class Anaerolineae; order CG2-30-64-16; family CG2-30-64-16; genus JALOOB01. The sequence continues at coordinate 1,138 of CAZPTI010000093.1, read as the reverse complement.
GCATGGGCGATCCGCCGGAGCTGGCCGGGCGGTTCGGCGCGCTGGCGCAGTTGTGGGAGATGCGCGGGGCGTTCCGATATTTGTTCGGCAAGGCAAACATGACGCTGGACGCGCGGGCGCGCGAGATACGCGATCCGTGGCTGCGCGAGGTGTATCGCAATCTGTTCCTCCCCGAAGTGCCCGCATGGTTTGTTGGCATGCTGCTGGCCTTGCTGGCAAGTGGGGGGATGGGGTTGCTGTGCGAAGGTTCGCCCGGGTTTGTCCGCGACATCGAGCGGTGTTATCGGTCGCTAGGCGGGGAGATTGCGTTCAACGCGACGGTGGAGCAAATCCTGGTGGAGGGCGGCAGGGCGGTCGGCGTGAAGCTGGCCGATGGGTCGATTCAGCGAAGCAATGCGGTCATTTCGGCTGCGGATGGGCGAAGCACGTTGTACGGGATGTTGGGCGGGAAGTATCTCGACGAAAAAACGCGCGAGCGATATGAGACGTGGCGGCTGATAAGACCGATGGTGATGATCAGCTACGGCGTGGCGCGCGAGTTTCCTGAGACAAGTTATTCGACCACGTATTCGCTTGCCGAGCCGATAAAGGTGGGGCGCGAACAGGTCGGCGCGGTCTTGCTCCGCGCATTTAACCATAGCCCCGCCTTTGCGCCTGCCGGGAAGACGGTTATCCAGGTCAGCTTCGAGAGCGAGTGGGACTACTGGCGCGGGCTGCGCGACGACATGGCGGCCTATGAGGCGGAGAAGGCGCGCGTGGCGGATGAAGTTCTCGCGCGGCTCGAACAGCACTTTCCGGGGATCACCGCGCAGGTGGAAGTGACCGACATCGCGACCCCGTACACCACCTGGCGCTACACACTAAATGACCGCGGCGCGTATGAAGGCTGGCTGCCTACGCCACAGCAGATGATGACGGCGCTCCCGCGCACGCTCCCCGGCCTCGACCGCTTCGTCATGGCCGGCCAGTGGGTGGCGCCCGGCGGCGGCGTGCCCACCTGCATCGCGTCGGGACGTGACGCGGTGCGGATTCTACACAAGCAGGATGGCGTTGCCTTCAGGAGCCGCTAGAACGACTGCGCCACAATTCTCATACAGCTTGACGCCCTTCGCCGCGTCGCGGTATAATCCCCGCCGTA
>CAZPTI010000092.1:0-16089 GCA_964588925.1 uncultured Anaerolineales bacterium | reverse complement strand
GCTGGAACACGATGGCCTACAACGCGCTCAAGCGGGTCGAGAAGGACCTGGGCGCCGAAGTTTCCTACGTGGAATTGAAGCAGGACCCGGCCTCCTACGAGAAGGCGTTCCGCGACTTCGCCGCGCAGGGCTACCAGCTCGTGCTCGGCCACGGTAACGAGTTCGAGGACGCGGCCAAGGCCACGGCCAAGGACTACCCCAACGTCCAGTTCTTCATCTCGTCCAGCCGCCTCACCGAGCCGACCGTGACCGGCCTCAACACCAACTCGGACGAGCCGCTTTACCTCATGGGCGTGATCTCTGCTAAGATGTGCAAGGCCGCGGGCTTCGTCGGCGGCATGGAGATCCCGCCCATCTCCGAGGCGCTCACCGGCTTCGTAAACGGCGCGAAGAGCATCAATCCCGACTTCAAGGTCTACAGCACGTATATCGGCAACTTCGAGGATGCGGCTGCGGCCAAGGAAGCGGCGCTGAGCATGATCGCCCAGGGCGCGGACTGCATCGTCCCCGATGCAGACGCGGCCGGCCAGGGCGTGTTCCAGGCTGTCGTCGAGAAGAAGGATCAGGGCGTCAAGACGTTCGGCGTCTTCATGCCCGCCACTGAGGCCGCGCCGGGGCAGGTCGTCGCCAACTACGTGTCCGACTACGGGCAGGGCGTCATCAACCTCGCGCGGCAGGTCAAGGAAGGCACGTTCAAGGGCGGCGAAAACCACACCTTCGGCCTCAACATGCCTGACGTGATGAAGTTCGAGTGGGACAGCACCTTCAAGGGCGAGATCCCGCAGGACGTGAAGGACGCCGTCGAAGCCGCGCGCAAGGCGATCGTCGCGGGCACCGTCAACACCCTGGCGAAGTAACCATTTAGAATCCAGGATTGAAGATTGAAGGTTCCTCCCACTGAGGATTCTTCAGTCTTCAATCTTCCATCTTCAATCATCAAGGAGGATGGCGCACCCATGACCCAATCCGCAACCCCGGCCGCGCGGCAGGCGGTCGCGCAACCGCGTTGGATGCAACGCGCGCGCCGCGTCGTCAGCGCGGTGCTGACGCCACTCGCTGCGATCCTCGTGGCGCTCCTCGTCAGCGCGCTCATCCTCCTCCTTACCGGTTATGACCCAGTCCTCGCGTTTACGTCCATGTGGAAGGGCGCGTTTGCCGACACCCGTACGATTACTGAGCTGCTCATTAAGGCCACGCCGCTCATCCTCATCGCCGCGGGCCTCTCCGTCGCGTTCCGCGCGTCCATCTGGAACATCGGCGCGGAGGGGCAGTTTTATGCGGGCGCAGTCGCGGCCACCGCGCTCGGCATCTACCTCCCCAACCTGCCTGCCGTCATTCACATCCCCATCGTCCTCGTCGGGTCGGTCATTGCCGGCGCGCTGTGGGGCATGTTGGCCGGGTGGCTGAAAGTCCGTTTTCACGCTTCCGAGATCGTCACGACCATCATGCTCAACTATATCGCGATTATCGCAACCGGCTGGCTCGTAACCGGGCCGATGATCGAGGGCGCGGGCAAATATCCGCAGACGGCCAAGGTTTTCGAGTCGGCCATGCTGCCGCGCTTCCTGCCGCCCACGCGCCTGCATCTTGGCTTCATTATCGCCCTGCTCGTCTGTGTCGCGCTGTACATCCTGCTTTTCAAGACCAGCGCGGGCTACGCAATCCGCGCAGTGGGCATCAATTCGGACGCCGCGCGCTACGCGGGCATCGACGTGCGCAAAAACATCCTGCTCGCGATGGCGATCAGCGGCGGCTCGGCGGGGCTGGCGGGCGGCGTGGAAATCGCGGGCGTGGCCTTCCGCCTCTACCAGCAGATTTCGCCCGGCTTCGGCTTCGACGCAATTGCCGTTGCGCTCCTGGCGAGCAACAACCCGCTCGGCGTCATCTTCTCGGGCATCCTCTTTGGCGCATTGCGTTCCGGCTCGGAGATGATGCAAATCACGGCCAAGATTCCCTCCGTGCTCGTCTTTGCCATTCAGGGGCTGGTGATCCTGGCAGTCGTTGCGTTCGGCGTGTATCGGGCGCGCGCGGTCGAGGAAAGCTGAGGAGGCAGGCATGGAAACGGTTGTCATCATTGCGCTCTTGCAGACCGTGCTCGCCGCCACGTGGCGCCTTGCCACCCCGCTGATTTACGCCGCCGTCGGCGAACTCTTCGCCGAACGTTCCGGCGTGCTGAACATCGGCCTTGAGGGCATTATGTTGTTCGGCGCGTTTGCCGGGTTCGCCGGGGGCGTAACCACGGGCAGCCCGGTCATCGGCCTGCTGGCCGCAGTCATTGTCGGCCTGCTGCTCGGCCTGCTCTTCGCGCTCTTCACTGTCACGATCAAGGCCAACCAGATCGTCGTCGGCGCGGCGCTCAACATGATTGGCCTGGGCCTGACCGGCTTCTTCTACCGCACCTGGTTCAGCACCACGCCGAAGAACGCGCCCACCTTTGCGCCGGTCGAGATTCCGCTGTTGAGCCAGATCCCGTTCATCGGCGACATCCTCTTCAAGCATAGCATCCTCGTCTACGCGACGCTGCTGCTTGTGCCCCTTGCCGCATTCGTCCTCTATCGAACCGGTTTTGGTTTGGCAGTACGCTCCGTTGGAGAACACCCCAAGGCCGCGGATACGGTCGGTATCAACGTCCCGCGCGTCCGCTACACCGCTGTGCTGATCGGCGCGGCGCTGGCGAGCGTCGGCGGCGCGTTCCTCACCCTGGCGCACACGAATATGTTCGTCGAGGGCATGGTCGCGGGACGCGGCTTCATCGCCCTGGCCGTGGTGGTCTTCGGCCGCTGGAAGCCGTGGGGCGTCTTCTGGGCCTCACTGCTCTTCGGCGTGTTCTACGGCCTGCAACTGCACCTCCAGGCGATGACCAATTCGTTCATCCCCTACCAGTTCTGGCAGATGCTTCCGTATCTGGCGACGTTGATCGCGCTTGTCGCGCTGCGCGGCCGCACCGGCTCGCCGCGCGCGCTGGGCGTGCCCTATAACGCGAGGTAAGCCATGAGCGAGGCCGCGCAAACGGTGTCTAACAAGGCCGTCGAACCGATCCTGAAAATCGACAACATCGTCAAATCCTTCGGCCCGGTCGTGGCGAACAAGGGCGTCTCCTTTGACGTGCGCCCCGGCGAGATTCACTGCCTGCTTGGCGAGAACGGCGCAGGGAAGACGGTGCTGATGAGCATCCTGTACGGCATGTATCAGCCCGATTCAGGCAGCCTTACGTACAGGGGCAAGCCGCTCACCATCCACTCTCCGCGCGACGCCATCCATCACCGCATCGGCATGGTCCACCAGCACTTCATGCTCGTGCCTACGCTGACCGTTGCGGAGAACGTCGTCCTCGGCCAGCACAAGGCCTGGTCGGTGCTCAACGACATGGACCAGGTGGCGAAGAAGATTCGCGAGCTGGGTGCGGAGCTTGGCTTCGACATCCACCCCGATGCGCTCGTCGAGACCCTCTCCGTAGGCGAGCAGCAGCGCGTCGAAATCCTTAAGACGATGTACCACGGCGCGGACCTGCTTATCCTCGATGAGCCCACCGCGGTGCTCACGCCCCAGGAGACCGAGCAGCTCCTGCGCCTGCTGCGCGGCCTGGCGAACCGCGGCCTGACCGTTATCTTCATCACCCACAAGCTGGAGGAGGTCATGCAGGTCAGCGACCGCGTCACCGTCCTTCGCGACGGCCGCGTGATCGCCACGGTCAATACGAGCGAGACGAACCCGCGCGCGCTAGCGCGCATGATGGTCGGCCGCGATGTGTTGATGACCCTCCCGCGGACCGCCTACAATCCGGGCGAGCCGGTGCTGGAGGTGGAAGGGATCGCGGTGCTCAACGACCGCGGGCAGGAAGTCGTCCATGACCTCTCGTTTGCGGTGCGCGAGCGTGAAATCGTCGGTATCGCTGGCGTCTCGGGCAACGGGCAGAGCGAACTGGCGCTGGCCCTTGCCGGCCTGCTGCCCACCTGCTGCGGGCGCATCCGGCTGGGCGGCAAGGAGATCGAGAAGCTCTCGCCGCACGATCTGGGCCACCTCGGCATGGCGCACCTGCCCGAAGACCGGATCAAGATGGGCATCGTGCTCCCCTTCTCCGTGGCCGAAAACATGATCCTCCACGAATACAACCACCAGCCGTACAGCCGCAAAGGGTTCCTTTCGTTCGGCGCCATTTCCAGGCACGCCAGGAACCTCGTAGAGAAGTTCGACGTGCGCACTGCGGGGGTCGATACGGAGATACAGAACCTCTCCGGCGGCAACCAGCAAAAAGTCGTCGTCGCGCGCGAGCTTCAGCGCGACCCGCGCTTTATGCTTGTCTGCCAGCCCACGCGCGGCATCGACATCGGCGCAACCGAATTCGTGCTCCAGCAGATCCTCGCGCAACGCGACCGCGGCTCCGCCATCCTTCTCATCTCGACCGAGTTGGAAGAGTTGTTCGCAGTCAGCGACCGCATCCTCGTCATGTGCGAGGGCCGCATCGTCGGCGAAGCTCCCGCGGACCGTTCCCATATGGAAGACGTGGGGCTGATGATGGCGGGAAAGCAGGCGAAGTAGGGCTTGACGGAGCAGGCCATACGGGTTACAATGGGCGAACAAATGAGCGAGCCTAACACTAGAAAGCGCCCGAAATGGTAAAGTCCAAAACCCGTTACGTCTGCTCCAACTGCGGCAGCGCCCAGCCCAAGTGGATGGGCAAGTGCCCCGACTGTGGCGAGTGGAACACCCTCGTCGAAACCGTCGTGCAGGAGAGCCCCGCGAGCCGTTCGTCCGGCGCAGCCGTTGCCGCAGGCGGCGTCGGCCCGCAGTCCCTCCCCGACATCCCGGCGGACGGCTACGAGCGCATCCCCGTTTCTATCGGCGAGTTGAGCCGCGTGCTCGGCGGTGGCATCGTGCCAGGTTCGGTGGTGCTCATCAGCGGCGATCCGGGCATCGGGAAGTCGACCCTGCTCGCCCAGCTTTGCGACTCGCTTGCGAAACCGAACCTGGCGCGCGCGGGCGAAGGCCCCGTCCTCTACGTCTCGGGCGAAGAGTCGGCCGCGCAGATCAAGCTGCGCGCCGGGCGCCTCGGCATCGACTCACCGGCCATCCATGTGTTGGCCGAAACCCATCTGGAAACCATCTCCAACTACATCCAGCAGCTTCACCCGCGCATGGTCGTCGTCGACTCGGTGCAGAGCATCTATTCGGACGCGATCCAGTCGGGCGCGGGCAGCGTGACGCAGGTGCGCGACTGCTCCGCGCACCTCCTGCGCCTCGCCAAAGCAGATAGCTTTCCGCTCTTTCTCGTCGGCCACGTGACGAAGGAGGGCGCGATTGCCGGCCCCCGCGTGCTGGAGCACATGGTCGACACTGTGCTCTATCTCGAAGGCGAGCGATTTCACTCGTTCCGCCTGCTGCGGTCGGTCAAGAACCGCTTCGGCTCGACCAACGAGGTCGGCGTGTTCGAGATGGCGGAGAGCGGACTGGTCGAAGTGACGAACCCCTCCGAGGCGTTCCTGGCCGAGCGCATGCCGAACTCGCCCGGCTCAGCCATTGCGGTCACGATGGAAGGCACGCGGCCGATTCTCGTCGAGGTGCAGGCGCTCGCCAGCGCGACCACCTTTGCGCAGCCGCGGCGCACGGCCAACGGCGTCGACTTCAACCGCCTGCTGCTGATCACGGCCGTGCTGACCAAGCGCGCGCGCGTCCGCCTTGCGGATCAGGACGTGTTTGTCAACGTCATCGGCGGCCTGCAAGTCGACGAACCAGCGGCCGACCTGGCCGTCGCCGCGGCAGTCGCGTCATCGGCAAAGAATCGACCGGTCGCCGCGGACCTCGCGCTCGTCGGGGAAGTAGGCTTGAGCGGCGAGCTTCGCAGCGTCGGCCAGCTGCCGCGCCGCCTGAACGAAGCGGCCAAGCTCGGCTTCACGCGCGTGCTCGTGCCCGCCTCCGCCGCGCGCAAGCTGGAGCATCCGCCCGCAGGGCTGGAAGTGATCGGCGCGCGGACCCTCCGCGATGCGCTGGAGATTGCCTTGATCGGCCAGGCGCCGGGCGCGCGTGACGGCCGCGATACGCGCGAGGAAGAAGACGAGGGGTAACGGCGAGATGGCGCAGATTATCGGAATCGACCACGTCCAGCTATCCATGCCGCCCGGCGAGGAAGAGCGGGCGCGCGCGTTCTATGCAGGATTGTTGGGCTTCAATGAAGTCCCGAAGCCCGAGTCACTCGCCGGCCGCGGCGGCGCGTGGTTCGAGGCCGGCGCGGCCAGGCTCCATCTCGGCGCGGAGCCGGACATGCGTCCGATGAAAAAGGCGCATCCCGGCCTGCTCGTCACCGGGCTGGCCGAGTTCGTCGCGCGCCTGCGATCGGCTGGCGTCACGGTCAGCTTCGAGCCGCCCATCCCGGGCTACAATCGCGCGCACATCCTCGACCCATTCGGCAACCGGATCGAACTGCTCGAAGTCGTAGCGTAGGCTTCAGCCTGCGCTACCTTTCAACCACCCGAATCTTCAGCCCGCCCTTCGGTCGCAGCGTGAGCAGCGCCTGCAACTCGATCTCCGGCTGCGCCACCGGCTCATACGCGAACCGCTGAACCATCATCGGCAGCATCAGTTGCCCCTCGAACATCGCGAGGTGACTCCCCACGCACACGTGCGGGCCACCGCCGAACGGGAAGAAGGCATAAGGCGGATACCGCTTCTTCCAGTCGCCGTCAAAGCGCTCCGGGTCGAACTTGAGCGGGTCCGGGTAGATGCGGCTGTCGCGGTGGATCGTCCACATCGGGACGAGCATCACGCTCCCCTTCGGCACAGTCGTTTCGCCCAACTGAATGTCCTCCACCGCCTGCCGCACCATCAGCGACCACGCGGGCGGGTACACGCGCATCGACTCGTTCAGCACCTTCTCGGTGTACGGCATCCGCTTGAGGTCGTCCAGCCCCGGCGCCCGCCCTTGCAGCACCATGTCCGCTTCCTCTTGCAGCTTCCGCTGGACGTCGGGATTGGTCGACAGCAGGTGCAGCGTCCACATCAGCATGAGCGCGGTCGTCTCGTGACCCGCGCCGAACAGCGTCTTGAGTTCGTTGCAAATCTCCCGATCGCTCAATTGGGTGCCGGTTTCAGGGTCCTTCGCTGCGATCAGGTCGCCCAGGATGTCATCGCACTGGACGCCCGCCCTGCGCCGCTCCGCGATCATGGGCAGGATGAACGCCTCGATGACCTCCGTCGCCCTCGCGATGCGCCGGTTATCGGCGGTGGGCATCCATAGGGGCAACTGCTGGAACGCGGTGGTGCGCGCGGTCAACACCTCGAACACCGCGGTGAGCGCCTGGTTCTGGTCCGCGGCGTCCCGCTCGATGTCGCCCACGCTGAAAATAATGTCCGCAATGATGCCCATCGTCGTCCGCATCATCTCGAACATCATCTCGATCTCTTGTCCGCTCTGCCACGCATTGAGCCGCCGCGCCGTGTGCCGGGTTACGACGTCGAGATAGCGTTTGACAATCGTCGCCTGGAACGACGGGTTGAGGATGCGGCGGTGGCTCTTCCACGGCTCGCCTTCCATCGTCAGTGTGGACGCGCCGACTGCATTCGACCACGTCGCGGTCTGCCGCCCCCACTTGACCACCTTGCCGCCCTGCGCGCTCGGCGTCATCAGCTCACGCACGTAGGCGGGCGAGTTGATCAGGTAGAAATGAAACGCGGCCATGCGGAAGTAGGCGATGTCACCGTGCGTCTCAGCCACATCGGTCAGGAAGCCGAGCGTGTCGCGTTGAAAGCGGATCAGGTTAAGCGCGCCGAACGGGCCGCCGGAGGGGCCGGGCGGGCGCTGGAAGGTTGAGGGCATGAACTGCTAGCCTTTCACTTCATGGCGGCGGGCAGAAACACCACGGCGTTGTTCAATCGGAACGCGCCGATGCGGAGACCGCCCATCTGCGCGAACCAGACCGCGCCATCCGGCCCGGCAACGATTTCCAGCGGGTCGCTGCCGGGGATCGCCAACGGATACTCAACAAATCCGTCTGTCCGGACGCCGGAGAGCGTCGTCTTGCTGGCCGTGCTGGCCGACTTGAGCACCTGTGGCGCGGACACGACCGGGGCAATGGTCGTCACCCTTGATGGCGCAGTAAATGTTTGCGTTTGCAGCGTCACTTCCTGCCCGGGGGCGCTGCCCACCTGGAGATAGCCGACCTTGTTGCCGTCGTATTCGGTGAACCATACTCTGTCGCCGACCTTGACGATTCCACCCGGGCTGCTGGCTGCTGTGGGCACCGGGTAGCGAGCGAGTTTGTTCGTTGCCGCCGTCAGGCGGCTGATGCTGTTGCCGGGCGGATCGAACTCCGTCAGCCACACTTCATTTGCGGCGACGACGTGAAGTTGGAACGGCCTGGCCGCGGGCGAAGGCAGCTTCCAGATCGTGACCTGTCCCGTAGAGGGGATCAGCCGTCCGACGCCCTGCAGCCCGCGCGGTTGGACGGTGAACCAGATGTCGCCATTGGGCGCAATGTCGAGATTGTACGTGTCGGTGTATGGGCTGATGTCCCATAGCGTCATCTGGTTCGTTTGCGGGGCCAGGCGACCCAGTTGATCGCTCGCCGTGCCTTTGGAGACAAACCACACGTTCTGCGATGCCGAATCCACGTGCAGGCCAAAGTGGTTGCGCGGCAGTCGCCATTCGCTGATCAAGTTGGTCACTGTGTTGAGCCGGCCCACCGCATCATTGCCGCCGACGGCGTTTGCCGTGCTGTACCACACTCCGCCCGAGGCATCGAGCGCAACCCCGAAGATGCTCTTTTCTTCCGGCAGCTTGTAGACGCGCGACACCAGTGTAGCCGGATCGAGGCTTCCCAACGCGCTGCCGAAGAAGGACGAGTACCAAATTTGCCCGTTTGATGCCGCGATCAGGTGTGTCGGTGTGACCGGAGTCGAGTACTCGATGAGCGTGCCCTTATCGGTTCCGGTTGCAGGCATGGAGGCCGGGCTGGCCTGCCGCATGACGACCGGCGGCTGAACGGTTATATCGGGGGCGCCGGTCGGGCCGAGCGCGTCCGGGGCAGGGGAGGCTTCCGCGGCATAGGTCGATGCTGACAGCAGGGCAGCGAGAAGCAGCAAAGCCGATAACAGATTGCGCATGGTGTGTCTCCTCTTTGTCGGTAGTCTAACAGCAAGGAGAGTGCAGTGTCAATGAAACGCGAGGCCCGCATCCCACCGTTTTTGCCACGCGCGTAGCCTGCTCATAAAATCACTCGCGCGTTCACTTTCATTAACGGAGTCCTGGCATGAGCGAAACGCCGAGCGAGGTTGTCGTCGTCGGCAACGCGGGCATCGACACAAATGTTTATCTCTATGGAGAGGACATCGACTGGACGGTCGAGGCGAATTTTACTGAGAACATCGACTGCGTCGGGCAGGCAGGCGCGTACGCCAGCCGATCCTATGCGCGGCTCGGTCATCATGTCGCGTTCATCGGGCACGTGGGCGACGACTGGCAGGGACGTTTCGTCCGCGAGGAGCTGGCCTGTGACGGCATCGACCTGAGCGGTGTGTTTATCGACCCCGCTGGCGCCGCGCGCAGCGTGAACATCGTGTATCCCGACGGCCGGCGCAAGAACTTCTACGACGGCAAGGGGCACATGACGCTTCAGCCAAATCTGGAGCAATGCCGCGCTGTCTTCCGCGGCGCGCGGTTGGCGCACTTCAACATCCCAAACTGGGCGCGGCAACTCCTGCCTGTTGCGCGCGAGGAAGGGCTGACGGTTGCCGTCGACTTGCAGGACATTGTCGCGCCGGATGACCCCTACCGCCGGGATTTTATCGAGCAGGCCGACATCCTCTTTTTCTCCGCGGCCAACTTCGCCGATCCGTCCGACCTCATTCGGCGATTGCTGGCCGGACGCGCTGACCGCATCGTCGTCTGCGGGATGGGCAGCCGCGGCGCGGGGCTGGGAACGGTGGAGGGCCTCCGCTTCTTCCCGCCCGTCGACCTGCCGGAGCGGGTCATCGACACCAACGGCGCGGGCGATGCGCTGGCTTGCGGCTTCCTCAGCAGCTACGTCCTCCGCGGCTGCTCGCTCGAAGAATCGCTCCTGCGCGGTCAGATCGCGGCGCGCCACATGTGCGCAAGGCGCGCCACATCAGCAGAAGGCATCACGCGGGAACAGCTCGACCGCCTTGCCCCGCAGTTGGGCGACAGGCTTAGGCCGTAGCGCGGCGGGATGGTATACTGACCCTCGCACGACTGCTGAAACCAACCGGAGGGACGCATGACCGTAACGGCCGTGGTGGGCGCGCAATGGGGCGATGAAGGCAAGGGCCGGATTGTGGATTACCTCGCTCAAAACGTCGACATGGTGATCCGCTTCCAGGGCGGCGACAACGCAGGGCACACCGTCGTCAACGAGCACGGCACGTTCCGGCTGCACCTCGTCCCCTCGGGCATCTTCAACCCGAACACCGCCTGCATCATCGGGCCGGGCACGGTGATTCACCCGCCTGCGCTGCTCGACGAAATGACCGAGCTGACCACAGCAGGCATCAGCCTCGACAACCTGTGGATTTCCGAGCGCGCGCACGTGGTCATGCCGTACCACCGCATGCTCGACGGGTTGGAAGAGTCCGCGCGCGGGGGCGCGCAGATCGGCACCACGAAGCGCGGCATCGGCCCCGCGTATGCGGACAAGGCCGCGCGCGCGGGCATCCGCATGGGCGACCTGCGCCGGCCGGGCTACCTCGCCGACCGCCTCGCGCTCACCCTCCCGCGCGTCAACCGCACAATTGCTCAGTTCGACGGCGAGGAGTTCGACCTGTACGGGCTGGCGCGGCAGGCAATGGGCTGGGGCAACGCGCTCGACGGCCGCATCGTGGACACTATGCCGATGGTGCAGAAGGCCCTGAGCGCAGGCAACGATGTTCTGCTCGAAGGCCAACTCGGCATTATGCGCGACATTGACTGGGGCACCTACCCCTACGTAACCTCCTCCAACCCCATCGCGGGCGGCGGCTTTGCGGGCGCGGGCCTTCCGCCGCGCGCCATCGACCGCGTCGTCGGCGTGGTCAAGGCATACTGCACCGCGGTGGGCGCAGGGCCATTTCCGACCGAGCTTCATGACGAAGTGGCGGACCATCTGCGGAGCGTAGGGCAGGAGTACGGCGCAACGACTGGACGGCCGCGGCGCTGCGGGTGGCTCGACGGCGTTGCCTTGCCCTATGCCGCGTGGCTCAACGGGTTCACCGGCCTTGCCATTACCAAGCTGGACGTGTTGGACGGCCTGGCTGAACTCAAGATTTGCGTCGGCTACCGCGTCGGCGACGAGATCGTGCGTACCGTGCCGGACACGTACAACATGGGCCGCGCGGAACCCGTCTATGAGACGTGGGCGGGCTGGCAGGAGGAGACGCGGCATTGCCGGCGGTGGAACGACCTCCCGCAAGCCGCCCGCGCCTACCTCGACCGCATCTCCGAGATCGCCGCAACGCCGCTGCAATACATCTCCGTCGGCCCCGGCCGCGAACAATTGATCGTCCTGTAGGGCAAGCTCTTTCAACACAATGACACGATGACACAAAGGCGTAGCTTCTCTCTGTGTCATTGTGTCTTTGTGTTGTTACGGCATCAAATGAGCGAAAATACCTTTTCCTACGACACCTACCTCTCGCCGTACACCTGGCGCTATGGTTCGACTGAGATGCGGCGCTTGTGGAGCGAGTTGCATCGGCGCTTGCTCTGGCGGCGGATTTGGGTCGCGCTGGCTGAGGCTCAGTTGGCCGCAGGGCTGGTGCGCGCGGAGCAGGTGGCGGATTTGCGCGGCCATGCGGAGCAGATCGACCTTGATCGCGCGCTGGCTATCGAAGCGGAAATTCATCATGACCTGATGGCAGAGGTGAAAACCTACGCCGAGCAGTGCCCTGTCGGCGGCGCAGTTATCCATCTTGGCGCGACGTCGATGGACATTGAGGACAACGCGGAGGCGCTGCGACTGCGCGAGGCGCTCGACCTGCTGCTCGGCAAGGTGGGGGACCTGCTTCTCGCCTTCGCCGATCAGATCGAGACATGGGCCGATGCGCCAACGATGGCCTTCACCCACCTGCAACCTGCCGAGCCGACAACCGTGGGCTACCGGCTGGCGCAGCACGCGCAGGACTTGCTGGTCGATAGTGAGGAACTGCGCCGCGTGCGCGAGGCGATCAAGGGTAAGGGCTTGAAAGGCGCGGTCGGCACATCCGCGTCTTACGCGCAACTGCTCGCCGGAACCGGCATGACGCCCGCGCAGCTTGAGTCGCGCGTCATGGCCGCGCTCGGCCTCGATGCGTTCCCCGTAGCCACGCAAATCTACCCGCGCAAGCAGGAGTATCTCATCCTCTCCGCGCTGGCGAGCCTCGGCCAGACATTATACAAGTTCGCGTTCGACCTGCGCTTCCTCCAGTCGCCGCCCGTGGGTGAGTGGGCCGAGCCGTTCCGGGCCGGACAGGTGGGATCGAGCGCGATGCCCTTCAAGCGCAACCCGATTCATGCGGAGAACATCGACAGCCTCGCGCGGCTGCTCGCTGCGCTGCCGCGCGTCGCGTGGGACAATGCCGCGCACACCCTGCTGGAGCGCACGCTGGACGACTCCGCGAACCGCCGGACCATTCTCCCGGAAGGTTTTCTGATCGCGGACGAGATCGTCACGCGCGCGTTGCGTCTGATCAAAGGCTTGCGCGTCGACCGGCTTGCCGCCGAACGCCTGCTCGCCACGTACGGCCCCTTCGCAGCAACCGAGCGCCTGCTGATGGAGTTGGCGCGCCGCGGCGCAGACCGGCAGGAAACGCATGAAGTCATCCGCGAGCACTCCATGCTGGCCTGGGCTGCCACGCAGCGCGGCGAATCCAACCCGCTCATCGACGCGCTGTGCGCCGACGAATCGCTGTTGCGCTTCGCGTCCGCAGGTGAAATGCGCGGCTGGCTGGACGCGTCCGGCTACGTCGGCGACGCGCCTGAACGCGCGCGGCAGCTTGCGCGGGCGATTCGCGCCGCGGACCCGACGGGTTTCGGAAAACCCGTCGGGTCTTAACCACCCATCAGGACCTCATCATATGCGCGCAATCCTTAGCGTTTATGACAAAACTGGCCTCGAAACCTTCGCCCGCGGCCTTACCGAACTCGGCTTCGAGTTGATCGCTTCGGGTGGCACTGCGCGCTTGCTTGCGGAGTGGGGCCTGCCAGTGACTACCGTCGAAGAGGTTACCGGCTATCCCGAAATGCTCGGCGGGCGCGTCAAGACGCTGCACCCGGCGATTCACGGCGGCATCCTCGCGCAGCGGACACCGGATGCTCTGGCGGAGTTGTCGCGGCACGGGATCGCACCGGTTGATCTGGTCGTCTGCAACCTGTATCCGTTTGAGGCGACAATCGCGAAGCCCGGCGTGAGCGAGGCCGAAGCGATTGAGCAAATCGACATCGGCGGTGTGACGCTCCTGCGCGCGGCGGCGAAGAACTTCGAGTCGGTTGCCGTCCTGTCCGACCCCGCTGATTACACGCTTGTTCTGGAGGCCTTTCGCGGCGGCGCGTTAGATCGCGCCGCGCGCCGTAGCCTCGCGCTCAAGGCTTTTGCCCACACCGCGCGCTATGATGCCGCTATCACGCGCTGGCTTGAAGGTGACGCGGCCTTGCCTGAGCGGTTGACCCTTTCCGCCGAGCGCGTGCAGACGCTCCGCTACGGCGAGAATCCGCATCAGGAGGCCGCGCTCTACCGCTGGAGCGGCGCGCAACCGGCCTTCGAGCAACTCTCCGGCAAGGAACTGAGCTACAACAACCTTGTGGATCTCGAAGCAGCATGGGCCATGCCGCAAGAGTTCAGCCGGCCCGCGGTCGCCATCATCAAGCACACCAATCCGAGCGGGCTGGCGGAAGCAGATACGCCGCTTGAGGCCTACCGCCTGGCCTATGCGTGCGACCCGGTCTCAGCATTCGGGGGCATTATTGCGGTCAACCGGGAAGTTGATCTGGCGTTCGTTGAGACAGTCGGCGGGCTGTTTGTGGAGGTGCTCGCCGCGCCGGGCTACGCGGATGAGGCGCTGGCATGGTTGCGGGAACGCAAGCCGAACTGCCGCGTCATGCTGGCGCGCAGCGGGCAATCTAACGGCCTGCTCCTCCGTTCCGTAGCGGACGGTTTGCTGGCGCAGACACCCGACTTGCGAGGAGTGGACGAGTCGACGTGGCAGGTGGTGACGAAGCGCGCACCGAACGAAGCGGAACGGCGGGCGCTGGCCTTTGCCTGGATTGCCGCCAAACACACGAAATCCAATGCGATTGTGCTGGCGCAAGGCACGACAACGGTCGGGGTGGGCGCGGGGCAGATGAACCGCGTCGATTCGGTGCGCCTGGCCGTGTGGCGCGCGGGCGAACGCGCGCGGGGGTCGGTCCTCGGCTCCGACGCATTCTTCCCCTTCCCCGATGGCGTCGAGGCCGCCGCGGAAGCGGGCGCGACGGCGATCATCCAACCCGGCGGCTCGATGCGTGATGCGGATGTGATCGCGATGGCAGATCAATGGGGGATCGCAATGGTTTTCACCGGCGAACGCCACTTCCGACACTAATCTTCTATCTTCAATCTTCAATAAAATAAAAGAAGGCATTGACATTATTGAAGTAGCGTGGTAATGTTGCGCTAGTTCAACAAGGAGCCGCGCATGACACCCGCGAATGCAGATCGTCGGTCTGCCGGTCGCCCGTCCGGGATGGCCGGATTCTCAATCGTCTGGCTCGGTCAGATCATCTCGGTGCTCGCCACCAACATGACTGGATTCGCCCAGTCTATCTGGGTGTTCCAGGAGACGGGCAGCGTGACCGCGCTCGGCCTCGTCCAGGTCTTCTTCATCGTCCCCTTCCTGCTCCTGTCGCCCATCGCCGGCGTTATGGTCGACCGCTACAACCGGAAGGCCATGATGATGATCAGCGACCTCGTCGCGATCCTGCCGACCGCGGGCCTGTTGATCCTCTCCGCAACGGGACGGCTGGAAGTGTGGCACTTCTACGTGGCCGCCGCGTTCCAGGGCGCAGGGAACACGTTCCAGTGGCCCGCCTACTCCGCCGCCATTTCGACGATGGTGCCGAAGGAGCAGCTCGGCCGCGCCAACGGCATGATGTCGCTGATCGAGGCGGGGCCGGGCGTGCTGGCGCCGATCATGGCCGGCGCGCTCTTCCCCATCGTCGGCCTGACCGGCATTCTTACCATCGACGTCGCAACCTTCTTTATCGCGGTGCTCGCCCTGCTGATCGTCTTCATCCCGCAACCACCGCGCACCGCGGCCGGCCACGAGGCGCAGGGGAGTTGGCTCAAGGAAGCCGCCTATGGCTTCCGCTATATTTTCGCGCGGCCCAGCCTGCTCGGCCTGCAACTGCTCTTTTTCGTGGGCAACCTGTTCTCCGGTGTCGCGTTCACGGCCGTCACGCCTATGATCCTCGCGCGCACGGGCAACAACAGCCTCGCGCTGGCGTCCACACAGTCTGCGGCAGCCATTGCTGCGGTCGTCGGCGGGGTGCTGATGAGCGCGTGGGGTGGTTTCAAGCGTCGCTCCTATGGCGTCATCTTCGGCTGGATGCTCTCGTCCCTCGGCTTCGTTGCGCTCGGCCTGGGCCGCGCGCTGCCCGTGTGGATCGTCGCATCCGCCTATATGTCGCTCTTTACGCCCCTGATCAACGGCTCGAACCAGGCGTTGTGGCAGGCAAAGGTTGCGCCGGACGTGCAGGGCCGCGTGTTCTCCGCGCGCCGGCTGATTGCCTGGTTCTCTAACCCGATCTCGCCCATTATCGCGGGCGTGCTGGCCGACCGCCTGCTTGAACCCGCCATGAAGGGGGACACCACGCTTGCCTCGGTTTTTGGCCCGCTCTTTGGCACGGGCGCGGGGTCGGGGATGGCCCTGCTGATCTCCGCGTGCGGCCTGCTGATCGCGCTGGTTGCGCTAACAGGCTACCTCTACCGTCCGATCCGCGAAGCGGACACCGCGCTGCCGGATTTTGATGCGCAGGTAAAGGAAGCGCCTGCGACGGCGTGAGCCGTAACCGTAAATTGAGCTTGTCTTGCTCATGTATAGTCCGTATGCTGTTCGTATAGAAAACGTACAGGACAATTCTTGTTTTCTGCATTA
>CAZPTI010000091.1:0-16090 GCA_964588925.1 uncultured Anaerolineales bacterium | reverse complement strand
TTATCCCGAGCGACGCCCACCTCGGCGCGGCGCGCGCGGACGCGCTCATCGACCGCGCGGTGAGCGGCGAGAAGTTCAACCTGCTGGCGTGGGAGGCGCAGGCGATCGGGCAGAAGGCGCGCGATGCGATCCAGCAGCCGGGGAAGGGCCTGTCGCCGCAGGAAGAACGCGACCTGGTGCTTGGCTACATGAAGGACGTGGGCCGCGTGGCGCAGTTGACTGGCGAGATCGAGGCCGCGGCGTCCGGTGTGGGCGAAGGGGACCTCGCGGCGAAGCAGGCGGCGCTCTCGACCGAGTTGGAGCAGTTGCGCGCGAAGATGGAGGGCAACCGGCCCGCGGTCGAGCGCATCATCGAGAAGCAGGTCGCATCCGTGCTGGAGGAGTACGGCTTCACGACCGCGGGGCAGGTGCTGCCGCCGGTCAGCTTCCAGTTCACCGAAAGCCCGAACTACCTTGTCATCTCCCCGCGCGAGCGCATCCGCGTGGAGCGCGGCATTTACCTTGACCCGGCCCTGCCGCTGGCGGAGATCGAGAAGATCGAGGCGGAGGTGGCCGGCGGACTGGGCAAGAGCGCGCTGGTGGAGGGCACGGGCGGCTTCTCGTCCTACCCCACGATGGTGCTGCAATACCACGCGCTCGGCTGGGTGGTCGACACGGTGGCGCACGAGTGGGCGCACACCTATCTCTTCTTCCGGCCGCTCGGCTGGAACTACGAGAGCAGTGGCGCGATGCGGACGATTAACGAGACGGTCGCGTCGATTGTCGGCGGCGAGGTGAGCCGCCGCGTGCTGGAGAAATACTACCCTGAGTTGGTGGGCCCCGCGCCGTGGCCGCGTCCGCTTAACCAGCGCGCGGACTGGCTGAAGCAGGCGCGCGTGGAGCCGGAGTTCGAGTTCGGCGCGTTCATGCGGGAGACGCGGTTGAAGGTGGATGCGCTGCTGGCCGAAGGCAAGATCGCGGAGGCCGAGCAGTACATGGAGCAGCGCCGGCTGGAGTTGACCGAGCGCGGGTACGCGATTCGCAAGCTGAACCAGGCGTACTTTGCGTTCCACGGCTCGTATCAGGTGGGCGCGTCCGCGGGCACAGACCCCATCGGCGGTAAGCTGCGCGCGCTGCGGCTGCGGTCGGAGTCGCTGCCGGAGTTTCTGAACACGGTTGCGCGGTTCAACAAGGGTGGCGATCTGGATGCGGCGCTGGTCGAAGCTGCCGCGCCATCGTCAGGCTGACGCGCGCCCTCTGTAACGCCGCGTGATCTGTTCCGCGTAATCCGCCACGCTCCGCCGCAACGGTTCCGGCGCAACCACCTCCACCGCGCCGCCGAGCGCCAGCACCCGCGCCCGCGCATCCTCGAACGACTCGCCGCTTGCGACCACTGTGACGCAGCCGTCTTCCTCCACCGCGGCGTTCTCTGCGTCCGCCTCGATGCCGTAGCGCGCCAGTTGCGACGCGAGCCAGCCGTCGACGCGCAGGGTCATGGCATACCGCGGCCGCGTCGTGTAGCCTGCGCGCCACGCCTCCCATGCCGCGCGCAGGTCGAAATCTGTCGGTCGCGCGAAATGCTCGTCCGTCAGCCGAACTTCGGTTAGCTCCGACACCGCATACGCCAGCACGCGACCATCGACGACCGTCACGACGCGCCAATCGCCTGCCTTCGCGACCAGGCCGAGCGCCGCGATGCGCTGCTCGACGAGCGGGCCGGAAGGCAGGTGATAGGCGATGTCGACGCGGTGATCTTCCCACACGGCCTGTTGCAGCGTAGCCAGATGCGACGGGTTGCGTTGTGCGCCGCGCCAATCTTGCGGGTCGAGGTAAAAGCGTTGCCGCACGCGGGCTTCTTCCCCGCGGCGCGCGCCGGGCAACGCCGCAGCAAGTTTCCGCAACGCCTGCGCCATCTCCTCGTCCAGCCCCAGGTCGGCCAGCGCGCTCGGGATGCTCAGCAGGAAGAGCGCGCGCGTCTCACCCGCGGTCAGCCCGGTCAGGTCGGTGCGGTAGCTGTCGAGCAAGGCATAGCCGCCGTCTGGCCCGCGCTCACCATAGATCGGCACGCCCGCCGCGCTGAGCGCGTCAATGTCGCGATAAATGGTCCGCTCGGACACCTCCAGCTCGCGCGCCAGCGCGGCTGCGGTGAGTCGTCCGCGCGATTGCAGCAGCATTAAGAGCGAAAGCAGGCGGTCCGCGCGCATCGCAACCCCGGATGTAAAATTCGGATCGAGTATATCACAAAGACTGACAGGAGATGACAGGAATTAGGACTATCATGCAAGGCGCAACGAACGATCCGGTTACATTCGTAAAGGAGGCGCATTATGGAAACGGAAAAGGTAGAGATCGTAACGCTGCCCGCCGCGCGCGTGGCGAGCGCCTGGGGTTTCGGCGCGGGGCCGGAGGACGTCGCGTGGGCGAAGCTGGAAAGCTGGGCGAAACCGCTCGGCCTGCTCGACGCGCGGGGCGCGCGCGTGTTCGGCTTCAACAACCCGAACCCCTCCGCTGGCAGCCCGAATTACGGCTACGAGTTCATGGTGACGGTTGGCCCGGAGGTGGAGCCAGGGCCGGAAATCCGCATCGGCGAACTGAAGGGCGGCAAGTACGCGGTCATGCCCGCGCGCGTCGAAACCGATCCGGGGACGGACATTCCTGCTGCATGGCGGCGGCTGGATAAATGGGTCGCAGAGCACGGGTACCGCATGGGGCATCACCAGTGGCTGGAGGAGATGGACGCGGCCGGGCAGTTGGTCGCGTTGTGGTACGCGGTGCAGTGACCTTAACAGGATTGCAGGGTTTGGAGGATTTACAGGATGCGCGGCGACTTTCGCCTTGTGGTCATCCTAGCAATCCGAAGAACCCTGTAATCCTGTTGTCTTCTTCTCCGCCCTGGTGCGCGAAACCCACGGCTCCTCGCGCTCATCCAGCAGCGACGCGCGGCGGATGGCCGACTCCCCGTACTTCGCGCGGATGCGGTCGAGCGCGGCGTCCAGTTGCCCCTGGCGGCGATCCTCCTGCTCGAACAGGCGCAACTGGCGCCCGCCCTGTTCGAGATTCGTCCCGCCAACGCCGATCAACCGCACCGGCCGCCGGTCCCACACCTTCTCGAAGAGCGCGAGCGCGTGCGCGTAGAGCACCGGGCCGCTGTCGGTGGCGTCGGGCAGCGTGAACTGCCGCGTCAACGTGGAGAAGTCGCCGTAGCGCAGCTTGAGATTGACCGTGCGCGCCTGCAAGCCGTGACGACGCAGCCGCCACGCCACCTCGTCGCTCAGCCGCAGCAGCTCGCGGCGCAGCGTCTCCGAGTCGCGAATGTCGCGCGCGAAGGTCTCCTCGCGGCTGAGCGACTTTGCCTCGTGCTCCGGCTGCACCGGGCTGTCGTCGATGCCGTGCGCCGCGCGGTACAGCCCCTCCCCGCCCGACTGCCCGAACCGCGAAATCAACTCTTCGCGCGGGATGCGCGCCAGGTCGCCCACGGTCTCCACGCCGAGCTTGCCCAGGTCGCGGCCCGTCACCTGCCCCACGCCCCACAGCTTGCGGATAGGCAGCGGCGCGAGGAACGCGGCTTCCTCCCCCGGCGGCACGACCGTGATGCCGTGCGGCTTGCGGAAGTCGCTCGCGATCTTCGCCACGAGCTTGTTCGTCGCCACGCCGAGGGATGCGGAGAGGTTCAGCTCGTTCTGGATGCGGTCTTGCAGCGCGCGGGCCAGTTGCGCAGGGGGGCCGTAGTGCGCCTCGGTCCCCGTTACGTCAAGAAAGGCTTCGTCGATGGAGAGGGGTTCGAGCAGCGGCGTGTACTGGCCGAGAATGTCCATGACTTTATCGGACATTTCGGAGTAGCGCCCGCGGTGGCCTGAGACGAGCACGGCCTGCGGGCACAGGCGCAGCGCGGTCGCGGTGGGCATGGCCGAGTGCACGCCAAACTTGCGCGCTTCATAGGACGCGGACGCCACCACCCCGCGCACGTCCGGCCGGCCGCCCACGATGACAGGCACGCCGATGAGGGCCGGGTTGTCGAGCCGCTCGACCGCGACGAAGAAAGCATCGAGGTCGATGTGGAGGATGGCGCGAGTGGGCATGGGGAGAGACGCGCGGGGATGCGCGCGGCCATCTCGAATAAACGAATTGGAGAGTGAATAAGCGAATGGCGGCTGGACCTGTTCGTTTATTCGTTCCATCATTCGATTATTCGAGATGGCCGCGTTTGCCCCTACTCCGGCTTGGCCGAAGCGTAGATAAGGCCGCCGAGCGCGCCAAGCAGCGCGCCGAGGATCAGGCCGGTGGGCAGGCAGCACAGCGCGGTCGCGCCCGCAACCGTCCCCGTATTCAGGAACATGTTCGGGTCCAGACCGGCCTGCTCAAACTGCTGGAGCGTCTCCGGCGGCATTTGCTGCAGGATGGCCGCGGTGCCGCCGGACGCGGCAAGGCCGATGGCCGAAAGAATGGTGGAGAAGATCGCGCCGGCGACGCCCGCGACGACGCCTGCGAGCGCGCCCTGACCTGCGGCGCGACCAGACTCGCGCCGCGGCGGGAGATACGATCCGGCCAGCGCGCCGATGCCGACGAATGCCAACAATTGCAGGATGGGCGCTATACAACTTACAAGCGGGACGAGGCTGAGCAGGCTCAGCACGAGGAGGATGCCGGCGCCGATGAGGCCGGCCTTCAACCAGGGACTGTTCATTGTTCGCTCCTCCGAAGGTAAATGGCGGTCCGTGGCCTGACTATAACCCCGCCGCGAAGGAATGTCAACGCATTAATTGCGTAGCCGCGGGCGCGTCGCTATAATGACTCGAATCTTAAGCAGGTGGGTGCAAAGCATGTCCGCAGCCAAAGCGGGGGACACCGTCCTTCTCGTCAGCCCCGACCGTCGTCATTACCTCATCCGGCTCAAGCCCGGCGATATGTGGTCGTCGCACAAGGGCAACGTCTATCACGACGACATCATCGGCCAGCCGCTCGGGCGCACCGTGTACACGAAGAGCGGCGCGGGCTACCTCGCGCTCGAACCGTCGACGCACGACCTGATCCACGAAATCCCCCGCTCGTCGCAAATCATCTACTCGAAGGACGCCGCGCAAATCGCGCTGCGGCTGAGCCTCTACCCTGGCAGGACCATCGTCGAGGCGGGCACGGGCAGCGGCGGGCTGACCCTCGTGCTGGCGCGCGCGGTCATGCCGACCGGCCGCGTCTACAGCTATGAGACGCGCCCGGAATCGTTCGACCAGGCGAAGGAGAACCTCGACTCGCTCGGGCTGCTCCCTTATGTCACGTTGTACAACCAGGACATCGCGGGCGGCTTCCACGAGACGGATGTCGATGCGGTCTTCCTCGACCTGCGCGAGCCCGACATGTTCCTCGACCAGGCGTGGAACGCACTCAAGGGCAGCGGCTTTTTCGGCGCGCTCGTGCCGACGATCAACCAGGCCAGCGCGCTGATCGCCGCGTTGCAGGCGCGGCCGTTCGGCGACGTTCAGATGGAGGAAATTCTCGTCCGCCCGTGGAAGCTCACACCCGGCAGGATGCGGCCGGAGGATCGCATGGTCGCGCATAGCGCGTTCCTCGTCTTCGCGCGCAAGATCGAGGCGCAGGACCCGTCGCTGGGGTGGATGCCCGACAAGAAGCGCCGCGCGTATCTGGGGAAGCTGGCGATGGCGGAGCGGGAGCGGCAGTTGGCGCTGGCGGCAGATGCTGAAGAAGAGGTGGAGGCGGAGGAATAGGACGACCGGTTTGGCGCGATGCAGGGTTCCGTGTGTTAGTTGGTCTGTGTGTTAGTCAGTCTGGAAGGGGAAAGGCGAAAGCGGGAGAAATACCCGAAAGACGAAAAGCGAAAACGCGAAACGCGCGGCGAGAAGAGTGGGCGCCCGGCACTGCTTCATCAGCTCAACGCGCTTTCAGTTGGGGGTTTCAGCCTTTCGCTTTTCGACTTTCCCGCTTTCCCCCGCTTTCGCCTTTCCCCTTCCAGACTCACTTAACAACACCAAAGAACCGGTAACAACCCGGCCGCACGCGCCTCACCGCCGCCGCCGCGCCACCATCACCAGACCGAGCGCCCCCGCGCCCGCCAGCGCGCCGATCCCGCCGAACAGCAACACCTGCGGCGGCGCGGTGGCGGAGGAAACCTCGACCTCTACGCCGCGGCTTTCGGTGGCAGCGGTTGCCCGCGGGCGCGGCGGCAGCGTGGAGGACGGCGTCACCGATGGCGTGAGCGTCTGCGTCGGCGTGGCGGTCAGCGTAGGCGTCGCGGTGGGCGCGGGTGTGTCCGTCGGCGCAGGGGTCGGCGTTGCCGTGGGCGGCAGGGTGGCCGTCGGCGCAGCGGTCGCGGTTGGCGGAACGCGCGTCGGCGCGGCAGCCTTCGCGGCCTGAGTTGGTTTCGGCGCGGCGGTGGCCGCAGGCGGCGGCGTATTCGTCGGCGGCGGCGCGATGGGCGCATCGGACTGATAGAGGCCAACTGCGTCGATGAAGATTTCGTTCTGGCCGGTCGAGTAATTGTGATTGACGCGGAAGAACAGGGTGACTGTTGACGCCTTTGCGACCGTAGAGACGTCGATATTGATGTATCCCGGGTTGGAGTCGTTCAGCACTTTGCCGGGACCGCGCCACTCCGGCCCCCAGACGACGTTCGGCGAGTTGGGGTCTGTGCCGCCGGTCGGGTCGATGCCGAGACGTCGACCAAACGAATCTTCAGGCGATTTCGGCGCGCCCCACCCCATTGCGGCGAAGTACGTCGCGCCCGGCGTCAATCCGCCGACCTGCGTGTAGAGGCCGGCATCGAAGACATCGCCGTCTGACCAGAGGCGCACGCTCGGCGCACCCCAGTACGTGTCCTCGTGGGGGCCGTCAATGGCAAGGCTGCCGGAAATCACAAACGGGGTCCAACCGGCGGGCGCGGCCCCCTGAGGAATCGGGACGAAATTGTTCATCCCGCAGTTCGCATTGAGCGCGCCATCGCAGCCGTGCCCCTGAGGCCATGCGGCCAGGCGGTCAGCGAGTGCGGTGGTATCATACAACCGGGCGATGGGCAGGAGCAGCAGCGCCAGCGCGATCAGCAGCGTTGCGGCGGCCCCTGCGATGATATTCTGGGGTTTGCGCACGAGGGGAGTATAACCCAGGACGCGCGAGCCGCCAAAACAGACAGGTAGTACGACATGAATGAATCAAATCGGATTGCAAGGCGCGCGGCGCGCGCTTTCGCCCTGCTGGCCGTCGCGATCACTATCACGCTGCTCGCCGCGTGCCAGCCCATTCCCGCGGCGCAGACGCCGGCCGCGACTGAGGCCGGGCCGGTCAGCGGCGGCACGCTCCGCTACGGGCTAACCCTGCCCGTCTCCGGCATCGACCCGCACATCCACGCCAACTCGGAGCTTGGCATCGCGCTCAGCAGCGTCTACGACACCCTCGTCGTTCAGGACAGGGACGGGACGTTTAAGCCGTCGCTGGCCGAGAAGTGGGAGGTCAGCGAGGACGGCAAGACGTACACCTTCACCCTGCGGCAGGGCGTGAAGTTCCACGACGGGACGCCGTTCAACGCTGATGCGGTCGCGGTTAACTTGCAGCGGATTAGCGATCCGGGGACGAAGTCACAGAAGGCGGTTTTCCTGCTCGGCCCTTACGCAGGCGTGGAGGTTGTCGGCGACAACGTGGTGCGCATCCTGCTCGACGCGCCGTATGCGCCGCTGCTCGACGGGCTGAGCCAGGTCTATCTCGGCATGGCCTCCCCCGCCGCGCTCGAAAAATGGGGCGACCAGTACCAGCTTCATCAGGTCGGCACCGGGCCATTTAAGTTCGTCAGCTACCAGGAGCGGCAGGAACTGGTGCTGGAGAAGAATCCCGACTACGCATGGGCGCCTGCCATTCGCCAACACCAGGGGCCGGCCTACCTCGACCGCATCGAGTTCCGCTTCTACGCGGACGCGGCCACGCGGCTCCCCGCGCTGCTGGCCGGGCAGGCCGACGTGATGGGCGAGCTCCCGCTGACCGACGCGCAGCAGTTGACGGCCGGCGCGAACGCCGACCGCTTTGCGCTGCTGCCCGTCAAGGTGCCGGGAACCTCGGTGCAGTTCTTCATGAACACGCAGCTCGCGCCGCTGGACGACGCGAAGGTGAGGCAGGCGCTGCTGCACCTGACCGACCGGCCCGCGCTGGTCAAGGCGGTCTTCGGAGAATACTCGCCGGTCGCCACGGGCCCGCTCGCTGCGGTGACAAAGTACGCGCTCGGCCCAACGCTGAGCGCGATGCCGTACGCATTCGACGCGGCGAAGGGCAAGGCGCTGCTGGCCGAGGCAGGCTGGGGCGACTCGGACGGCGACGGGGTGCTCGACAAGGGTGGGCAGAAGCTCGTGTTGAAGGGCGTGTTGATGGGCTGGGGCGAGTTGCCGTCCATCGGCGCGATCTTGCAGGCGCAGTGGAAGGCCGCGGGCATCCAGCTTGACCTGGAGCAGATGCCCTACCCCGCCGCCCTCGAAGCCGGGCGCAACGGCACGCACCACCTGATCCCGTTCAGCAATTCGGGCACGGATGCGGCCATGCTCACCACCTTCTTCCACGGCAAGAACATCGGCGCGTTCAACTGGTCGCGCGTGGACGACCCGGCGGTGAACGACGCGCTCGACGCCGCGCAGGCGACGAGCGACACGGCAAAGCGCGCGGAACTCTACCTCGACATCCAGCGCCGCATCATGGACGCCGCGTGGACGCTGCCCGTGCGCGACCAGGTCAATCTCAACGCTGCGTCAAAGCGGGTGCAGGGGCTGACGTTCGACGCGCAGGGGTGGTGGCCGGTGCTGTATGATGTGTGGGTGACGAAATAGAACAAGTCTGCGCGGAGGGTGCGTGCGGCCATCTCGAATAAGCGAATAATGATCGAATAACCGAATGACCACGAGAAGTTGTGGGCAACCATTCGATT
Source organism: uncultured Anaerolineales bacterium (assembly GCA_964588925.1). Classification (GTDB taxonomy): domain Bacteria; phylum Chloroflexota; class Anaerolineae; order CG2-30-64-16; family CG2-30-64-16; genus JALOOB01. The sequence goes on along the minus strand of CAZPTI010000091.1, from coordinate 7,203 downwards.
ATTCGACCATTATTCGCTTATTCGAGATGGCCGCACGCACCCCCCTCCAGAGCAAGTTATGCGGCGCGCGCCAGCTCCCCCACCCTCTCCAGCCCCTTCCTCAACTCCTCCGCCAACTCCTCATTCTTCACCTGCCACTTCACCCCCGGCATGAACGTCACCACCGTCTTGTCTTCCCAGATCTGGTAGTGCAGCCCGAAGTATTTCGTGTACGGCAGGCGCGCGCCGGGGCGGCCTACGATGGGGATTTCGGGGTAAATGGCCGGGTGCGAGATGACGATTTCGCGCGCTTTCGGCTTGAACGCGCCGGTGCGGCGGAGGAAGCCGGTCGCCGCGCGCTTGGTCATGCCGCGCATCGTGCGCTTGGACGGGTCGGAGTTGATGAACAGGCGGAAGATGGTTTGCAGGCTGATCGACTTGCGCGCGGCCGACATGACGACTTTTTGCGCGTCGATGGCGGGGCGCAGCCTGGCCGCGTCCGCCGCATCGACGAAGGCCGCGACCTCCGGCGTCGTGACCATTGCCGTGACCAGGTCGGTGTAGCGGTAGCGCGACATCGTAAGGAACTGCGTCACGAGGGGGACGGCCTGCGTGAAGCGTTTCGTCGCCAGCGCGAGCGCGAGGACGAACGCGGGCACCGCGTCGACCTTCGCCGCGTCGAAGTAACGCTGGCCGAGGCCGGGGAACTCATAGGTGGCGACAGGTTGCTCATCGCGCAGGCGGAGGCGGTCTGCGTCGGCCATGTCGAGCGCAGGCTGGCCCACCGCCCAGTGCAGCTCGCGCGCTTGGAGCACCTTGGCGCGCGTCTCGGTCGCGCCAACGCTCGCGCTACAGCCGCGGCGGACAATCTCGGCCGCGCCGCGCATCATGACGTTGCCGTCCAGATACGCGCTGAACGAACACAGCGCGCACGCCTTCGCGTTGCCGAAGACGACCAGTTGAAGCGAGGCGTACCACCAGCGGTTATGCGGGTTGTCGCGGTGCGCAATCAGCGACGCAGCCGCGTCGTCCGCCGGGTGGTCGTTCAGGTCAAGGCAGATCGTCACGAGCGTGTGCTTGAGCGCTTCGAGCGACTCCGCGTTGGCCGGGCGCTGGCTGATGACGGGCATCAGCTTGTACTGCGTCTGGTCGGACGCGGCGGTGATGGTTGCGACAGTCCGCTCCGCGCCGTCCGACTCGGCCTCCTCGGCCAGCGCCGCGCACGATTCGAGCGTCGCGGCAAGGTCGTCCGCGCTCGCGGTCGCGGGAAAATCGACGATGAAGAAGCGCCCGCAGACCAGCACCGCAATCTTGTCGACCACCTTACTCTTATAGAGCCGCGGCCGGCCGCCGTCCCAGATGACGCTCGTCGAGAAGAGGTTGGCGTACTGCCCCATCTCGGCTGCCTGTCCGCGCACGGTGTCGGGCGGGAGTTGACCGCTGAAATACTCGTCGTGGAGCTGGCGCACCGCGACGGCCAGCGCGGACGCGCGCTGGAAGGGCGTGAGCGGCCGCGCGTCGTCGGCCAGCGCCAGCGTCGCGGAGACCGCCTGCGCGTACAGGGCGGGGCCGCGCAGGTTGATCCGCCGCTGGAGCGCGTCGATCTGCTCCGGCAGCGCGGGCCAGAATTTGTCGAAGCCCGTCACCTTCATGGCCGCGCCGATCACGCGGCGCGCGAAGGGGGTGAGCGTCAGGCCCATTGCTTCGAGCGTGCTGAAGTCGCCGGGCGCGGGGAGGGGCGGCTGCGGCGCGGGCGCGTAGCCCGGCACGGCCTCGTAAATGTCCTGGCTGCGTTCGAGTTGATCCATGCGAACCCCTGGCGAGTGGTGGATGGGGACTGCTTTGGGGCCGAGTATACCACAGGCTATAATCGCGCGATATGTCCGACCCTGCGTCCGCGCCGCCGCAGGCGCTGCTGCCCATGCTCCGCCGCCGGTTAATCGTCGCGCTGCTGACCCTGCTCGGCGTGGCGACCGTCGTCTTTCTGCTCGTCCGCCTGCTCCCCGGCGACCCGGCCGAGACGATGCTGGCGCGCGCGGGCGCGGGGCCGGAAGCGGTGGCCGCGCTGCGCGCCGAACTGGGGCTGGACCGCCCCGTCCTCGTCCAGTATGCGGACTGGCTCGCCCGCGTGGTCAGGGGCGACTTTGGCCGCAGCCTGCTGAATAATCGTCCCGTGCTCGAACTGATCGGCGAGCAGTGGCGGTCGACCGCGATCCTCGCCGCAGTGGCGTTCGCCTTTGCGCTGATCGTCGGCGTCCCGCTCGGCATCCTCGCCGCGCGTTACCACCGCCGCTGGCCGGATCGTCTCGCGACGTCCGTCGCGGTGCTCGGCGTCGCGGTGCCCATCTACTGGTCGGGGCTGCTGCTGATCCACCTCCTGAGCAACCGGTTCGGCTGGCTGCCCCCACCCGCAGGAACCCCCGCGAGCGCGCTGCTGCCCGGCATGGTGCTCGGCATGGCCGCGGCCGGCCCCATCGCGCGCGTCACCCGCGCCGCGCTTCTCGACGTGCTGGCGCAACCCTACATCACCGCGGCGCGGGCGCGCGGGCTGGCGTGGCGCGCGGTGCTGCTGCGGCACGCGGCGCGCAACGCGGCCGTACCCGTGCTGACCGTGGCCGGGCTTCAGTTAGGCTTCCTGCTGGGCGGCGCAGTGGTGACAGAGAGCGTGTTCAACCGGCCGGGGCTGGGTCGCCTGCTGGTGGACGGCATCCTGTGGCGTGATTTGCCGCTCGTGCAGGGCGTGGCGCTGGCGCTGGCCGCGACGTACGTGCTGATTAACCTGCTCGTCGACCTCCTCGCGGGCTGGCTCGACCCGCGGCAGGGGTGGCGCTGATGGCGGGCGACTCGCGGCGCAACCGCGCCCGTGTCCTCGCCGGCCTGGCCGTCGCGCTGGCGCTCGCCGCGCTCCTGGCGCCCCTCCTCGCGCCCTACCCGCCCGACGCGACCGATCTTTCCGCGCAACTCGGCGCGCCGTCCCCCGCGCACCCGCTCGGGCTGGACTTCTTCGGCCGCGACCTGCTCAGCCGCCTGCTGTACGGCGGACGCGCGACGCTGCTGGTGGCCGCGGCTGCCGTGACGCTCGCGGTTGTGGTGGGCAGTGTCGCCGGGCTGCTGGCCGGATGGTCGCAGGGGTGGGCCGGGCAGTTCTGGGTCGGCCTGTTTGACCTGATGCTGGCGTTCCCCGCGCTGCTGCTCGCCCTCATGATCGTCGCGGTGCTCGGGCCGGGGCTGCCCGCGCTCGCCGCGGCAGTCGGCATCGCAGGGATTCCGGCGTACGGGCGGCTCGTCCGCAGCCTGACGCGTTCGCTGGTCGACGCGCCCTTCGTGGAAGCCGCGCGCAGCCTGGGCGCGGGGCCGGCGGACATCCTCTTCCGCCACCTGCTGCGCAACATCAGCCGCCCGGTGCTCTCCCTCGCCACGCTCGACTTCGGCCGCGCGATCATCAGCGTGGCCGCGCTCGGCTACCTCGGCCTCGGCGCAAAGCCACCGCAGGCCGAGTGGGGCCTGATGCTCTTCGAGGGCCGCCAGTACATCGCCGTCGCGCCGTGGACCAGCTTCGCGCCCGGCCTCGCGATCACGCTGACCGTGCTAGTGGTGACACTGCTTGGGGACGCGTTGGGGGAGTAGCCTGCGCCTGCACCCACCCACACAAGTTGTCTGTGAAGTTTGACGCGCATTTCACTGCGGGCTATACTGCCATTAATCCCATGAGTTATTGCCTCTCGGAGTTCTCGCTTGAACCACCTCTGGCCGATGGCGGCTTCCCTGGATGAATCGGGTGACTTGTTGGTCGGCGGCTCGTCTGTCGCGCGGCTGGCGGCGGAGCACGCCACGCCGCTCTACATTTACGACGAGTTGACGCTGCGGGAGAACGCGCGGGCGTATCGCCGCGAGTTAGCCGCGCGCTACGGCGCGTCAAGCCAGATCGCATACGCATCGAAAGCCTACCTCTGCCCCGCGCTCGCCGCGCTCTACGCCGAAGAGGGGCTGGACCTCGACGTGGTGTCCGGCGGCGAGCTGCATGTGGCGCTGGCGGGTGGATTCCCCGCGGCGCGCATCCATTTCCACGGCAACAACAAGTCGGCGGAGGAGCTGCGCGAGGCGCTGGCCGCAGGCGTCGGGCGGATCGTGGTCGACAGCTTCCGCGAGCTGGAATTGCTCGACGGGATCGCGCGGGGCCGCGGGCAGCAGGTCGACATCTGGCTGCGGCTCGCGCCCGGCGTGCAGGCGCACACGCACTCGCACATTCAGACCGGCCAGGAAGACACCAAGTTCGGCTTTTCGATCCATCACGGGCAGGCCGAGGAAGCGGTCAGGCGCGCGCTGGCGGCGGACGGCCTGCGCCTCGTCGGGCTGCACGCGCACATCGGCTCGCAGATTTACGAGCCGGAGTCGCTGGCGGAGTCGGCGGAGAGGCTGATCGCCTTCGCAGCCGCCATGCGCGAAAAGCACGGCTTTGAGTTGCGCGAGTTGAGTCCGGGCGGCGGCTGGGGCGTGCCGATGACCGAGAGCGACGCGCCTGCGCCCATTGAACCCTACCTCGACGCGCTGACGGCTGCTATCGCGAACGGATGCGAGCGCCACCGCCTGCCCCTGCCGCGCCTTGTGCTGGAGCCAGGCCGCTCGCTCGTTGCGCAGGCGGGCGTGGCGGTGTACACGGTCGGGGCGCGCAAGGAAGTTCCCGGCATCCGCGCGTATGTATCGGTAGACGGCGGCATGGCCGACAACATCCGCCCCGCGCTCTACGGCGCGAGCTACGCGGCCATGCGCCTGCCCCACGACCCCGGCCGGCCGGTCGAGACCGTCACCATCGCGGGCAAGTACTGCGAGTCGGGCGACGTGCTGATCCGCGACGTCGCGCTGCCCCGGCTGGACGCGGGCGACCTGCTCGCCGTCCCGATGGCCGGCGCGTACACCCTCGCCATGTCGAGCAACTACAACCAGGCGCGGCGGCCCGCGGTGATCCTCGTCCGCGACGGGGAGGCGCGCCTGATCCAGCGCCGCGAGAGCTACGCCGACCTGCTGCGCCGGGACGTGACGCTCGCGCAGCCGGGGACGCGCTACACGAAGTACGAGGCGCTCGGCAACGACTACTTCGTGCTCGACACGCGCGACTGGCCCGAACCGCCGGACGCCGAGACCGCGCGGCAACTGTGCGACCGGCGCCGCGGGGTCGGGTCCGACGGCGCGCTGTGGGGGCCTTACGGCGGCTATCCGTTCCGCCTGCGCATGCGCAACCCCGACGGCAGCGAGTTCGAGAAGAGCGGCAACGGCCTGCGCATCTTCGCCGCGCACCTGTGGCAGCAGGGCTACGCGGGCAGCCGCGACTTCGATATCCTGACCCCCGCCGGGCAGGTCACCGCGCACATCCTGGACGAGCGCGGGGAGCGCATCGCGATGGACATGGGCGTGGCGCGCTTCGACTCCGCGGGGCTCGGCCTGCTGACGGACAGGCCGGAGATGATCGAGGCCGAGGTCGAGGCGCTCGGCCACGGCGTGGTCATCACCGCGGTCAACATGGGCAACCCGCATTGCGTCGTCTTCGGCATGGACACGCACGAGTTCATGTTCCCCGCGGAACTGAGCGAGTGGGCGACTGCGCTTGGCCCCGCGCTGGAGACCCTGCCGCTCTACCCCAACCGGACCAACGTCCAGTTCGCCCGCGTGGTCGACCGCCACACGGTCGAAATCGCGATCTGGGAGCGCGGCGCGGGCTATACGCTGGCGTCCGGCTCGTCAAGCTGCGCGGCGGCCGCGGCCGCGATCCGCGCGGGGCGCTGCGAAAGCCCGGTCAGCGTGCGCATGCCGGGCGGCGAAATGCGGGTCGAAATCGACGAGGATTGGAACGTGCGGCTCACCGGAACCGCGCGCAAAGTTTGCTCCGGCGAATGGTGTCCGCCGGAACGAGGTTAGCAATGAACTACGCAATGAACGGACGGCGGCGCGTGGTCATCACGGGCCTGGGCGCGGTCACTCCGCTGGGCAACGACGTCGCGACGACGTGGAGCGAGCTGATCGCGGGCTGCTCGGGCGTGCGCGCCATCACGGACTACGACACGAGCGAGCTGGGCACGAAGATCGCCGCGCGCGTGAAGGGCTTCAACGCGGGGCTGCACATGGACCCGAAGGAGGCCCGGCGGCTCTCCCTCTTCATCCAGTTCGGCATCGCGGCGGCCAGCCAGGCCGTCGAGCACTCCGGCATCGACTTTGCGGCGGAAGATCCCACGCGCGTCGGCGTGGAGATCGGCAGTTCGCTCGGCGGCACGGACCTGGTCGAGGAGCAGCGGTCGATCCTGGACAAGCGCGGGCCGCGCGCGGTCAACCCGACCGCCATTCCCGCCATCCTGATCAGCTCCGCCGCGTGCGCGGTTGCCATCCGCTACGCCGCGCGCGGGCCGGTGAGCGTGCCGGTCAACGCGTGCGCAACGGGCGTCACTGCGGTGGGTGAGGCGTACCGCCGGATCATCCACGGCGACGCGGACGTGATTATCGCGGGCGGCACGGACAGCGTCATGTCGCCGCTGGGCATTACGGGCTTTGGCCGGCTCGGCGCGCTCTCCACGAAGAACGACACGCCGGAACGCGCCTGCTCGCCGTTTGACGCGGGCCGCGATGGCACGGTGCTCGGCGAAGGGTCGGCCGCGCTGGTGCTGGAGACGTTGGAGCACGCGCAGGCCCGCGGGGCGGCCATCCTCGCGGAGGTGGTGGGCTACGGGCTGTCGTCCGACGCGTTCAACATGGCCGCGCCCGACCCGGACGGCGCAGGCGCGGCGCGCGCCATGTCCCTCGCGCTGGCGAGCGACCCGGAGGCCGCGGAGAACCTGTCGTGGATCTGCGCGCACGGCACCGGCACGCAACTCAACGACCTGTCGGAAACGAAGGGGGTCAAGCGCGTGTTCGGCGAGCGGGCGTACGGGCTGCCGATCAGCTCGATCAAGGGGGGGCTCGGCCACATGCTCGGCGCGGCCGGCGCGATCTCCGTCCTCGCGGGCGTGAAGGCCATTGAGACGGGCGTCATCCCGCCGACGATCAACTACGCCGCGCCCGACCCGGAGTGCGACCTGGACTATGTGCCGAACACGGCGCGCCGCGCGCGGGTGGACGCGTTTATGGCGAACGCGTTCGGGTTTGGCGGGCAGAACGCCGCGGTGGTGGTTAAGCGGTACGTCCCGTAACATTCACGGAGCGAAATCAGTTGTAATCTGATTGGCTGAAGGTCGTGGG
>CAZPTI010000090.1:15879-16115 GCA_964588925.1 uncultured Anaerolineales bacterium | reverse complement strand
GCCATCTCGCGCGGCCTCGCCTATGCGCCCTACGCCGACATGATCTGGTGCGAGACCGCCGAGCCGGACATCGACGAAGCGAAGCAATTCGCGGAGGGCGTGCTGGCGAAGTTCCCCGGCAAGCTGCTGGCGTACAACTGCTCGCCGTCGTTCAACTGGAAGAAGAAGCTGGACGACCACACCATCGCGAAGTTCCAGCGCGAGCTGGGCGCGATGGGCTACAAATTCCAGTTCGT
>CAZPTI010000090.1:0-15851 GCA_964588925.1 uncultured Anaerolineales bacterium | reverse complement strand
CTCGCCGGGTTCCACGCGCTTAACTTCAGCATGTACGACCTGGCGCTCGACTACGGCAAGCGGGGCATGGCCGCCTACGCCGAGTTCCAGGCGAAGGAGTTCGCCAAGGAAGCCGAGGGCTACACGGCCACCAAGCACCAGCGCGAAGTCGGCGCGGGCTATTTCGACGACGTAACGCTCGCCATCGTCGGCGAAGGCGCCTCCACCGTCGCACTCAAGGGTTCGACCGAAGAGGCGCAGTTCCATTAATCGCGCGCACACGGAGGTTGCTATGACCCGACATGGTGATGGTGTGGAGATTACCGGCCGGACCGACGGGCCGTTCGCCGAGATACTGACCCCCGGGGCGGTTGCGTTCGTCGCGGGGCTGGCGCGCGAGTTCAACGGCCGGCGCAAGCAGTTGCTCCACCGCCGCGCTGAGCGCCAGGCGCGGCTCGACATGGGCGAGATGCCCGACTTCCTCCCCGAGACGCGCCACATTCGCGAGGCCGACTGGACCGTCGCGCCGATCCCCGCGGACCTGCAAGACCGCCGCGTCGAAATCACCGGCCCGACCGACCGCAAGATGATCATCAACGCGCTCAACTCCGGCGCGAAGGTTTTCATGGCCGACTTCGAGGACGCCAACGCGCCGACGTGGAGCAACATGGTGCTCGGCCAGCTCAACCTCCGCGACGCGATCCGCCGCACCATCGACTTCACCAGCCCGGAGGGCAAGCAGTACAGGCTCAAGGAGCAGGTGGCGGTGTTGATGGCGCGGCCGCGCGGCTGGCACCTGGTCGAGAAACACATGACTGTCGACGGCGAGCACGTGCCCGGTGGCGTGTTCGACTTCGGCCTGTACTTCTTCCACAACGCGCGCGAACTGCTGGCGCGCGGCTCCGGCCCGTACTTCTACCTGCCCAAGATGGAGAGCCACCTGGAGGCGCGGCTGTGGAACGACGTCTTCCAGAAGGCGCAGGACGACCTCAGCATCCCGCGCGGCTCCATCCGCGCGACCGTGCTCATCGAGACCATCCTCGCCGCTTTCGAGGAAGACGAAATCCTGTACGAGTTGCGGGATCACTCCGCGGGCCTAAACTGCGGGCGCTGGGACTACATCTTCAGCGCCATCAAGAAGTTCCGCAACAAGGACGACTTCGTGCTGGCGGACCGCGGCCTGGTCACGATGACCGTCCCTTTCATGCGCTCGTACTCGCTCAACACCATCAAAACGTGCCACCGTCGCGGCATTCATGCGATGGGCGGCATGGCCGCGCAAATCCCCGTCAAGAACGACCCGGCGGCCAACGAAGCCGCGATGGAGAAGGTGCGGCAGGACAAGCTGCGCGAGGCCACGGACGGGCACGACGGAACCTGGGTGGCGCACCCCGCGCTCGTCCCCATCGCGCTGGCCGAGTTCGACCGGGCCATGCCCAAGCCGAACCAGATCGACTGCCGCCGCGAGGATGTGAACGTGACCGCCGCCGACCTGCTCAACTTCCAGCCGCAGTCGCCCATCACCGAGAAGGGCTTCCGCTGGAACATCAACGTGGCCGTGCAGTACCTCGGCGCGTGGCTCGGCGGAACGGGCGCAGTGCCCATCTTCAACCTCATGGAAGACGCCGCCACCGCTGAGATCAGCCGGGCGCAGGTGTGGCAGTGGATCAAGAGCCCGCTCGGCGTGCTCGACGACGGGCGCAAGATCACGCTCGGCCTCTTCCGCGAGGTATTGAACGAAGAGCTCGGCAAGATGCAGCAGGACGCGGACCCCGAGGTCTACGCGAACAGCAAGTACCCGCTGGCCGCGGAAATCCTCGACCGCATCACGTGCAACGACATCGAGTGCGAGGGCAAGTTCTCCGACTTCCTGACCTTGCCCGCGTACGAGTATTTGGATTGAAGATTGAAATTGACGATTGAAGGGGCGCTTCTTCAATCGTCAATTTTCAATCTTCAATCGTTGGAGGGATCATGAAGATCGGGCTGGCGCTGGGCGGCGGGGTGGTGCGTGGGTTCGCGCATGTGGGCGTGCTGATGGCGCTGGAAGAGGCGGGCATTCGCGCCGAGGTGGTGACGGGCACGAGCGTCGGGTCGATTGTGGGCGCGTTCGTGGCCGCGGGGTGGAGTTGCGCGGAGATCAGCGAGATCACGAAGCACCTGAACTGGCGCGGCATGGCGCGCGTTGCCGCCCCCTGGCGCGGCGGTTGGATCTCGTTCTACAAGCTGGAGCAGTTCGTCGACCGGCAGCTCAACTACGCCGAGTTTGACGACCTGAAGCTGCCATTCGCCGCGGTCGCCACCGATCTGATCACCGGCAATCCCGTCGTCATCAACAAGGGCTCCGTCGCGCACGCAGTGCACGCCAGTTCCGCCGTGCCCGGCGTCGTCGTGCCCGTGCTCGTCGACGGACAAATCCTTTCGGACGGCGGCGTGTCGGATAACCTGCCCGTTCGCACCGCGCGCGCGCTCGGCGCGGATTACGTCATTGCGGTCAACATCCTCGGTCGCTACTGGAGCAAGGCGCGCAACCCGATCACGCGCGGGGTTGCCGCGGTCGAGAACGCGATCCGCTGGGCCGGCGGCGGTCTGCTGCTGGCCGACCTGCTGATCGAACCGGACATCTCGGACGTGGCGTACCAGTCCTTCTCGCGCGCCGACTATATGATCGACCAGGGCCGCCGCGCGGTGGATGCGGAGCTGCCAAAGCTGATGGAGGCGCTCAGCCTCGGTCCGCAGCAGCAGGAGCCGACAGAGGTGCAGGAGGCGGTGGAGGAAGAGTTGGAGAAGGCGAACGCAGTCGCTTAGAAATCTTCCGACGTCGCCTTAAATTCGCGAAGACCATCGTTTAATAAGATGGCAGCGTCGCAATCCTGGTCGGCTGCCAGGAGGATTCGGTGTCCCATCTGAAGGGGTCGTCCCGGCTCCGCGCATCACACTGTCCTGCTCATCGCCTGGTCTGTCTCCTCGTCGCATCGCTCGTCGTCGTCATCGTCCCCTGGTTTTCGCCCGCTGCCGCGGCGCCGCCGACACCGACCGCGCCACGGACAACCACATCTGTCACGGCCACTGCAACTTCAACGCCTCGCGCGCCTGCCGCGCAGGCGGCAATCTCCTTGTACCCCGGCTCCGCTCCCGAAGAGACGTCAGCCGCGGCCGATCTGTATCTTGCGAACCTCGCCGATATGGCAGGCATGGTGTTCTTCCACCCTGCGGCTTACTACTATAACGCGCCCGCGCCGATCCGTAAGGTCGCCGAGCATTACGCGAAGACGCTGCCCGGGTCGGGCTGGAAGCTGCTGCGCGACAACAAGCAATATGGCGCGACGTGGGCGATCACAACCTGGAGCCGCGGCGAGCAGCTCCTGTGCGTCGTTGCAGTAACTCAATCGGCCGACAAGACCGGGCTGGCGCTCATCGTGGGCTTGAAGACACCCGTTACGGGAGGACAGCCTGGCAGTGAGCCCATCTCGTCAACCAACGCCGCCCATCTTGCGCGGCTGGGCAGCTTCCCAATCGCAGTATCCGGAGGGTGGCTGGGAGTATGGCTTCCTGATAGCGCCCACCTTATTCTGCCGTCCAAACGCGATCAGGCCATCGTGGAGATCGACGCCGCAACCGGCGCGACGACAAAGACATTCACTGCGCTGGGCGACAAGGGGCCGATGGGATTCGCAAAAATGGCGATCTCCGCCGACGGCGCGAAGCTACTCCTCGCAGGTGAGCGCGTCGATCCGATGCTCGTCGACACGAAGGCGGGCAAGATCGAACGGGCGCTTATGAAAGCCGACGACTGCTGGTCGCAGGCGGTGGCGCTGGCGCCCGACGGCTCGCGCGCGGCGGTTAGCTGCTTGAAGGATAAGTCCGTGAGGCTGTTCGATGCGCGATCCGGGAAGGTCATCGCGAGCCTGACGCCGGGCGTGGCGATCAATCAACTCCACGTTACTGCGGACGGCAAGACGTTGATAGGCGTTAGCTATCAGGAAGTCAGAATCTGGGAGGCCGCGACCGGCAAGAGCCTGGGCCAACTTGGCCCGTTCAAGGAACGGGTCGGAAAATCCGCGCTCGCGCCGGATGGCGCGCAGCTTGCCCTCGGCTCCAATAACGAACTGCTGATCTGGGGTGTCGCGAAGCGTTCGCTGATGAAGCGGCTGCCGATGGAAAAGGGCGTGGGGCACCTCGCCTACTCGCCCTCGGGCAAGCTTCTGGCCGCGCAGGATGTGGGAACGGTGACTTTCTACGACACAAGCGCGTGGAAGAAAGCCGGGAGCATCACGTGGGTGGACGGCGAGATTGCTTTTTCGCCCGACGGCCGGCTGCTGGTGGGGACCGACCTCGACAAGGTGGTGATCTACGGGGTCCTACGCGACAGTGCGAAGGCCGGGTCGACCGCGGAAAGCGACATCCAGGCGCGGCTGCCCGTCATCGAAATCCCGCCCTCGCCGACGTCGCCCTCCGCGCCTGACCTACCCGTCTATGCCGGGGCAACCGTGAATGCTGCCGAAACGAAGAAGATCGCGTTAGGCGAAATGCCGCCAGAGTGGACTGACATCGCGGCCGCGGTGTATGACACGGGCGAAACCGGCGCGTCGGGGATGAAGAAGGTCTGCGATTTCTACAAGAGCAAGATGCTCGAACTGAAATGGCAGGCGCACAAGGAGCAGATCGAGGAGTCGATGTGCGCGGTAGGCTGGCGTAAAGGCGACCGCATCGCGTACGTTGTCGTAGGTCTGTACGAAAAGCAAGCCGGGAAGGTCGGATTCACGCTCATCACCGCGCGCGGTGACTGGTCGGCGGCCGGCTGGTAGAGAGGCGCCAGACGGAATGGATGCGCCGACGGTCGGCGCACCCATTCCGCTCACTTCGCAGCGGTCAGTTTTGGCGCTCGCGTCCGAGCTCGCCGGCCGCGCGTAAAAACGCGGGCGACAGCCCGATCACCAGCGCCACCGGCCCCGCCAGCAGCAGCCACATCGCTGCGTTCAATCCCCACCGTTCTGCCGCTAACCCCAGCCCCAACGGGATAAGCGCGCCGACCATCCCCGACACGTTCTTCGCCGCCAGCGCCGTCCCGCTTTGCCCCGGCAGAGCGGCGTAAAGCTGCGCCTGGAGGATGGCGTACCACCCGGCGTTGAAAAAGCCGATCAGCCCGAGCAGGACGAGCTTCTGCCAGAACGTGGGGACGAGAAGCATGGCCGGAAAGAGCGCGAGCGTCACCAGCGCGCTCACTCGCAGATAGCTCAACCCGCGCACCCGCTCCAACAAGGGAATCAGCGCGAGGTCGCCGACCAGTCCCACGCCCACCCACACGGCCACCCCCAGGCTCGCCTGCTCCGGCGTTGCGCCGCCCACATCCACCAGGTACAGCGCCAACAGTCCCAGCAGCACGTCGAGCATCAGGTCGGAGAATTCCAGCAGAATGAGCCAGCGGAGGACTGCCCCCCGCTTGATCGCACGCAACGCGTCGACCAGGCCGCGACCGACTGTGGCAAATGTCAGGCGTTCGCCGGAAAGGTTATCGGGATAGGGCATGGGCAGGCTTAACAGCAGGAGCGCGAAGGCCACTCCCGCCATCGCGCCCATCACCCCGCGCCAGCCAAAACCAAGCGTCAGGCCGAGGCCGAGCGCCAGCGGCCCAAGCACTACGCCAATAGACCCGGCCAGCGTCCAGCGCGCCATGTTGTGCTCGCGGCGCGGCTCGTCCAGGTCCATCAGCGTGGCCTGCGAGAGGCTGACAAAGGCGCCGGACGCGGGATAGAGCAGGATGAAGGCGAGCATCAGGAGCGCGGGCGTCTGACTGGCCGCGGTGAGCGCAAGCGCAAGGGTGAAAACCAGTCCGCCGCCGATTACGATCACGCGCCGCCGCCAGGCATCGCCGAGGATCGCCAGGAACGGCTCGACCAGGTTGGCAATGAGCGAGGGGAGCGTCAGGAACAGGCCGATTTGCGCGTAGCTCAGGCCGAGGTCGTCGCGGATCAGCGGCCAGGCGGCCTCGCGCGCGCCAAAGACGAACTCGTCGAGAAATTCGATGAGCAGCAGGATCAGGACGAAGCGCGTCAGGCCGCGGCGCATGAACAATGGCGCGTGGGTCAGCGCTTGAGGTCGGCCAGCGCGGCCAGCATGGCGTCGACGGCCGCGGCGAAGAACACGGCCATTGCCCCATCGCTCGCCGTGTATGCGCCGCCGTACGACCCGTCGCCCAGCTTCGCGCGCACCTCCGCCGCGCTCGCCGTGCGCGAAATCACGGGCGGCGGCTTCTCACCCTCCGGCGCAGGCCCAACCCGTGTGAAAGGAAAGCTCTCCGACCAGTTCGCATGGCTTTGCCTGAGCCCGAGCGCCTCGCCCGCCTTCACCACGTCGGGGTGCGTCCACCACTGGAACAACTCAAACCGCGCCTCCGGATGCGCGTTCGCCAGCTCCACCAGCAGCGGCGAGAGCACGCCCGTGTTGCCCCCGTGCCCGTTGCTGACCAGCACGCGGCGGAACCCCTGGCGCACGAGGTTTTCGAGCACTTCCCGAACGACCGCGGCAAAGGTCTCCATGCGCAGGCTGATCGTGCCCGGATAGGTAGCGAAATAGGGCGAGATACCGTAGGGCATGGGCGGCGCAATCAGCACCGGATCGACCTGCGTCGCGGCTTTGGCGATTTCGAGCGGCTCCAGCACGTCGGCCATGACGGACGAGTACGCGTGCTGCTCGCACGCGCCGATGATGGCGACGACGCGATCATCCCGTTTCAGGTACTCCTCGATGCCCATCCAGTTCATCTGCTCGAACAACATCTCCACCTCGCGTCAATTCAACCGCGCGGCCTGTTCCACCAGCGAATCCATCGACCCGCGCACCATTGCCGCGTCATCGGCGCCCGGCTCGGCAAGCAGGTAGCGTTGAAGCGTCTGCGCGGCGGTCAGCGGGCGTCCGCCGCGCGCATAGATGAAGCCGAGATCGCGCAGATGCGCGTTGACTTCGGGCTGCGTAAGAATCAGGCGTTCGACGACGCGCGCAGCGCGCGGCCAGTCGTTCTGTCCGAGATAGACGCCGCGCAGGTTGAAGAGCATCCGCGCCAGGATCGCGCGCGTAGACTGCGGCTCCAGCCACTCGTCGCTGATCGGTCCGCGAAAGCCTGTCCGCTCCTGCAGCAACTCGCGCAGGTCGCCGCGGTCCAGCGGCCCGGCGCCCTCGAACGGGTCGAAGAAGCGCTGCCGCCCTTCGATGCGCACCGCTGCGACGAAATGGCCGGGCAACCCGACGCCCTCAGCGGCCAGACCGGCGGCAGAGGCAAAGTGGATGAACAGAGCCGACAGCGCGATCGGCAAACCTACCCGTCGCTCAATCACTTCATTGAGATAGCTGTTGGCCGCCTCGTAATACTCTTCCGTGTTGCCCCGCAGCAGCAATTCGTCGGCGAGGAAGCGCATCACCTCGGTCGCGCGCTCAAGCTCCGACGCGCCGCGCGGCAGGTGCGCGACCATCATCTCCGCCCACTCAGCGAGGCGCCGCAGGTAACGCGACGGCAGCAGGTCGGGATGCGCGATCTCGCGGGCAAACAGGAGCGCCGCGACGATCAAGCGCGGCTCGTCGCGCGCCACCTCTCCGGCGTACGTCAGCGCGTCGATCTCCGCATAATCCGCATCGGCCATCTACATTACCTTCTCAAACGCAGGCAAGGTTAATTCGCCGCACAGGTCCTGCCCCATCAGCGCGCGCACCTGCTGCGCCGAGTGCCCCGTGCTAAACAGATAGTACAGCTTGCACAGCGCCGCCTCCGTCGTCAGGTCGTAGCCGCTGATCACGCCCGCGCGGGCCAGCGCCGCTCCGGTCGCGTATTCGCCCAACCGCACGCCGCCGCGCAGGCATTGCGTGCAGGCGACGATCACCACCCCACGCTCGGTCGCCGCTCGAATCGCGTTCAGCAGCGCCTCGTCGCGGTCCGGCCCGTTGCCCACGCCGTAGGTGAGCAGAACAAGTCCCTCCAGCGGCGGTTGCAGCACGTTCGCCATGAGTTCGGGCGAGACGCCGGGAAAAAGCTGGAACGCGCCGACGGTGGGCTCACGCAGGGGCTCGGCCAGGCGGAGCAGCTCGCGGCGCTCGCGCAACAGGTGCGACGGGTCGACATGCAGCTCCACGCCGATGGTCCCGAGGGGCGGATAGTTGGGCGAGTCGAACGCTTCCAGCCCTTCCGCGTTGACCTTCGTCGAACGGCACCCGCGCAGCAAGCGATTGCCGAAGTACAGCGTCACTTCCGGCACGGGCGCCTCGGCTGCGATCATCATCGACGTGATGAGATTGCTGCGCGCGTCGTTCCGCAACTCGGACAGGGGGATTTGCGAGCCGGTGATGATCACGGGCTTGTCCAGCCCGCGGATGAAGAAGGGCAGCGCGGAGGCAGTGTAGGCCATCGTGTCAGTGCCGTGGAGCACGATGAACGCGTCGTACTCGTCGTAGCGCGCGACGATGTCGCGGCCGATGCGCACCCAGTCCGCAGGACGCATGTTGGAGGAATCGAGCAGCGGCTCATACTCGTGGAGCGTGTAGGCCGGCATGCGCGGATCGGCCAGCTCTGGCATCCGCGCCATCTGCTCGGCCAGATACCCCGGCTGTGGCGCATATCCCTCCGCCGTCCGCCGCATGCCGATTGTGCCGCCTGTGTAGGCGATGTAGATTCGCTTCATCAACTCAACCGTTATTCGATTGCAGAATCCCCTTCAAATCAGGCGGTCGCCACAGCGCGGACTTGAGCACCTTGCCATCACTGCGATAAATGACCCGCCCGCTTTCATCCAGCTTGCTCATGTTGCTTGCATGCACTTCGGCGAAGAGCGCTTCGGCTAAATCCTGGAGGCCGTGCGAGACGTAGGCGCCGAGGACAACGTACATCAGGTCGCTGAGCGCGTCCGCCACGCCCACCAGGTCGCGGGCTTCCGCGGCCTGCCGGTACTCGTTGAGCTCCTCCTGGATCAGGCTCACGCGCAGCGCGATCGTCTCATCGCTTAGCTCAGCTACCGGCGCGCTCTCAAGGTGGGCGCCGAACACGCGGTGAAACTCCTCCAGCATCCGCAACTGGTCTCGCACAGGCCCCTCCTACGTGGTTTGGCCGATTATAGCGCAGTTTGTACGAAACCAAACAGTCCTCCTTTTGCTTGCGGGAGTATAAAGCAGCAACCTACCACCCGTTCACGACGCGAGCTCTTTCCGCGCCCGTTGTCCCGAGGCCGATGACCGATCTTGTTCAGAATACGGAAGAAACAGCGCACGCGCCGGCGCAGCCACCGGCGCAAGTCCGAGCGCGTGAACTGATTGCCATCGCGGTCATCGTCCTAACGCTCGTTCTGGTCGCGCTCGCCGCGCTGTGGCCGTGGCGCGCAACTGGCGCATCCGCCTCGCCCTCGCTCAACCGCTACGCGCCGACCTTTGACGGTTGGTCCTCGTTGAGCGCAAAGCAGGATGCAAACGGCAAGACGCTGCTGTGGCAGAGCATCAACCGGAAGCATCTCCAGAACGCCGCCGCCTATGCCACCGAGATCACCCCGGCCCAGCGCAAAGCAGTCGAGAGCCTGTACTCGCAGAAAGAAAGCGCACCGGTAACGGATTTCGTCTCGCTAACGGCTGACTCTCAGCTAATCCGCGAGCGCGTCACGGAGTTGGACGCGCAAGGCATCTACACGGAGACGGTCAATTTGCGCGTGCGCAGCCCGCGCGGTGAGTTCATCGTCAGCCTGAACGCGGCGCGGCCAGATCAGGAGCTCATCTTCACGCCGCCGCTGCCCGTCCTGCCGCCGGAGTTGCGCGCCGGCGCGCAGTGGGAAGGCGCCGGGCAAATCGGTTCGCAGGCGGCCTACACGATCACGGGCGAGGTGGCCGAAGCCGACCCCTACCGCGGCCCGCTCGGCGAGCTCGACGACTGCCTGCAAGCGCGGTTTCATTTTGTGATCAGCCTCGGCGGGCAGCCGCTCGACGACCGGCGCTGGACGGACACCTACTGCGCGGGCGTCGGCATGGCCCGCGAAGAGGAGGTGAGCGCGGCAACCGGGGCGGTGACGCGCTGGGTGACGCTCGCCGCAAACGGGGCAAACGGCGCGGCCGAAGCGCTCGCCACGCTACCAGTAATGCCGGATGCGCCGAAATCGCCCTCGGTCGCGCCGCGCCAGGAGTGGCAACTTACGCGTGGGGGACGTTATTCCAGCGGCATCGACACGGCCGCGACCATCCCGCCGACCTATCTGCCGAACCCGCCCGCGCTGCTCGTCGCGTCGCACGGCGGCGACCTCATCGCGCTCGACGTGTCGACCGGCTTCACCGATCCCGTCTGGCGGTTCTCGCCGGGTGGCGCGGTTTACGGACAGCCGGCAATCGACAGCCAGGCAGGGCGCGTCTATTTCGGCGCAAGCGACAAGCGGCTCTACGCGCTCGACAGCCGCGGCCTCTTCCTCTGGTCGTTCCTGACCGGCGACAACGTCGCCACGCGGCCAGTCATCTTTGAGGATCTGGTCATTTTCGGCAGCGAGGACCGCAACGTATACGCGGTCGAGAGCGGAAGCGGCCGGCTCCGCTGGCGACAGGAGACGGGCGCGGCTGTCGTATCGTCGCCTGCGCTCGCCACCATACAAGGCGGAAAGACACTCGTCATCCTCGGCTCGGACGACGGCGCGGCGTACGGGTTGGACGCGCGGACCGGCGAACCGGTTTGGACATACGAATCCGGCAAGCCGGTGGAAGCGCCTGTTACCGTGACGAACGGCGCCGCGTTTATCGCCTCAACCGCGGGCGCGGTCACCGCGCTCGATCCGGCGTCCGGCGAGGAACTTTGGACTGCTGACAACGGCGGTCGCGCAATCCGCTTCGCGCCCGCCGTAGCGGACGACAGGCTCGTCGTGGTGGACCAGCAGGGCTACCTGAGCGCGTATTCGCTGGCAGACGGGCGGCGGCTGTGGCAGAGTTTGGAGTTCGACTATCTGGGCGCGCCGCTGCTGGTGGGCGACAGGCTGTACGTTGCGGCATCCGGCGCGGTCGTTTATGAAGTTAACCTCGACGGCAACCGTGTTGCCGCATGGAACATGGCAGACGCCAGCGACGTGACAGACACGAACCCGCGTCTCGATTTCGGACCGGTGGCGGGTGGCGGCGCGATCTGGACGGTCGACAGCCGTTCGGTGCTGCGGCGTATCGGCGCGACAAGCGCCGGGCCAAACCATCTTCGGTTGGATTGGGTGCGACAGGTCAACGAACCCCCGTTCGCGATGGATCTGCTGCGCGCGACGCTGGTTCGGTCGGGCGACAGCGCGCTTGCGCTCGATGAGGGCGGACGCCTTGTCGAGATCGACCCGCGGTCCGGCGCGGTTCAACTCAAGTTCGCGACAGGCATCCAGGCCGCGCGGGTTGAGCCGTTAGTGACGGGCAACCTCCTGATTGTCACAAGTCCCGCGGGCCTGTCCGCGTTACGCCTTGATAACGGCGAAGTTGCGTGGCAGGCGGCGGGCGGGACAGCCGTCCGACCGCCTGTCGCTGCGGATGACGCCATCCTGTGGAGCGCGGCGTTGCCTGATGGGTCAGGCGCGCGACTCGTTGCGCTCGACGCAGCGACGGGACAGGAACGGTGGGCGCGCGAGTTCGAAGGCGTAGTCGTGCCGGGCGGCGTTATCGCCCGCGGCGGCGCACTCTACACATCTTCGCCAGCCGCACGCTTCGACCTTGTAACGGGGGAACCGACCTGGGAAGCGGCAGAATTGACCGGTGGGACAGGTTCGCCGGCTCTCTCTCCCGATGGCCGCGTGGTGTATGTCGGACGACTTGACCCGGCCGCGGGAGGTGAGGTTGTTGCGGTCAGTGCGACGGACGGCGCCATTCGTTGGCGTACGCCGCTGGGCCAGCAGTCGCTCAGTTTGCTCGAACGTCCGTGGACCTCGGGCAACATCGTCGTAGTTCCGACCCTTTCCGGTTCCGCGCTCGGATTGGATGCCGAGACCGGCGCGCTACGGTGGCAGGCCGATTTGCCCGCGCCTCGCTTCGGCGCCATCACGGTGGAAGAAGCGCGCGTGTACATGGGTCTGACCGATGGGCAGATGGTTGCGCTGTCGGCTGAGACCGGGGAGATCGTCCTGCGCGGCGGCGACCGCGAAGGTGGCCTTGAGGGTTATGCCTTCTCGCAGCGGCCCCTTGTCTTCGGTGAACGCGTGCTGATGGTCTGGGGCAGTTCGCTCCGCGGCTACTCACCGGCGGCAGCCCGATGAACGCATTCAACCGCTTACGTCCAACGCGCGGCACGCTGATCGCCCTGCTCGGCTTCCTGTGGGCCGTGTCGTTCGGCGCGGTCCGCGACTTCGTCTGGGCCGACCTGCGCGAGGGGCTCATCGACCTGCGCGGGCTGAGCCGCCCCGTGCGCGCGCTCGCGTGGATCGGCTTCGGGCTGCTGGCGCTGATGCTGGTCGCGGTCCTCTTCAACGACTTCTGGCGCGCCACCTCGCCGCTGCTCACGCTGACCGAGCCGCTGCCGGGCCGCGGCCGGATGCTCCCCATCGCGCTGCTGCCCGCGACGCTGTTTCTGTTATCCGTCTCGTGGGCGTTCCTGCTAACGGGCGCGCTACGCAGCCACATCCTCATCCGGCTTGGCGTGCTGTTCCTCTTCCTGCCCGCGGCCGGGCTGTGGCTGGCGAACTCGCTCGCCTCGGCGGGGATCAGCGGGATCAGTTTGGGACTTGTCATCAGCGGCGTCGCGACGCTGGCCGTGCCGCTGTTCTTCCTGCTCGCCGCTCGGCGCAAACCCCGTCCGGCAGGCGAGTTCCTCGCGCTGCTGGTGCTGACCGCGCTCGTCTTCATCCCGACGCAGGCCGACGATGTCGAAAGCTGGCGGCAGCTTGGCAGCCCGCTGATGATCGCGAAGATCGAGGCCACGCTCGGCTTCCTGAGCTACCTGATCCTTCCGCTGCTCCTGCTCGTGGGCGTGGACATCGCCAACTTCGCGCGGCAGGCGTCCGGCTGGACGATGCGCGTTGCAACCGAACGCTTCCCGTTCTGGCTGGAGATCACTGCGCTGGTCGCGCTGCTCGGATTGCGGCTGCGGTTCGTCCTCAAGGAGGCCATCGAGCATATTGCCGCCGATGGATTCAACGCGGTCGCGCTCGCCTATGCCGGTTCGCTCGGCGTGATCGTCATCGTCGGCCTCGCCTGGCTGCTCGTCACGCGGGTTCCCTCCGCCCTGCCCTCTGCGGTCTCTGCGTCCTCTGCGGCCGAAGCTGGCGAGCGCCTCGCGCTTCCGCTCATCATCGCGTCGAACGGCGCGCAGCTAATCGCCTTCGCGGGGCTATGGATCAGCCTCGGCCTGCTGCCCCTGCTGACGGTTGTCGGCCCATTAAGTGGCGCGGCGGACCGCTTCGGCAAGGCCGCGGCGGAGCCGTGGACGATTGCCGTGAACGTCCTGGCGGTTGTCGCGGCGGTCTACCTGGCGCGCCGCGGGCAGCGCGGCCCCGCGCTCTACCTCGCCATCTTCGGCCTGCTGGCGCTCTGGTTCGAGCTGACCGCGCCCGGCCGCCCCCTCGCCGCGCTGACATGGGAAGGCGCGCAGCCGACAGACTTCTGGCTCGTCGTTACACTGATAGGGATTGCGCTTGTCTGGGCCTTGCGGCGGCGGCTGACGGAGCAACGCGTCGCCGCACTGCTGTTCGCCGGCATCCTGACCGGCCTGCTGCGACAGACCGATTTCATCTCCAGCCCGTTCAGCCCCTTGTTCGGCTTTGCGGGCGTGGGCTTCCTGGTGTTCGGTCTGGCGTGGGATGCGCTGACGGCAGGATCATGGGCGAATGTCGAGACGCGCGGATTGCCGCGCACCGGGCGCATCTTTCTGTACCTGGGATACGTTCTGCTAACGGTCACAGCCGTGAACTG
Source organism: uncultured Anaerolineales bacterium (assembly GCA_964588925.1). Lineage (GTDB taxonomy): Bacteria > Chloroflexota > Anaerolineae > CG2-30-64-16 > CG2-30-64-16 > JALOOB01. The sequence continues at coordinate 1,997 of CAZPTI010000090.1, read as the reverse complement.
GGCGGTGACGGGGCATGATCTCGCCGCGGTGGGCCGGTTGACCGGCGACGTGGCGATTGTCGGCCTGAATCGATTCGGCCGGCCAATGTTGTATGCCGTCCTCGCGGCGGCGCTCTTGAATCCGGGATCACTTGAGGAGGAACGGGCATGAACTACAGGCGATTGGGTAAGGCGGGTTTGCAGGTCAGCGAGTTGTCGCTGGGCGCATGGGTCACTTACGGGGGACAGGTCGGGCAGGAGGTGGCCGAGCAGTGCATGGCCGAGGCGTGGGAGCACGGCGTCAACTTCTTCGACAACGCGGAAGGGTACGCGGAAGGCAACGCCGAGATCGTAATGGGCAACGCGTTCAAGAAGCTCGGCTGGAAGCGCGAGGACTTCGTCGTCTCCACCAAAATCTTCTGGGGCGGTCAGGGGCCGAACCAGACCGGGCTTTCGCACAAGCACGTCATCGAGGGCGTGAACAACGCGCTGCGCCGGTTGCAGGTGGAGTACGTCGACCTCTGCTTCTGCCACCGCCCCGACCCCGAGACGCCCATCGAGGAAACGGTCCGGGCGATGGACATCCTCGTGAAGCAGGGCAAAATCTTCTACTGGGGCACGTCCGAATGGAGCGCGGCCGAGATCGCGTACGCCTATGCAGTGGCGAAGGAGAACCACCTGACCCCGCCGAGCATGGAGCAGCCGCAGTACAACATGCTGGTGCGCGACCGGTTCGAGAAGGAGTACGCGGCGCTCTACCGCGACCTGGGCTACGGCACGACCATCTGGAGCCCGCTGGCGTCGGGCATCCTGACCGGCAAGTACAACGACGGCATCCCGGAGGACAGCCGCGCCAACCTGAAGGGCTACGAGTGGCTGCGCGACGCGCTGATCACGCCGGAGCGGATCGAGAAGGTGCGGCAGTTGAAGCCCATCGCGGACGAGCTCGGCTGCACACAGGCGCAGATGGCGCTGGCCTGGTGCCTCAAGAACCCGAACGTCAGCACGGTCATCACCGGCGCCAGCCGGCCGGAGCAGGTGCGGGAGAACATGAAGGCGCTGGACGTGGTCCCGCTGCTCACGGATGAGGTGATGGAGCGGATTGAGGCCGTGTTGCAGAATAGGCCGCGCTAGTTCCGCCGAATGAAGGCAGGGGCGGAACGACCGCCCCTGCGCCGAACGAAAGGAAAGCCGATGGACGCGGTTATGGGCGCAAATCTGGCGCTGGCCTTCCTCCTGGAGCTGGCCGCGTTGGTGGCGCTCGGCTACTGGGGATTCCGGACCGGCGATACCGTCCTCGCCAAGTGGCTGCTCGGCCTCGGCGCGCCGCTGCTGGCGGCCCTGGTGTGGGGCCTGTTCGTCGCGCCGAAGGCCGCGCGGCGCGCTTCGCTGCCCGTAAGGTTGGCCTTGAAAGCGCTTATCTTTGGCGGGGCGTCTCTGGGACTCGCAGCCGCGGGATGGCCCGCGCTCGGTCTGATCCTCTTCCTGGCGGCGGCGATCAACCAGGCGCTGCTTCTGGCGTGGAGACAGCAAGGCTGAAGCCACACCGGAAGCAGCGCCGAGCCATGCCGACTACGCAAATACGGCGAGCGCCCCAAGCACTGCTGCAACAGGCAGGCGCATCGCGCCGATCTTCACCCAGGCACTGTCGCCCGCAATGTTCGACACCGTCTGGCGGCCCTGCTTGTTAAAGATGACCGCAGCCCCCTTGACGATCCAGCCGACCGGAATCACGACAATCAAAATCCAACTGGCCCAGTTGCGCGGGCCGTCGATGAAGTCGATCAGCGCGGCGACGTAGAGCGCAACCACAAGGGCCGAGACAAGCCAGAACCACAGCGGGCGGCGACTGCCCGCGTAGACGCCCGCCTCAATCTTCTGCCACCTGCCGCCAAGTGCCATCATGGCGACGCTCGTGAAGACGATTCCAGCGACGAGAGCGAAGCCGAACAGTTTAACGAACACCTTTGTTCTCCTGAAGGAATGGGGCATCACCGCAGCATTGCGCCATTCTACAC
>CAZPTI010000089.1:0-16161 GCA_964588925.1 uncultured Anaerolineales bacterium | reverse complement strand
CTACGGGTTCGTCAACGCGAATAACGTGACCCTCGTCGGTCGCTTGCTGGCGGTCGATGGCCGCCTCGAGCTGGAAACCGAATCGATCACCCCGCGCGGCATGGTCACGTCGCTCATCCCGACCTTCGCCAACCAGGCCTTGCAGCAGTACACGTCCCGATGGTACATTGAAGAGGTCGAGACGACCGAGGGCCAGATTCAACTTCGCGTTCGTCCGTAACGAAAACCCAACCCTGACGGGTTTCGCCACGCTACGCAGGTGCGCGCCTGTCAGGGTTTGGCTTTGTCTAGAAGGAATTCCCTCTTGAACGACAAACTCGAACGCCTCACCGCGTTGATCCGCGGTATGGGTCGCGTGGCCGTCGCCTATTCCGGCGGCATTGACAGCACGCTCGTGCTCAAGGTGGCGCACGACGCGCTTGGCGACAACGCAGTCGGCATCACCGCGGTGTCCGCCAGTATGCCGCACTACGAACAGGACGGCGCGGCGCAGGTTGCGCAAGAGATTGGCGCGCGCGTCCTCTGGGTCAACACGCACGAAGATGAGGACGAGAATTACCTCGCCAACCCGACCAATCGTTGCTACTTCTGCAAGACTAATGTCTACGACGAGTTGCTCGAAGTGGCCGCCCGCGAGGGCTTCCCGGTCTTGCTCGACGGCGCGAACGCCGACGATGTGGGCGACTGGCGGCCGGGCCGGCAAGCCGCGAAAGAACACGGCGTCCGCAGCCCGCTCGAAGAAGCGGGCATGACCAAAGCCGACATCCGGCAACTGGCCCGCGAGCTCGGCCTGTCCAACTGGGATATGCCCTCCGCACCGTGCCTCTCGTCGCGCGTCCCCTACGGCACGCGCATCAGCCCGGAAACGCTCGACCGGATCGGCAAGGGCGAGTGGGCGCTGCGCGCGCGCGGCTTCCGCGAAGTGCGCGTGCGTCACCACGGCGACGTGGCGCGCATCGAAGTGCCGCCCGCCGAGTTCGAACGGCTGCTTGCCATGCGCGAGGAGATCGTCGCCGAGCTCAAGAAGGCGGGTTACACCTTTGTCGCGCTCGACCTGTCCGGCCTCAAGTCCGGCAGCTTGAATCAGGTGGTTCCGCTTGGACGCCGAGAAGCTACGCCAGCTGCTGAGTGACGTGCAGGGCGGTGCCGTCAGCCCCGACGCCGCGCTGGAGCGCCTGCGCGGCCTCCCGTTCGAGGACCTCGGCTACGCCCAGCTTGACCTGCATCGCGGCCTGCGCCAGGGCATCCCGGAAGTGGTCTTCTGCCAGGGCAAGGCGCTTGACCACGCCGCGGGCATCTTCGAGCGGCTGTGGGCCAACCACGACCGCGTGCTCGGCACGCGCGCCACGCCCGAAATGGCCGCGGCCGTGCAGGCGCGCCTGCCCGAAGCGCGCTACGATCCGCTCTCACGCCTGCTCTTCCTGTCGCGCGCGGAATCTGTAACTCACCCGGACGATGAACCGTACGCGCTCGTGGCCGCCGCCGGCACCGCGGACCTTTCCGTTGCGGAAGAGGCCGCGCAGACGCTCGACTTCTTCGGCGGTCGGGTGGTGCGCGCGTACGATGTGGGGGTTGCGGGCATTCACCGCCTGTTCAATCGGCAGGACGACATCCGCAACGCCACGGTGATTATCAGCGTTGCGGGCATGGAAGGCGCGCTCACCAGCGTTATCGGTGGCCTCGCGGCGTGTCCCGTCATCGGCGTACCGACCAGCGTCGGCTACGGCGCCAGCTTCGGCGGCCTCGCCGCGCTGCTTGCGATGCTTAACTCGTGCGCAGCGGGCGTCTCCGTTGTCAACATCGACAATGGCTTCGGCGCGGCCGTCGTCGCGCACCGCATTCTCACAGTCGCGCGAAAGTAGCTTCCAAGTGCCAGGCACCTCCGAGGTGCCTGGCACGTCTCCAGCAAGGACGATCACACCACCATGCGCATCCTCTACTTCGATTGCGTCGCAGGCGCCAGCGGCGACATGATCCTCGCCGCGCTCCTGGCCGCCGGCCTTGATGAAGGTGCGCTCCACGACCGTCTCGCCGCGCTGCGCATCCCCGGCTTCGACTTGCAGGTCGAGCGCGTCCAGAAAAACAGCATCGCCGCGACCCACGTCGAAGTGATCGTCGACGACCACGTCCCCGAACGCCACCTGCGCGATCTGGTCGCGGTCGTCGAGGCAGCAGACCTGCCCGCGCATGTCAGGGAGAAGTCGATTGCCATCCTGCGGCGCATCGGGGAAGTCGAGGCGGGCATTCACGCTGCGCCCGACGCCGATCACGTCCACCTCCACGAGTTGGGCGGGTTGGACACCCTTGTCGACGTTGTCGGCGCGGTGAGCGGGGTCGACCTGCTCGGCGTCGATCAGGTGATTTGCTCGCCCATCCCCCTCGGCCGCGGCTTCACGTGGAGCGCGCACGGCCGCATTCCCGTTCCCGCCCCCGCCACCGTGGCGCTGCTCAAGGGCGCGCCCGTCACCGGCATCGACCTCGAAGGCGAAAACGTCACGCCCACCGGCGCGGCCCTGCTGACCTCGCTCGCCTCTTCCTTCGGCCCGATTCCTGCCATGACCTTGCGCTCGTCCGGTTACGGTGCGGGGCGCAAGGACTGGCAAATTCCGAACGTGCTGCGTGTGCTGGTTGGCGAAATGGAGGCGTCCGCGCTGCGCACTGAGATGCTCACCGTGCTCGAAACCAACGTCGACGACCTCAACCCGGAGACCTACGAATACGTCATGGCGCGGCTCTTCGCGGTGGGCGCGCTGGACGTCTACTTGACGCCCATCCAGATGAAGAAGAACCGCCCCGCGACGTTGCTCTCCGTCCTCTGCCAGCCCGCATCGGTCGACGCGCTCTCCGAGATCCTCTTCGCCGAGACGAGCACTCTCGGCATCCGGCGCCACGACGTGAGCCGAACATGCCTTCCGCGCGAAATCCGCACGGTTGATACTCCTTACGGCCCCGTTCGCGTCAAAGTGGCAAAGTGGGGTGACCGCGAGAAGGCCGCGCCCGAATACGAGGACTGCCGCCGCGCGGCCGAGACGCACGCGGTCCCGCTGCGCGAGGTGTACCTGGCCGCGCTCAAAGCCGCGTAACTCTGGCCGAAAGGCTATTGCGCGGCGCGCTTTGCGTCCCCTATACTGCTGCCGTCGTCTGAACCAGTTGTGGGAGGCCCTATGTCCCTGATTACCGATTACAGCAACGAAGCGCAGCTTCTCCTCATGCAAGGCCCGCGCCTTGGCGCGGTTGTCGTTTCCGCCGCCAGCCCCGGCCGCGCATCTGAAACCGCGGCCGAAGGCTTCGCGGCCATCAAGTACGCCATGACCAGCGAAGGCGAGTTCCTCGGCAACACGCTCATCAACTCGATCCTCTACCAGCTTGACCAGATGTCGAAGGCGGAATACCCGTTCGCCGACTACAGCAAGCTCGCCACCGCGCCGGATGCGAAATCCGACGCGCTGGCAAAACTCGCGCAGCTCGCCGACCTGCTTGACGCAAAGAGCGACCCGTCCGAAGCCGCGGGCTACAAGCAGTGGGTCATGAACGCCGCAACCGCGGCCAGCGAGGGCGGCAAAGAAGGCGGCAACTTCCTCGGCTGGGGCGCGGTCGACGTGAACGACGCCGAACGCGCCGCCCTCATCGAAATCGCCCGCGCCCTCCGCCTCCAACCCTGACCATCACAGGCCCGCGGGTCATGCCGTCCCGCGGGTCTTCGCGCTCTTCGCGCTTCGTTCGCTTCGCCAACTTCGTGATTTCGTGGTCCAAACCCACTGCGCGCACTCCCGCGCAAACGCGGTTATGCGTAATCTCCCCTCCTTGCGCACGCTTTCTCAAGCGCGTAGAATACCGCAGTTGCGACGTTCCGGTCGATGATGAACAGGAGCAGAGACGATGTTTGAACTACCGGCGCTTCCCTATCCCGACACCGCGTTGGAACCCTACTACTCCGCGCAAACCTTCAGCTTCCATCATGGCAAGCATCACAAAGCCTACGTCGATAATCTGAACAAGCTGCTTCCCGGCAGCCCCTATGAGAACAGCTCGCTCGAAGAGATCATCCGCGCCACCGCGGGCGATCCCGCCAAAGCACCCTTCTTCAACAACGCGGCCCAAGTGTGGAATCACACCTTTTTCTGGAATTGCATGAAGCCCGGTGGCGGGGGACGCCCATCCGGCGCGCTGGCCGGGCGCATCGACGCCGCGTTCGGTGGGTACGAGAAATTTGCCGAACAGTTCAAGGCGACCTCTGTCGCGCGCTTCGGCAGCGGCTGGGGCTGGCTCATCAGCGACGGCGGCGAGCTGAAGATCATCAGCACGCCGAACGCCGAGAACCCGATGGCCCTCGGCAAGACCGCGCTGCTCACCGTCGACGTGTGGGAGCACGCGTATTATCTCGATTACCAGAATCGCCGCCCCGATTTCGTCCAGACCTTCCTCGATCATCTCGTGAACTGGGACTTCGTCGCGGCGAATCTGGCCTGAGCCCCTCGCGCCTGATACGAGTTGCCGTCGTGTTAAAGTCGGCAACTCGTACTGTTGGGGTGCAGTCCGCGCGGTTTTGGGAATTCTCTTGACTTCCCTTGCGAACATATGTTATAGTGTAGATAGTATGACAAAAAGGCTATTGCTCCTTAACACGTCAGGCGCATAGCTGCCGCGCTGCGCGCCCGTGGCCCATCACTTAACCCCTCTTTGCGGAGGCATGCGCATCGTCCCCGCCAAAATCGACGCGTTCGCGTTAAAATCGTTGCGCGAAATCGCGCAAAACCCCGTCTCGCCTGCCCTGCGCCCCGATGCCCTGCGGGAAACTAGCCCGGCCGCGTCCCGCATCCGATCAACAAAAACAACCGGGCCACGCGTGCAGCCAAACCGAGTTTCGCGCGAAATCGTGAACCGCACCCACAACTCGCATTGTCGGCAACCTCTTGTCTGTGTAGTAATTTCTATGGTATACTCACGCCGTGCCCGATCCCGCTCCCGCCCTTGCTGAAGGCAGCCTGCAACGCATCCTCGTTGTAGACGACGATCCAGCCATTCGCCGCCTCCTGCGCGATAAGCTGGACGCCTCCGGCTACGAGGTATGGACCGCCGCGTCAGGAAACGAGGCGCTCGAAGTCATCGGCCGCCGCGGGATGCCCCATCTTGCCATCGTTGACATCAACATGCCCGGCATGAACGGCCTCCGTTTCTGCGAGACCGTGCTTCAGTTCAGCGACCTCCCCATCATCATGCTCAGCGCGATCGACGAGGAAGACACCATCGTTGGCAGCATCAGCCGTTATGCCGAAGACTACGTTACCAAGCCCTTCAGCCCGCGCGAGCTTGCCGCCCGTGCGCAACGCGTGCTGCGTCGCGTGGCCGACTACGGCTATACTTCGGGCGTGATCACCGAGATCGACGATTACCTCTCCATCGACATCCCGCACCAGCGCGCCATCGCAAACGGTCAGGCGGTCCAACTGACCCCGACCGAGACCAAACTGCTCTACGTGCTCATGCGGAACGCGGGCCACACCGTAACAACCGACTTCTTGCTGCGGCGCCTCTGGCCGATGGAGGAGGTCTTCGAGGATTCCTTGCGCGTCCACGTCCATCGCCTGCGCCACAAGATCGAGCCTGCGCCCTCTCGGCCGCGCTATGTGTTGACCGAGCGCGGGGTCGGTTACAGTTTTCCCGCAAAGTAGTAGGCGTAGGCGCCGCGCTTGCTTCCCCTGGTGGCTTCACGCTGCGCTGCGCCGGTAATGGGGGGCGTAACATCCATATGGTAGTCTCTTGTTGGAGGTTCTATGCCTGACACCTCTGCCCTGCAGGGCGAATCGGTTGAGCGCATCCGCGACATTATCTTCGGGCCGAAGATGCGCGACTACGAGCAGCGTTTTGAGGCGCTCACGCGCGACTTGAACCGCCTCCAGGCCGACCTTGACAACCTTGCCGACCAGTTGACGGCCAAGGACGCGGCGCATACCAAGAATCTCCAGGCCGCGCGGCAGGAGTTGCGGCAGGCGAACGGCGACCTGCGTAACGAGTTGAAGGGCGAAGCGACGCGCCTGAGTGGGCAGATGGCCGAGCAGCACACCGCGCACGCCAACGCGCTCCAGGCTGCGCGGCAGGAGTTGCTTCAGTCAGACGCCACGTTGCAGTCCGAGCTGAAAGCCGAGCTGGAGCAGGTGAACTGCGCGCTGACCGATCACGAGACCGCGCAGAAGAACACGCTCCAGCAACTGCGCCAGGAACTGCGCAAGGCCGACGCGGACCTCCGCGAGGAGTTGCGCCAGGTGATGCAGCGCCTCACCGACGACAAGACCGACCGCTCTATGCTCGGCGAGTTGTTCATCGAGCTGGGCAACCACGTGAAGAGCGGCGGCAGCCTGTCGGACATCCTGCAGGGGCTGGACCAGGCGGGTTAAGCCTGTGGACGCCCTCAACAAGGCGGAAGAATTCGGTGCGTCGAGCGCGGTCGAGGGCGCCGAGTTCGCGCTGCTCGACGACCTGCGCGCGATCGTCGCCGGCCCGGACCGGCAGCGCATGGCTGCCCTCGAAGCGCGCATCGCTGAGGTGGAGCACCGCACGGGTGACCACGAGGCGCTTGTCGCGGCGGTCGGCCCGATCCTGAGCGACGCGATCCGCAAGCAGGTGCGCGAGGACCGCGATGCGATGGTCGAGTCGCTGTATCCGCTCATCGGTCAGTTGATCTCGCGCGCGGTCGCCGAGTCGATTCGCGACCTGGCGCGCACCATCGACCGCCGCATGCGCGCCTCATTCAGCCCGGCCTATTTGCTGCGTCGCGCGCGGGCGCGCGCCCGTGGCGTCTCGGATGCGGAGTTGGTCCTGCGCGACGCATTGCCGTTCCGCGTGGCCGAGTTGTTCCTCGTGCACCGCGAGAGCGGCCTGCTCCTGCTGCACCTGCCGTCCGGCTCCCCGGAGGATGATGGCAGTGAGAACGCCGGCGGCGGTAACGCCAGCGGCGATAGTGCCGACCTGATCAGCGGCATGTTGACCGCCATCCGCGACTTTGCGCAGGACGCGTTTGGCCGCGGGCAGGAAGGCGGGCTGGACGAGATCCAGTACGGCAACCGGCGCATCTTGATCGAAGCGTGCCAGCACGTCTACCTGGCCGCGGTGGTTGACGGGGTTGAGGAAGCCGGGTTCCGCGACCGGCTGCGAGATGCCGCGCTGGAGGTTGAGAACGCCTACAACGACGTTCTCAAGCGCTACGACGGCGACGCGACGCGTTTCGAGGCAGCGGAGCCGCAACTGGCGCAACTGCTCGTAGAGCGCGGCGCAGATCCAGAGGAAGCTGGCCTGACCGGAAGCCAGAAGCGTATCTTGGCATTGGTGATAGCCGTTTTGACATTGTGCGTTGCAGGCGCATGTGTCGTAAGCATTGTCGGCGTGCGCAACGCTTTGCGACGCCCGGCCTATCTTATCGTCATTACCGCAACCTTTGCGCCGACCGCAACACCCAGCGCGACGCCGACCGTCACGATCACGCCGTCGCCCACGAGCACGGCCACAGCGACGAGCACGCCGACGCCGACGCCAACACTGACGGCCACCGCCACGCCAACAGCCACCCGCACCCGCGGGCCGACGCCCGTCGCGCGCGTGATGCTGGCCGCCAACCTGCGCGCCGGCCCCGGCCTGACCTCGGCCATCATCGAGCAAGCGCGTGTCGGGCAGACGTACGAAGTGCAAGGCCGGGATGCCACCGGCGCATGGCTGCGCGTGTGTTGTTCGCAAGCCGGTCAGCCGGGCTGGCTTGCCGCGGCCCTCGTGACGGTCGAGGGCAATCTTGAGGACGTCTCCATCGACCGAGGGAGGTAGAGTGGTCACGCTCAGCGCCAAGGTTTGTCTGCTCGGCGACTACGCCGTTGGCAAGACAAGCCTCGTCCGCCGCTTTGTCTACAACATGTTTGATGACCGCTACCTGAGCACCATCGGGGTCAAGGTCAGCCGAAAAGTGGTTGCGCTCGCGCGCGGGGACGATGTGGTGGAACTGACGCTCATGCTGTGGGATCTGGCAGGCAGCGAGGAGTTCGACTCGGTGCGCGCCAGCTACCTCCGCGGCGCAGTCGCCGGGCTAATCGTCTGTGACCTGACCCAGGCTTCCACATTGGCGAGCGCCCCGCAGTACGCGAACCAGATACGCGCCGTGAACCCGCGCGCTGCGCTCGTGCTGGCGGCCAACAAGCTCGATCTGACCGACCAGCGCGCAGTTTCCGATGACGACGTATGCGCAATGGCGCGCATTCTCAACGCGCCGTGCCTCTTCACCTCCGCCAAAACCGGCAATGGGGTCGATGAAGCGTTTCGCGATTTGGGTCGGCGCGCGATGGGCGCGTGAGCGGAGGACGGCTTGAGTGCGCACGCCACCGCCCTTGACGTGATGATCGACCGCGGCATCGCCTACGCCGTCACCGACCGCGAGCTGCGCGTCGTCGAGTTGCGCGGCTCGCTCGGCCTGTTCAACGGCGGCGCTGCCTCCTGGCTGGGCCGCCCCCTCCTTGACCTGGTGCCGGAGCTGATCGGCAGCGAGGCCGCGCTGGCGGAGATCCTCGCGGGCGAATCCCCGCGCTTCCAACTGCCCTGGGTCAACCGCGATCGGGCGGACGGCGGCGTCAACTACTACACGCTCGTCAACCTTCCGCGCTACGGCGACGACGGCGCGATTACTGGCCTGCTCCACGTCATGCAGGACGTGACCGAGATGGGCGCGCTCGAACAGCAGCTCATGCAGCAGCGCAATGCGCTCCGCCTGATGGAGCGCGCGCTGCGCGAGCAGAACGCGCAGATGGCCGTTGCGAACGCCGAGTTGCGCCGGTTGGATCAGGCCAAAAGCGCCTTCGTCTCCATCGCCGCGCACGAGTTGCGCACGCCGCTCGCATCCATTTCCGGCTACGTCGAGATGTTGTTGGACGGCGACGCGGGCGCGTTGAACGAGCGCCAGTCTGACTTCCTTAAGGTTGTTGACGGCAGCGCGCAACGCCTCCTGCGCATCACGCGCGATTTGTTGGATGCGGCGCGCATTGATGCGGGCAGGATGGAGCTCATCCTGCGCGCGGTGGACTTCAAGGAGTTGGTCCGGGAAGTCCTCACCGAGATGCTGCCTCTGCTGGAGGGCCGAGGTCAGCAGGTCATTTTTGACGCACCGTCGAATCTGCCTTTGGCATTGATCGACCGCGGCCGAGTTGCGCAAGTGCTGGCAAACCTGATCGCCAACGCTAGCAAGTATGGCCCGCCCGAGTCGGCGATTCGCCTGAACCTGCGCCGCGAGCCGGATGAATCCGGCTGGCTGCGTGTTGAGGTGAGTGACGAGGGGCCGGGCGTTTCCGCCGAAGATCAGGAGCGCCTGTTCCGGCCGTTTGAACGCGGCGCAAATGCCGCCTCACGCGCGCAAGGGGGCGTTGGGTTAGGTCTTTACATCTCCAAGTCCCTGGTCGAGCTCCACGGCGGCCAGCTTTGGCTGCGCAGCCATGCGCACGGCGGCGCGTCCTTCTTCGCCACCTTCCCGCTCGCTGACTGTTAGCGTCCCACTGCGCGCCACCGGCCTCGCGCCATAAAACCTGCCCTTTCCTCGCGCCCAAACGTAATGCAAATTGTAACGTTAAGCCGTCATAATTCCTTTCGACGCTGGCTCCGCGCCACTTCATTGCGGCGGGCTGCGGGAGAGGAATCGGGCATCATGGCAGTTGTACTTGCAAAACTCTACGGTGTCGATCGCGATCTGGAAACCCGGCTCAAAGCGCGGGGCATCAAAGATTCCGAGGACCTGCTCTTGCGCTACCACAAATGCGGCGGCGCACGGAACCTGGCGATGGATCTGGGGCTTGATGAGGAAACGACGATGTGTCTGGTGAACCGCGCGCAGCTTGCGCGCATTCGCGGCATCGGCGAAGCCTATACGATGCTGCTGGAGGCTGCCGGAGTGAAGACGGTTGAGGAGCTTGCCGTGCGGTCGCCGGAGCAACTGCGAAACCAGTTCGAGCAGATTAACGAGGCCGCCAGGATCGTGGGCAGGGTGCCGGCGCTGCCGATGGTTAATGGCTGGGTCGTGAAGGCCCAGAAGACCCCTCGGATGTAGGGAGTCAGAGCTGCAACGTTTGCGCCACCGGGTGGCGTCCGAGATTTGTCGTCGTTTTCGCTAGATCATCGCTCGTCGTTATCGCATTGCTGGCTCATCTTCTCTCAACATCACGGCCGATCCGACAGGTTTCCGACGTCACCCGGTGGCGCAAACGCGCACCCTTGCTTACCTTGTTGCCAGCAGGTAGGCAGCGCCCTCCGCTCCAGCGATCACCGCGTGAAGCACCCCCTGCGGTATCTCGATCCGATCCCCCGGCAACAACTCGATCAGACGGCCCTCCGCCGGCAGCGCCACCGTCACGCTGCCCTCGAACACCCACATTGTCTCGGGGTAGATGTGCGCGTGCGGGCCGTAGCCCCGCGCGGAGTCGCTGTTCCACTTGACCACGCCGTAACCCTCCGCAACCAGCCGGTCGCGCAGCAACTCCTCCGCAGGCTTGCCCGGCCCATCCCAGAGCGTCACGCGCACCTGCGGCTTCGGAAAATCGGGGAATCGCAGCGGCTCGCCCATCGCCTTATCCCAACTCGGCGCGAACGTGCCCGATCACGGGCGTAGCGTACCCGCCGAGCGCATTGACGCGCGCCGCAAACGCCGGATCGCGCAGGATCGCCAGCACCGGCGCCAACAGCTCGCTCTCGTACGCGTCGCGCGGGATCACCAGGTCGTACTGTTCCTCGTCCAGCGGGATGAAGTCAAGGCCGAGCGCGCGCGCCGCGGCCAGGATGCCCAGCCCGCAATCCGCCGCGCCCGACGCCACTGCCGCAGCCACTGCCAGGTGTGTGAACTCCTGCCGGTCGTAGCCCTGTATCTGCCGCGCGTCGAGCCCCATCTGCCGCAGCCGGAAATCGAGCAACACCCGCGTCCCCGCGCCGCGTTGCCGGTTGATGAAGATGACGTCTTCGCGCGTCAGGTCCGCCAGTCCGCGAATCCCCTTCGGATTGCTCTTCGGCACGATCAGCCCCTGGATGCGCTGGACGAAGCCGAGCAGGACGACCGGCGTCTCGGGCAACAGGCGGCGGATGTAGGAGACGTTGTACTCGCCCGTTTCCTCGTCCAGCAGGTGCGAGCCGGTGAAGTGCGCCTCGCCCCGGCTGAGCGCCAGCAGCCCGCCGAGGCTGCCCACGTTCGCCGACGAGAGGCTACGCCCCGGATAGCGTTGCCCCAACTCATCGGAGAGCAGGTCTAGGGTTAAGTCGTGGCTGCCAATCGTGACCACCGTCCGTCGCACCGCAGAGAGCGGCTTGAGCAGGCTCACCGTGACCTTTGCCCCCGGCTCGAACCCCTGCGCGCCGCGCGGGATGCGGATCAGGCCGTCCGCGCGCACGAGCGACATTAACACGCCCGAACCGCCGGGCAGTGGCGTCGCCACAGTCCGTTCGCCCACCTGTCCGACGGTCACGCGCAGGTATTCCTCCTCGCCCTCCGGGCTGACCACCTTGCGCGTCAGCGTCGCCTCCACCTGGGGCCGCTCTTCCACCGGCTGCCCCAGCCAGCGCGCCAACGTCGGCTTGACGAGCAGCTCGCACGTCAGCGCCGCGCTCACCGGATAGCCGGGCAGCCCGATGAAAGGCGTCGATCGTTCGCCCTCGCCCTGGATAAGGCCCATGATGACCGGGTGCCCCGGCCGGATCGCGATGCCGTGGACCAGCAGCCGCCCTATCTCTTCGACGATCCGGCTCGTGAAGTCCTCGGAACCCGCGGACGACCCCGCGTTGACGATCACCAGGTCGTGCGTCTCCTCCGCGGAGAGGATCTGCGCCTTGATCGCCGCATAGTCGTCCTTGAGCGCGGGCAGCCGCGTCGCTTCGCCGCCCCACTCCTCCACCATCGCGCCCAGCACGAGCGAGTTATACTCGATGATGTCGCCCGGTTTGAGGTTCTCGCCCGGCGAGACAAGCTCGGTCCCCGTCGGCAGGATCGCCACGCGCGGCTTGCGGCGGACGCGCAGGAACGCATGCCCCGATCCAGCGGCGGCTCCGACATCCTGCGGGCGCACGCGGTGGTTCGCAGGCAGGATCAGCTCGGTTGCAACCATGTCCTCGCCCATCGGCCGGACGTGCTGCCACGGCGCGACCGCGGCCATGATCTCGACCTGCTCCCCCTCGCGCAGTTGCGTGTCCTCGATCATGATGACCGCGTTGGTCCCCGGTGGCATCGGATCGCCCGTGTCCACGTAAAACGCGGCCTTCCCCAGGGGCAGCAGAACCGGGTTCGTCTCGCTCGCGCCCCGCGTTGCGTCCGCGTGCACCGCATAACCGTCCATTGCCGACGCGTGATAATGCGGCGAAGACACCGCGGCCCACACCGGTTCAGCGGTGACGCGGCCCGTCGCTTCGTGGAGCGGCACGCGCTCACCCGGCAGCGGCCCGCCCGCGCCGATGCTCTCCAGCGCGGCCCACCATCGCTCCAGCGCGGTCGAAAGCGGGATGTCTTCAAGATATGGGGAGTGCGTGCGCACCATCAGCTACAGGCTCCTGAGAACTGGCTTGCGGCGAGTATAGCACACAAACTCACTGGAAAGATAGGTGCGCTTGCGGCCAAAATGTGATATGATATGTTTGTAGCCGCTCGTCGGCCCGATTCGCAATCGGCAATCTCACCCTTCAGGCTCTCGCAGGGCAGAAAGGCGGTCCACCATGCAGGGACATCGCTTATTACGGGGCGTGGGAATCCTCATCATTATTGTCGCCATTGTCTACCTGCTGCTCGCCATCGGCGGCGCGATCTGGCTTGGCAATCGCGGCGTCGGCGACGGCTGGGGTACGGGATGGACGGGCTGGCTGACCATCCCCCTGGCCGGCGGCGCAGTGTTCGCAGCGCTCATGCTGCTCGTTTTCGGGCTGATGCTCTTCTTCCTCGCAAAGATTGACAACAACATCGCGGAGGCCGAGCGCCGGCGCATGGAGGCGATGGTCCGCCCACGTGCGCAGCCGTCGGTTTCCGGATCGCGCGTCGCTACGGCCAACCTGCCTGACGCGCCCTCGGTCGCCGCGCCTGTTGTTGCTGGAACTGTGGCCGCGACCGCGGTCGCAGCCGCGGCTGTCGATGAGCCAGTCGAAGAAACCCCCACGCCCGCGGTCGAGCTGCCCGTTGCGGCTGCTGACGCGGAGATTGCGGTGGACGCTGCTGCGCCGTGGGAAGACACGCGCGCGGGCATCGAAGAACCGGCTGCGGCCGCGGAGGCGGGGGAAGTTGTTTCCGTCGATGAAGTGAGTCTGCCTGTCGAGGAAGTGGCCGGAGCCGCGGATACAGTCCTTCCGAGTGTGGAGATCGAGGAGCCCCTTGCGGAGTGGGGCGCTGCGCCCGTGGCCGCGGCCGCGGTAGTGGAGGCCGTCGAACCGGAGGTCGCACTGCCTGAGCTTTCCCGCGATCTCGCTGTGGAAGTCCACGAGCTTGAGGTCGAAGCGCCACCCGACCTGTCTGACGTCGAAATCCCCGCAGTCGTCGTCCCAACGGTCGAGGTTGAGCCGGTCGATGCGGAACTGGAGCGCACGGACCTGCCCGAAGTCGACGTTCCCGAAGTCGTCCTTCCTGCGGCTGTCGAACCCCTCGGTGCGGAACTGGCCGGCGTCGACATGCCCGAAATCACTGCGCCCGAACTTGCGGTTGAAGCGCCCGCTGTCGAACTATCTGAGGCCGCGCTGGACGATCTAAACGTGCCGCCGGTGCTACCGGAGGAGATTGAGTTGCCGCGCGTGGATGTGTCTGCGCCCGAAGTGGAGCTCGAGACGGAGGATATGTCGGCTCCCAGTGTCGGCATCGCTGGCGCCGCGCTGGCAGCCGGAGCGGTTGCTGTAACCCGTGAACCGGCCCCCGAACCGGAGCCGGAACCGGTCGCCCTGCCCGCCGCCGACGCGCGCCTCCCCGAAGTCGAAATCACCGAAGTCGCGCCGGAACCGGAGGTTGCCGCGGCCGAAGCCACCCTTGCGGCTGCCACTGGCGTCCCTGAAACCGAGGCCGCGCCCGCGACTGCGCCTGCTGAAGTCAGCGAGGTTGCTCAACTGAAGGCCGAGGTCGCGTCGCTCAAGGAGATGCTGGCGCAGCTTGCCGCGCAGTTGTTGCCTGCTGCCGGAGCAGCCGCGGCCGGAACCGCCGCAGCCGCTGCGCCTGCGCAACCTGAACCTGCCGAGCCTCCCGCCGCGGTCAACGCGTCGAACAAGCTGCCCGGCACCGACGAAGTCGCGCGCATTGCAGCGGAAATGAACGCGGCTGGCCCGCGTCGCCCGCGCACCGTCGCCAAGCCGATGCCGCCGGAGTTGCCCGCCGCGGCGGAAACGCCCGCGCCGGAGCCGCCGGTCGAAGTCCGCGCGGCTGCGCCTGCGGATGCCAGCGAAGCGGTTGCGCCCGTTGTCACCCCTGGCGAAGACAATCTCGAAGTCATCGCGGGCCTCGGCCCAATCTACGCCAAGCGGCTGCGCGAGCTGGGCGTGACGACCTTCGCGCAACTGGCCGACGCGCCCTACGATGTGCTCTACAAAGTCACGCGCGGTAATCTGGAGCGCGTGATCAAGGAGGACTGGCGCGGCCAGGCGCGGCGGCTGGCGAAGAAGGACTAGCGGTTTTCGGATCGCGCGCCTTAAGGGTCGGGCTCCCTCGCGGAACCCGGCCCCTTCATTTAATGCGCGCGCAACGAAGGGCCGAAAATGGAGGAAATCGCTCTTCTGCGGTATAATAAATGCCGAGTGTTGCGCGAGCGACAAGGAGCGGTATGAATAACGATATTCCGGTAAACCTGAATCATTTCGGGGTCGTGCGTCCGATCAGCATCGAAGACGAGATGCGCGGCTCCTATCTCGATTATGCCATGAGCGTCATCGTGGCGCGGGCGCTGCCCGACGGCCGCGACGGCCTGAAGCCAGTGCAGCGGCGCATCCTCTACGCGATGCACGACATGGGCTCCCGCGCGGGGACGCCCTACCGCAAGTCCGCCCGTATCGTCGGCGAGGTCCTCGGTAAGTATCACCCGCACGGCGACTCGGCCGTCTACGACGCGATGGCGCGCATGGCGCAGGACTTCAGCCTGCGCTATCCCCTGGTCGACGGCCAGGGCAACTTCGGCTCGGTGGACGGCGATGCGCCTGCGGCCATGCGGTATACCGAAGCCCGCCTCGCGCGCATTGCCGAGGCCATGCTGCTCGACATCGACAAGGAAACGGTCGACTGGAACGACAACTTCGACGGCTCGCTCCAGGAGCCGGCCGTCCTGCCCGCGCTCCTGCCCAACCTGCTCGTCAACGGCAACAGCGGCATCGCGGTCGGCATGGCGACCAACATCCCGCCGCACAACCTGGGCGAGGTGGTCGATGCCATCGTCTATATCATCGACCACTGGACCAGCCTCGAAGACATCTCGGTCGAAGAGCTGATGCAGTTCGTGCAAGGGCCGGACTTCCCGACGGGCGGCCTGGTGCTCGGCCGCGAGGAAATCGCCTCTGCGTACGGCACGGGCAAGGGACGCATTGTCATGCGCGCCCGCGCCCGCATCGAGGAGATGAGCGGCGGCCGCCATCGCATTATCGTTTCCCAGATTCCATACCAGCTCAACAAGACCACGCTGCTCGAGCGCATCGCGGAACTGGTGCGCGACGGTCGCATCTCGGACATCAGCGACCTGCGCGACGAATCGGACCGCACCGGCATGCGCATCGTCATCGAGCTCAAGCGCGCGGCATCTCCGCGTAAAACGCTCAATCGGCTGTACAAATTCACGCCGCTTCAGAGCACCTTCGGCGTCAACATGCTGGCGCTGGTCGACGGCGAACCGCGCTTGCTCAGCCTCAAGCGCGCGCTCCAGCTTTACATCGACCACCGCATCGAAGTCATCACCCGGCGCACGAACTACTTGCTGCGCCAGGCGCGCGAGCGTGTGCATATCCTGGAAGGTCTGCGCATCGCGCTCGAATTCCTCGACGAGGTCATCCGCATCATCCGCAACGCGGAGAGCGCGGAGGTGGCGAAGGGGCAGTTGAT
This sequence comes from uncultured Anaerolineales bacterium, assembly GCA_964588925.1. Classification (GTDB taxonomy): domain Bacteria; phylum Chloroflexota; class Anaerolineae; order CG2-30-64-16; family CG2-30-64-16; genus JALOOB01. Next base: position 119 of record CAZPTI010000089.1, on the reverse strand, counting down.
CGAGCGCTTCAACCTGAGCGACCGGCAGGCGCAGGCCATCCTAGACATGCAGCTTCGCCGCCTCGCCTCCCTCGAACGGCAGAAGATCGAGGACGAGTACCGCGAGCTGCTCAAGCAGA
>CAZPTI010000088.1:0-16433 GCA_964588925.1 uncultured Anaerolineales bacterium | reverse complement strand
GGCAGCCGCCCCAGGGGGTGACGGCCGGGTGATCGCACAGGGTCGGGATGTCGATATTTGCGGCCCGCGCGGCCTGCAACACCGTCTGTCCCGCCTGACACTGGAGCTTTTCGCCGTTAATGGTGATGTTTACAAGCGCCATTTCGTGAAGCCGCCCCCCTTTCTAAGCCTCGAAGACGGGCGTCCCGTCATGAGTCCCCGTCTCGGCCACCAGCCCCGCGTTGGGCTGCGGTAGCTTCATGTAGTCGAGCCACTCCAGGTCGCAGCGGAGGCAGCGCTTTGCCTCTTCGCGCACGGTCAGCTCGTCAAAGCCCAACTCCACTTCCTTGAACGTGCCCACGCGGTTGGCGTAGGGCAGCTCGGGGACGTGGGGCCGGGATGCGTTGGCGTAATCGTCCAGGTTGTAAAGCTGGACCACGTCAACGCGCTCGGTTTCGTACCTCGGCCGCTTGTACTCGCCCGTCTTGAGCCAGTGATCCACGGCCACGGAAACCAGGTTGCCCTGCGCCACGGCTTCGATCACGGTTGCAGGGCCGCTTACGGCATCGCCACAGGCAAACACACCGCCGCGCGACGTCTGATACGCGTCGCCGACCACGAAGGTGCTGCCCCTGGTGGACTGGATGCCGGCCTTCTGCATCCACGACGTGTCGGTCGTCTGACCGATGGCCGGGATAACCACGTCGACCGGCAGGACGAACGTGTCGCCCTCAACCGGCACAGGCCGCCGCCGGCCGCCCGCGTCGAATTCACCGAGGCGTTGATGCTGGACCACGACGCCCGTGACCTTGTCGTCGCCGAGCACCTCGATCGGGTTGGCAAGGAAGTGGAAGCGGATGCCTTCTTCGTAGGCCGCATGGACTTCTTCGGCGTACGCGGGCATGTCTGCGCGGGTGCGGCGGTAGATGACGTGCACTTCGCTCGCGCCGAGACGCCATGCGGTGCGCGCGGCGTCAAGCGCCACGTTGCCGCCGCCGACGACTGCGACCTTCTTGCCGGCCACGTCGGGCATGGCCTCCAGTGGGGCTGCCCCGCGCTGCGCCAGGCCGACCTCGCGCAGGAAGTCGGTGCCGTGGAGCACGCCCTGCTTTTCCTCGCCGGGCACGCCGAGCTTGCGGCTCTTGTGCGCGCCGATGGCGAGGACGACCGCATTGCACCCTTCCCGCTCAAACAGGTCATCAAGGGTGAAGTCCGAGCCGAGCGAGGTATTGCAGCGAATCTCCACGCCCGCGCGCATGATGCTCTGGATTTCGCCGAGCAGCGCATCCGTCGGCAGGCGGTATTCGGGGATGCCCACGCTCATCATGCCGCCAGGGATCGGCAGCTTCTCGTAGACCGTGACCTGGTAGCCCTTCTGCGCAAGGCGGAGGGCTGCGGTCAGACCACCGGGGCCGCCGCCGACGACGCCCACCTTGAGCAGCTTTTCGCCTTCAAGCTTCATCGGCGTCCACGGCTTGCTGACCTCGTGGTCCGCCATGTAACGCTTGACCAGCCGGATGCTGATGGACTCGTCGATCTCGCCGCGGCGGCACTTCTGCTCGCAGAACGCGGGGCAGACGCGACCGCAGATGGAGGCGAAGGGGTTGCGCTCGCGATGGATGGCGAGACCCTCTTCGTACCGGCCCTGCGCAACCAGGGCGAGGTAGGACGGGCTTTCGACGCCGGCAGGGCAGGCGTTGATGCACTTCGCGCGGACCAGCGCCTTGCACTGGCCGGCCGGGCAGTTCTGGTTGTGGACGTGCTCGGTGAACTCGTCCATGAAGAAGCGCAGCGCGGACATGACCGGGCCGGGCGTCAACTGGCCGAGCGAGCACAGGCTGGCGCTCTGCATGTTGGCCGAGATGTACTTGATGTCCTCGACGTCCTGATCGGTGCCCTTGCCTTCGCTGATGCGGGTAAGCACTTCGAGCAGGCGCATGCCGCCGACGCGACAGGGCACGCACTTGCCGCACGATTCGGCAGTCGCGAACTGGAGGAAGTACTTGGCGAACTCCACCATGCAGGTGTCGTCGTCCACAACGATCATGCCGCCGGAACCCATCGTCGCGCCTGCGGCGGTGAGCGAGTCGAAGTCGACGGGCGTGTTCAGCGCGGAGGCAGGCAGACAGCCGCCGAGCGGGCCGCCGGTCTGCACGGCCTTGAACGGCTTGCCCTTCGGGATGCCGCCGCCGATGTCAAAGATGATCTCGCCGAGAGTGATGCCCATCGGCACTTCGATCAGGCCGGTGTTGTTGATCTTGCCGGTGAGGGCGAAGATGGCGGTGCCGGGCGACTTCTCGGGGCCGATGCTCTTGAACCATTGCGCGCCCTTGAGCATGATCTGGGGCGACATGGCGTAGGACTTGACGTTGTTGACGTTCGACGGCTTGTTCCAGAGACCCGCAACGGCCGGGAACGGCGGACGGGGCCGCGGCTCGCCGCGCTTGCCTTCGATGGAGGCCATGAGCGCGGTTTCCTCGCCGCAGACGAACGCGCCTGCGCCTTCCTTGACCTTGAGGTCGAAGGAGAAGCCGGAACCGAGGATGTTTTCGCCGAGCAGGCCGTACTCGTGCGCCTGCGCAATGGCCGTCTTGAGGCGCTGGATCGCCAACGGATACTCGGCGCGGCAGTAGATGTAGCCCTCGCGCGCGCCGATGGCGTATGCGGCGATGGTCATGCCCTCCATCACGCTGTGCGGATCGCCTTCGAGGATGGAGCGATCCATGAACGCGCCGGGGTCGCCTTCGTCCGCGTTGCAGATGACGTACTTGGGGAAGTTCTGGCTGCGCCGCGCGAACTCCCACTTGAGGCCGGTCAGGAAGCCGGCGCCGCCGCGACCGCGCAGGCCCGAATCCTTCATCTCGCGCAGCACGTCTTCGGGCGTCATACCCGTCAGCACCTTGCCGAGCGCCGCGTAGCCGTCGTGCGCGATGTATTCGTCGATAGACTCCGGGTTGATGAGGCCGCAGTTGCGGAGCGCGATGCGGATCTGCTTGCCGTAGAAGGGGATGTCGTGGTAGAACGGCAGCGCCTGATGGCGGGTCGGCTCCTGGTAGGCTAGCCGGGCGACCTGGCGGCCCTTCAACAGCGTCTCTTCGACGATCTCCGGGACATCGGACGCCTGCACCTGGCAGTAAAGGATGCCCTCCGGGTAAATCATCATGACCGGGCCCATCGAGCAGAAGCCGCGGCAGCCGGTCGGGATGACGCGAATTTCGCCGTCCAGCCCGCGGCGCGCGACTTCCGCCTGCATGGCGGAGGTCACTTCCTGCGAGTTTGAGGAATGGCAGCCCGTCCCGCCGCAAATGAGCACTTCGCCGCGCAGCAGCGTGTCGCTCTGGCCGAGAGGGGCCGGGGTAAACAGGTTGCTATCCATCATTAGAAGTCCTTGTAAACCACCTCTTCGTACGTCTTTTCAAGGACGTACTTGTGCCGTAGCTCTTCGTCGGCCAGCATCTGGAACAAGTTCTGCGTGAGCTTGTCCTCGACCATCTCGCCCATCGCCTTGTAAAAATCGTGCGCCGCCTTCTCCCGCCGCGCCGCAAAGAGCAGCACGTCCTGGTAATCGGCGTTCGGCTCGAGGGAGCCGCCGACGAGGTGGTCGCTCAGACGCAGGTCCGTGACAGGTTCGGCCCTGGAGCGGCGAATGGCCCAGCGCACGTTGCCGGACAGGACATCTTCGAGCTTGGCCTTGTGGCCGCGCTCCTGCGCCGCCATTTCCTCCAGCCGCTGCCGCACCGCGTCATCCTTGACCGTTTGCGCCGCGTTGCTGTAGAGGGTCATGGCCTCGGTTTCAAGCTGGATGGCCCGCTTGAGCACGGCTTCGATATTGGTGAACTGCTCCATGTCTCGCTCCGTCAATTGGTCTCAAGTCGGCCAATGACCCATTCTTCCACCGGCCGATTATTGATGAGGTGCTCTTCGATTAAGCGCGACACCATTTCCGGCTTCACGTTGGCGTACGTGATGCGCGGCTTGCCGGCCTGCTCGATGTCGACCAGCGGCTCCATCACGCACTGGCCGATGCAGCCAACGGTGGTGACGTGCGCGTCGATGTTGCGCGCGGCCAGCTCGCCCAGGATCGCGTGCATGGTGTCGCGCGCGCCGGCGGCGATGCCGCACGTGCCCATGCCCACAATAATGGTCGTGCCGGTGTCCAGGCGCGTCTTCAGGGACTGCTGCGCTTCCTCGCGGACGCGCTTCAGGTCATCCAGGGACTTGAGCTTGGGCATTGTTGCATCTCCTTAGAGGCGGGCGCTCTCCACGGCAGCCGACGCCTCAATCTCCGGTCTGGTGAAGCTCCCGCTCGCCTTCGGCCAGGTATTCAGCGAGCCACCGGGCCACGAGGGGGTGGTTCAGCGGCAGGCCGTCCAGCTCGGCGCGAATGGCGGCGGTGTCGAATGCAAAATCGCGCTCGTCAGAAACCGGGCTTGCGATCACCCGATGCGTATAGCGCAACTCCGGCGCGGCGTCGGACAGCAGGAAGGCCAGCAGCGTGGCCGCTATGTCGCCCAACGGCTGGCGGTCAGGGTGGCTCAACTGGAAGGTCGCCTCGACCGTCGTCCCTGCCCCCGGCCGCGAGCGGATGGTGAGTCCGCCGCCCGCGGTCTCCGCCGCCGCCGCAAAGAGCGGCAGGCCGAGGCCGACATGGCGCGTGGTGCGGGTGGTGTAGAAGGGGTTGAGCGCCCGACGGATGGTTTCGTCGTCCATCCCCCGGCCGTTGTCGCTGATTGTCAGGGTGAGGCGGTCGGCCGGCTCGTCCTCAATAATCGTCAGCTCGACCTGCGTCGCCCCGGCTTCCACCGCATTGCGCAATATGTCCAGCGCATGGAGCGCGAGTTCGAGCATGGCGAAGTCTTACCCCAGGGCCTCCAACTGCTCCACCAGGCTGTTCGGGGTCAGGCGGCCGTAGACCCTGTCGTCCACCACGGCCACGGGCGCAAGGCCGCACGAACCGAGGCAGTAGACGATCTCCATCGTGTACTCGTAGTCCTCAGACGTGCCGCCGGCCGGAACGTTGAGCTGCTTCTCGACGGTTTCGATGCACTTGGACGCGCCGCGCACATGGCAGGCGGTGCCGTCGCAGACGCGAATCAGGTGCTTGCCCCGGCGGTTGAGCCGGAACTGCGCATAGAAAGTGGCGACGCCCAGCAGCTTGCTGACCGGGATGCCCGTCCGCCTGGAAATCTCCTGCAAGACTTCCTTCGGCAGGTAGCCGTACGCCTCCTGCGTATGCTGAAGGATCGGGATGATCGCGCCTTTCTGACCGGCGTACTCCTCCAGAATCTTGTCCAGAGGAGCGAAATCGAGGGTGCTGAGGTCTTCAATCATGATGAGCAACGTCCGTATGTGAAATATGCCACGTTTCCGCATTGAACTATAACACACATTGCCTATTGTGCGAAATGACGCATGTCATACGTTGTAAGTATGAAGAAATGAAGGAGCGAAAGTTGGCAACTTGCGTTACAGGAGGCGGTGCGAGCGAGAGGCGAGGGCGGCGCGGAGCGCGGCGAAAGAAGGCGCGTCGGCCTCGAACGCCAGGCTGGCGCGCATCTCGCTCAACTGGTGCGCGTCGCTGTCGCGCACGAGCGGGTAGGGCGCAACTTCCGGGTGCGCGAGGAGGAGCGCGGCCGGGTCGGTGCGGCGGAAGATTTCAAGCGCAGGGACGGGCAGGCCGGGCGGCACGAAGCCGAGGCTGGCAAACAGGCTGAACATCGGGCGGTCGATGTGAGCGGGGATGGCAAGACCCCCCAGCTCCGTCACCCGGCGCACCGCCTCATCGAGCGAGAGGTCGGAGGCTGTGGCGAGAAGACGGCCCTCCGTGCGGATGTAATCGCCCTGCCCGTCGACAACGTACTGCCCGCCGAAAATGTCCTCATTGTTTGGCAGGTCGGGCAGGTGGTCGAAGACGATGCCCTGCCAGGTGAGCGCCTGCTCGACCGTCTCAAAGAGGCAGAGCAGGTGCAGTTCCTCGGCGGTCGCCAGCTCTATGCCGGGGAGGATCACAAGGCCAGTCCCCTCAGCCGCAGCCACCATGCCCGCGCAGTTAGCCGCCGCGTTGTGGTCGGTTACGGCGAGCAGGTGCAGCCCCAGCTCCAGCGCGCGCCGGACGATCAGCGGCGGGATCATCTCCACCTCGGCGCAGGCGGAGAGGACCGTGTGCAGGTGCAGGTCGGCGTAGATCGTCGGCATAAGCGGGACCTAACCACTAAGGACCAAAGAAGCAAAGGTTCACGAAGTGACAGGAAAACTTAGTGAACCTTCGTGTCTTCGATTCTTTGCGGTTAACCGGCGCTCACCGGACCCCAAGTTCCCACAGGCGGCCAACGACCTGGTACGACGAGAGCGGGGTCTGAAGAAGGACGACGCCCTCTTCTTCGGCCTTGCTCGCCGTGTCGGCGGAAACGGGCTTGCCTTCGGTGACGATGACCGCAGCCAGCTCGTTCAGGCTGGCGACTGCGACCACGTTGAGGTGGCCCTGCAACGTCACCCACAGGTTGCCCCTGCTCGCTCCGGCCATCGCGCAGCTCAGCAGGTCGGACGTGTAGCCGCCTGTCACTTCCGTCTCCAGCCGCCCGGCGCCCGCAGCAACGCGCAGGTCGAGCGCGCTCACAATCTCATTCAGTTTCATGGCCCGTCGTGCCCTCCCGGGGTTTGAGGTAGATCACCGCCTCGAGCTTCGTGCCCTTGCGCGGCCACGAGTCGAGGTACATTTCGTCGGCGGTCGCTTTGATGTTGACCAGGCCCATGCCCGCGCCGAAGCCCATCTCGCGAATCCAGTCGGGCGCGGTGCTCCAGCCGGGCTGCATGGCCGCCTTCACGTCTTCGATGCCCGGCCCGGAATCGTAGGCCAGCACCGCGATCAACTCCGGGTTGATCTCCGCAACGAGGTTGCCGCCCGTCTCGCTGTGGATGACAATGTTCATCTCGGCTTCGTAGGAGACGATGGCAACGCGGCGGACGATGCGCGGGTCGACGCCGAGACGGACGAGCGTCTGCTTGAGCTGGCTCGACGCCTTGCCCGCCTTGTTGAAGTCGCGCACCGCGATGTCGTAGCGGAGGATCAGGCTGGTGCGGTCGGAGAGGATGTCCTCGAAGACGTGCCGCACGCGGTACTTGCGAATTTCTTCCTCGTGGTAGGCCCGTTCGAGCGCGCGCAGCACGCCACGCGTGATGTCGCCGGGGGTGAGGATGCCCACGAGCCGCCCATCGTCGTCGACCACGGGCAACCGGCCCACGCCTGCCTTGCCGAATGCGTTCAGCGCGCGCACGGCGGACTCGCCCTCGCCGATGGTGCGGACCAGGCTGGACATGTAGGAGTTCACATCCGTGTCCAGGTCGTTGGCCTCAAGCGCGCGGATCAGGTCTTCGATGCTGACGATGCCGACGAGGTGCTCCTCGCGCATGACGGGCAACCCCGAAATGCGGTGGTCGCGCAACACCTGCTTGACCTCGCGCATGGTCGTCTCCGGCGTGACCGTGATCAGGCGGCGCGTCATGATGTCGCCGATCTTCAGCTCGTAGACGAGTTCCTGGGCCTTGAAGACTTCAGCAGGGGGCATCAGCGGCCGTTGAAGGATTTGCAGGCGGGGAGGCCGGCGCAGAAGAGCCGGCCGCACGACTCGAACATGGTCAGGTCGGTGGTCAGGAAGGGCATGCCGATCTCGTCGGCCAGGTCAAGCGCATCAGCCGAAGGGGTTTTGCCGCGAACCATCAGGATAGCCGCCACATCCGCCATCTCCGCCGTGCGGACGACCTGCGGATTTGCCAGCCCGGAGACCAGCAGCGCCTGCGACAGGTCGTAGCGGAGCGCATCGCTCATCAGGTCGGCGGCGAATCCCGCCCGCACGTCCAGATCCATGTCGCAACTGGAAGAGACCAGCCGCGCGCCCAGAGTGGCTATAACTTCACGGAGCAGCATGACCACCAGCCTTTGAGAAAAAATTCACCCTCGCATGATCGCATACGAGGGCGGGGTTGGCAATGACTGGTATCATATGGCGCGGAGACCCGCCCGGTTTTGGAATCCCGTTGGGTCTAATTGGCGGCGGTCGTGGACGCCTGGTCGCTGCCGACGATGATGGCAATGTCCCGCTCATCGCTCGCCGGTTGCGTACGGACGCGATCCTCGCTGATGCCGAAACGCGTCAGCAGCGCATCAATGGTGGCCTGCTTTGGGTCGCCGTAGATGAGCAGCTCGCTCTGTCCGTAGTCCGCGCGCTCCGCGTTGCCCACAGCCGTAATGTTAAAGCCCTCAGTCATCAGCTTCGTCTGAAGGCGCGAGGCCAACCCCTTCTCGACCGTGCCGTTAAGCAGCACGATGCGCGCGCCCTCGGCCTCGATGCGCTGCCGCACCGTCTCTTCCGTGGAGGGGCCGGCGACCGAGTCGGCGAAGATGGCATCGGCGGCTGCGCGCACCTTGACAAGGTCGGGCACGAGCGTGTAACCGAGCTGTGGATCGTTCTGGATGACGCGGCCCATCTTCGTGTCGACGACGACGCGCGCCACGTTGCTGAGGTCCATCTTGTCGACCGTGCGCGCCAGGGTCAGCGCCTTGTCCACCGGCATGTCGGTCTGGACGGAGTTCGCCATCGCGACGGCCAACCCGGGCAGGCGCGGCAAGAGCGCAGCCATCTGGCCGGGCGAGGTCACTTTGTCCTTGATTGCCATGATGACCTGCTGCTGGCGGCCGGCGCGCGCGTAATCGTTGTCCGCGTGGCGGGTGCGCGCGTACTTGAGCGCGGTGTCGCCGTCCATGCGCTGCTTGCCGGGGAGGAAGTGGACGGGCGGCAGGTAGCCGTAGTTGTCGTCGGGGTACTTGTCGTCGTAAATCTCGTACGGCACGTCGATCTCGATGCCGCCGATGAGGTCGATGATCTGTTTGAAGCCCTCGAAGTTGACGACCACGTAGTGATCGATCGGGTAGCCGAGCATCTCCGTGATCGTGTCTTCGAGCAAGATTGCGCCGCCGCCGGGGTAGCCCGCCGCTTCGCCCGCCGGGTAAACCGACGTGATCTTCATGTCGCGATTCAGCGCGCCTGGCCGCACCTTCATGTCACGCGGGAGCGACAACATGCCGGCCGCGCCCGTCTCCGGGTTGACCGTCAACAGGATGATCGTGTCGGTGCGCGCGATGCGCTGGCCGGGCCGCGCGTCGACGCCGAGAAGCAGGATCGTGGTGCGCTTGACGGCCGGGGTCTCCTCCTGCGGCGCGGCCCCGCGACTTACCGGACGGAAGAAGGGGATCTCGCTGGTCTGGCTGACCTGATCCGCCTCGGTGGCGGGGCGTACGATCCTGGGCAACTCAAGCGGCGGCATGTCCGGCGCCTGAGACGCAGCCGCCTGGCCCCACGACAGGAACAGATACGCGACGTAGGCAAACATCGCGACGAAAACGGTCAACAGCCCGCCGAGCAGGATGCCGGACCACAGGGAGCGGCGCCCGGACGAAGGCTTTGGATGAGTCGTACTCTGAGGCATAGCCAGCAATTATACCCTGTCTGGGCCGACGCCCAAAGAAAAGTAGGCGCGCCCACAGAGGCGGCCTTCTGTGAGACGGCGCGCAACGGTGGTGAGTTCCGCAGAGCGCAAATGCGCAACCGAAAGAGATCAACTCCCCACGAGGTTGCGCGGTTTGACTGAAAAGGGGTTGCGGGGCATAGTAGGGCTGTTCCGCCGTACCGATCCATCCACCACACGGGTGCGCCGATGAACTTGCCGAGAACTGCGCCTTCTCCCGATCCACAGCGCCTCTGGCACTCCGCCCTTCTGATCGCCGCGCTCGTCTTTCTGCTGCACGTCTCCCTGACCGCGCTCGCCGCGAATAACCCCGCTATCGCCAAGACGGGCGCCGATGCGTTGAGCCTGGCCGAGTCCGTAACGGCAACGCTGGCGCTGGGCGCAGTGACCGCGCGCAAGATGCGACGACGCGAGCAAGGCCGCTACGCCTGGGGCTTCCTGACGCTGGCGCTCTTTGCCAATTTGCTCGGCGACGTCGTGTGGTGGGCGCTGATCACGACGCAGGGCGAGCTGCCGGTGCCCTCGATCGCCGATCCGTTCTATCTCGCGTTCTATCCCCTGTTCGCCATCGGGCTTGTCCTGCTGCCCGCGAGTCCGCACCGGCCCGGCGAGCGCATCCGCCTGGCAATCGACATGGCAAGCGCGCTGCTGGCAGGCATTCTGGCCTTCTGGGTGTTTGGCGTCGGTCGGCTGGCCGGCGGCGAAGTGGGCGACCTGGGATTGGCCGTGGCGCTGGCGTACCCGGCCGGCGACGTGGCCCTGCTGTGGGCGCTGCTGCTCCTCCTGAGCCGCCGCGTGATGCCCGAAAGCCAGCCTGCGCTCCGGCTGCTGGCGGCCGGGACGGGCGTCATGCTGATCACCGACACGCTGTATAGCTGGCAGGTGCTGCGCGATCTGTACGCGCCCGGCGGCTTCCTCGACCTGGGCTACACCCTCATGGCGATCCTCTTTGCGCTGGCGGCCGTGCGCGAGTGGACGATGCCGGATCAAGCGACGACAGCGGAGCTCAGCGCGACGCGCGACGACCGGGCCGGTGAGCCGATCATCAATTGGACGCTGGGGCTGCCTTACGCGGCAATCTTCCTGGCGTTCGCGCTGCTCGTGTGGGACCACTACCGGCCTACCGGCGTGCCCTTCCCCGCGCTGGCGCTGTTTCTCGGCGGGATCATCGCGCTGCTGAGCCTGCGGCAGTTGCTGGCTGCATGGGAGAACGACGCGCTGCGGCAGTCGGAGCGGGAGCTGACCGCCGGGCTGATGCGCGCGCGCAACGAGCTGGAGCGCCGCGTCGACGAGCGGACGCGCGAGCTCCAAGAGGCCAATGCTGCGCTCGAAGCGGAAATCGGCGAGCATGAGCGGGCCGAGGCGGAGTTGCGCGCCGCGCTCAAGGAAAAAGAGGTGCTGCTCAAAGAGGTGCACCACCGCGTCAAGAATAACCTCCAGATCGTCACCAGCCTGTTCAGCCTCCAAAGCCAGGTTGCGAAAGACCCGGCCCTCACCGAGGCCCTGATTGACGGGCAGTCGCGCATCAAGGCCATGTCGCTGATCCATGAGAAGCTGTATGCCTCGCCCGACCTGGCGCGGCTCGACTTCGGCGACTATCTGCGGATGCTTGTGGCGCACCTGTACCGCATCTACCGGCCGCACGCCGCGCCGATTGGCTTGAATCTCGACGTCCCGGCCACCTGGATGAACGTGGACATTGCCGTGCCGTGCGGGTTGATCGTCAACGAGCTGGTTGGCAACGCGCTCAAGCACGCCTTCCCCGACGGGCGCAGCGGAGCGGTGAGCGTGCGGCTGGCGGACGCGGGCGAGGGCCGGCTGCGGCTGACCGTGGCGGATGACGGCGTGGGGATGCCGGAAGGGTTCGCGTTGGAGCGGACAAGCTCGCTCGGCTTGCAGCTTGCGGTGATGCTGGCGAAGCAGATCGACGGGACGATAGAAATGCAGCGGGACCGGGGCACGCGCTTCGACATCACGTTCCCGGCCCCGGTTTCGTAGAGAAGTCAGTTACTGCTGCGCCTGCCCCGGCTGCGGGAGGGCGGCTTTGTAGAGCTGGTTGCTCGTGAGGATGTAGAACATCCCCTTGGCTTCGTCGTAGAAGAGGTGCTTGACGTCGCGCAGCGGCTCCCCTTCGCGCGCGCGGAACTGGCGCAGGAACTTGCCCTCTTTGGTCGTCTCGATGATGCGCGCGTTGCTCGGATCGGCGATATAGAGCCGGTCGCCGTCCTGCGACATGGCGAGCGCGGTGGGTTTGTTCATGGGCGACGGCAGGTCGGGGAACGCGAAGGGGCGCTGCTCGCCGCTGAGGAACTTGAGCAGACGGCCGTCGGAGTGGAGCAGCCAGATGTGCCCGTCGATTGCCATGCTGACCAGCCCGGTCATGTCGGGCTTTTTCTCGGCCGGGAACCACCCCACCGGCTCGCCCTCGTAGCCGTTGGCCGTCGGCGTGTACTTCCACACCTGGTTCGCGCCAGGGTCCGCGATGTAGAGATTCCCCATGTACCCGGCCATCAGTTGCGGCGACACCCACCCCGTCTTGTTCAACGCCAGCGCCTTCTGGCCGAAGACCTCGTCGTAGCCCACCAGTTGGCCGGTCACGTCCAGCACGTGCAGCATGCTCCGCTGGTTCGCCGTGGCCGCTTCCACCCACGCCATGTCCATCAGGTCGCCCACCGTCTTGTCGCCTGCCGGGTCGCCCTTCTTGACGACCGGCTTATCCGATGCGGGCTTGACGCTGTCGGCCAGCGCGTTCTGGAAGAGGAAGCGGTAGACCTCGTTGGATGCCTTGTCCAACACGAAGAGCGACTCGCCGCTGACGACAGTGCGGCTGAGGTTGCGGCCCGTCTCCGGCTGGAACGGCCACAGCGGGACGATGCCGTACAGCGGCGTCACCTTCTCCACGCGCATGACCAGCCTGTCGTAGCGGTCGGTCATGGCCTTGAGGGCCGGATCGTCGGGGCGGAGCGCGGCTGCCTGGTCGAGGAACTCCTTCGCGCCGCCAAGACGCTGGCTGGCCTGCGCGTCGTCCGTCGTCTGCTCGGCCTGCGTGATGATGTTCTCTGCGCCGGCAAGGGTCTGGGTGAACTGGGCATCGGCCGCGCGCGTGCGGACGAACAACATGCCGACCACCACGCCGAGGATCAGCAGCGGGATGAAGATGACGGCGAGCACGAGCGCCCAGCCGCTGCGGCCCGATCTGGGCGGCGGCGCGGGGACGAACGGCTCCGGCTCGACCACGGGCCCGGCTACGGGCGCAGGAGTCGGAGGCGCTGTCCGCTGGCCCCAGGCGGCCTGCTGGCGCGCTTCGGCCTCAGCAGCGGCGCGCAACTCCTCCGCTGACGGCGCAGGCTCGACATACTCGACGACGGGCGGCGGCGCGACGCGGGGGCCGGGCGGGCGCGACGCGACAGGCGGCAGTACGACGGGCGGGATGACCGGCTCGACGACGGCGTGATCGTCCGCTTCCGCTTCCGCAGCGAACTCGTCCGGCTCGACGCGATCCTGCGCCGGTTTCTTGCCGAACAGCCCGCCGAAGATGCCCTTGCCCTGCTTCGGTTGCTCGGCCGGGGGCGTCTCCGGCTCCGGCTCGACGCCCGTGGGTCCGCCGGTGGGCAGCGCGCGCAGGCTGTCGCTCCCCTCTTTAACGGTAGGGATGTCGTGCGTGAAGGCGATGAGCAGCGCGCTCAGGTCCGCGCGGCCGGCAAGCTGGCCGAGATACTGCGAGGCTGCGCCGACGCTGGTTGCGGCGGCTGCGACGGCGAGCGCCTCCATCTTGACCTGCTGCGCCCAGTCGCTCTGCGCGAGGAGCACCATGCTGCCGTGCTCGACCGTGGCGTCGTAGATGACCACTTCGGGCCGTTCCGGGCCGCCGAGCGCGGGGCCGGAATCGCCGAGCTTCTCCGGGTAGATGTCGACCGTCTTCGGGTGGCTGATGAGCAGGAGCGAGGGGCCGGCCTGCGCGATGATGAGGCTGGCGCCCCAGCGGACGACCATCGTCAGCCCTGCGCGCCAGTTGGCCTCGGGGAGCGCCTCATTGGCGCGACGGAGGATGGCCTGCACCTCGCGCACGGCCTGCCGCAGCGCGACCTCGACCGACTCGCCCACTTCGTAGTAGGCGGTCTGGGCCGCGTTGAGAAGCTGGCGGTAGAGCGCGGCGTGGCTGCCACCCGCGCCGGTGACCTCGATGAGCACGTAGAAGCTGCCCCGATCCGCGCGTGGGTGGTCCGGCGCAGGTTCGACCGACCGCACATTCAGCGCGCGCGGCTGCCAGCGACCGCCCGAGCTGCTAAACTGGCCCACCGTTGAGCGGAGAGGTTCGGCCATAGAGGACGCTCCTTGAAGTTCACGCAAAAACCTATATAGGAATTCTATGTCAACGCGCGCGATTTGTCAACGCTCGTTTTAAGGCGGCGGCAGTTGCGCCAACGCGGCCCACAGCTTATAATGATAACGAAAATCTGTTCGGAGGAATCCGTGACCCTCGAACTGAATCGCCTGACCGGACAAGTGGACGCGATGGGCGCTTCCATCGTTAGCCGCCAGAGCGAGCTTACCGAGAAGCTGGCTCGCGCGCAAGAGCGGCTGCGAACGGAAGGCGCAGTCACTCCTGAGTTGCTGAAAAAGATCGCGCGCGCGCAAGATGAAGACGCGTGGCGCCGCGGCGCGGTTCCCCTGGGCGACCGGCTCGACGAGACCACGCTGGTTTCGCTCGATGTCCCCCAGGCCGTTATCATTGCCACGGACGGCAGCCAGATTTTTCCTGACCGGGATGCGGCTGCCCTCTATTACGTCATCAATATCGGCTCGATTGTCTTTCGCGTGGGCAGCAATCAGGCCCCCGCTGTCTTGAGCGTTCCGGCGATTTGTTACAAGGAGGAAGAGCTTTACAACTCGGACGGCCAGTTGCGGTCGGATGAGGAGATCGGCGCGGAACGCGGGCGACAGGAATTGAAGGCGCTGGCGGACCTTGTGGAGGCCGAACGAGTGGCGCTTGGCGGCGACCTGTCTGTGCCCATCATTGCGCTGACGGACGGCCCGCTCCTCCCCTGGCTGGGCGCCGACAAGGAAAACGAACAGAAACTCAACGAGGAGATGGGTTTCTTTGTCGCGCAGATGAAGCGTTTGGAGGCAGCGCGCGCGATTCCGGTGGGCTACACCGACCGGCCACGGAGCGCCTACGTGTTGCGCATCCTGGAGCTGATCGCGACCGAGATCGACGCGATCAATCGGGAACGGCTGCGCAAAGGACCGTTTGTCAGCCTGACTGATCGGCAATTGTTCGCCGGCCTCCGGCCCAACGAGCGCAGCGCCTTGTTTACGGCCAGCTCGGTGACGAACGACCGGTATGAGCGGTGTTCTGGCGGCGACCGCATCGCTTTCTTTTACGCCAACATGGCGCGGCCGGGGCGCAACGAAGAACCGGCGATTGCGCGCTTTGAGGCGCCGGGGTGGGTGGCAAAGGTTCCGGAGAAGCTGAACATCGCGCAGGCCGTGATTGCGGCGAACTGCGCGCCACTGCCCTATCCCTACGTTCTGGCGCGCGCGCATGAACTGGCCGTGGTGACGGAAGAGGAGAAAGCTTCGTTGAACGATTTCCTCGCCCAGATCATGTGGCGCAACGGGCTTGTGCCTGCCATCTCGGCAAAAGCGCAGATGAAGGTGTACAGTCGGGCAGCAAGGAGATAACGGTGGCCGATAGCATTAAAGTAGGACGGGTGCTGCGTTCGAGCACGACGAGCTTTACGGTTGGCTGTCAGCAGTTGATGGCCGACCAGGACAAGATGACCCCGCAACTGGGCGCGCTGCTGCGCGCAGCCGGGCGCAATAATGAAATTATCTACGGTCTGACCTGCAATGTGACCATCGAAGATGATGTGTTCGTGCGGCAGTTAGTCGCCGCCGGCGAGGAGCGGCCTGACTTCATCGAGGATCAACGGCAGCGGCGCCAGGTGCCCGTGGTGGTCGAGGTCATGGTGGTCGGCTATGGCGACGGGCGCAACTATTACCACAGGCTGCCTCCCCAGCCGCCCCGGACGCTGGACGTGATTGAGACATGCAACGGAGCGGAGGTCAAGCTTTTCACCGGGCAACACGACTGGCTCAGGCTGGTGCTGAACGGAAATCCGCTGACCGCCGATCAGATTCTTGTTGCGGCCCTGCGGCTGGCGCGCGATGCGCGACCTTCCGACGAGGAGCGGCGGCAGTATCTTGTCGGCGCGGGGCGCGAGCTGGCAAAGCTGCTGTCGTTGGATCTGGCGCGGCTCGACGGTATACTGAGGCAGTTGCGCTAGTTCATTCAAGGAGACATCACAGATGCCATCAGTGTCGATTAAGGGACAGATTGCGCTCGTCACCGGGGCCAGCTCGGGGATCGGGCGGGCGACGGCGGAGGCGCTGGCTGCGGAGGGCTGCCGGCTGATTCTGGCGGCGCGACGCATGGAGCGGCTGGAGGAGTTGGCGGCCCGGCTCAAGGCGGCGCACGGGACCGAAACGCTGCTGATCCAGTTGGACGTGCGCGAGCGGGAGGCCGTGGCGGAGAAGCTGGGCAAGCTGCCGCCGGAGTGGGCGGCGGTGGACATCCTCGTCAACAACGCGGGCCTTTCGCGCGGGCTGAACCCGCTGCACGAGGGGCTGATCGACGACTGGGACGAGATGGTCGACACGAACGTGAAGGGGCTGCTCTACGTGACGCGCGCGATCCTGCCGGGCATGGTCGAGCGGGGGCGCGGGCATGTGGCGCACATCGGCTCGGTGGCCGGCCGCGATCCGTATGCGGGCGGGGCCGTCTACTGCGGCACGAAGGCGGCGGTGGCGATCATCAGCCGGGCAATGAGGATCGACGTGCTGGAGCATGGGATTCGCGTGACCAACATCGAGCCGGGGCTGGTGGAGACGGAGTTCAGCCTGGTGCGCTTCCACGGCGACGCGGAGCG
>CAZPTI010000087.1:0-16509 GCA_964588925.1 uncultured Anaerolineales bacterium | reverse complement strand
GGCTTCAACTTCCTCGGCTCGGACCAGCAGAAGCGCGTCGGCGACCTGTCGGGCGGCGAGCGCAACCGCGTGCATCTCGCGCAGGTGCTCAAGCAGGGCGCGAACGTCCTGATGTTGGACGAGCCAACCAACGACCTCGACGTGAACACGCTGCGCGCGCTGGAAGAGGCGCTCGACGAGTATGCGGGCAGCGCCATCGTCGTCAGCCACGACCGCTGGTTCCTCGACCGCATCTGCACGCACATCCTCGCCTTTGAGGAGGACGGCAGCGCGAACTGGTTTGTCGGCACCTGCTCGGACTACGAGGCGGACCGGCGCAAGCGGCTCGGCATTGCGGCAGAGACGCCGCACCGGTTGGCGCACAGGCGGCTGACCCGTTGAGCGGCAGGGGTCAGGAGCAAGAGACAGGCTCCTGACCCCTTTTATTTGCTCAGAATGGGCTGCTCGGATCGTTGTTGCGCTACATAGCGCAATGAGTTTGGTGTAATTAGTTACAAAGCGCCGAGTGGCGAGACAGTTGTATGCGGTTGTTAAGATGCGTAGCGCTTATGTTTTCGCGCGAAATTCAGTTTGGCTGCGCACGCGTGACCGAGGTGATGCGGTTAAACGCGCGCGTTGGTTTGGCGGCGGGCGCGTGGCGCTGCCAGACGAGCTGCCCGCTTAGATGGACGCGATTCGCGATTTTGCGCGAAATTCAGTTTTGCGGCAGCGCGCGGCAGCTATACGCAGGGCTTGTTAAGGAGCAATAGCTTTTTGTTCCGCTATCTTGACTATAACATATGTTCGCAGGGTAAGTCAAGGGCTTTTCCGAAACTATGCGCGCAAATCTTGAACCGCACTCACGCAGTCCTGCAAGCGCCTCTTAAGCTCATTGTCTCTACATATATTTGACAAACACTATACACCCGGGTAGAATCCTCACATACGAAGAGCAGCGCGGTGGCTATGATGGTCAGCGTGAGGGCGATAAAGCGAAAGCGGTTCGTGTTTGTTGGGCGTGTTGATCGTGTTAGTTGTTCTGGCGCTTGTCGGGCCATTGCTGATCACGACTGCGGCCGGGGCATCCGCATGAAAACGCTTGAGCCACAGAGGACGCAGAGGTCTCACAGTGTCTCTGTTGCCTTTGCGTCCTCTGCGCAAATCTTTTTTATGGGTGCGATGTGTCTGGCATCTGGAGAATGGGGACGATGGATAAGAGGGTAACGGAAAAGCAGGCGACTGATTTTGAGTTGATGGACACGAAGGGCCGGCGCGTCCGGCTGTCGGACTACCGGGGCATACAGAACGTTGTGCTGGTGTTCAACCGGAGCCTCTACTGACCGTTCTGCCGCCGGCATATGGCGCAGTTGCGCCAGGATTACAAAGAGTTCGTGGTGCGGAATGCGGAAGCGCTGATCGTTTCCCCGGAAGATGGGCCGCAGGTGGTCGCGTTCTGGGAGAAGGAGCAGATGCCCATGCCGGGCTTGATCGACCCGGGGCATGAGGTGGCGAACCAGTACGGGCAGAAGGTGAGCCTGCTGCAACTGGGGCGGCTGCCGACGCTGTTGGTGCTGGATCGCAGCGGCGCGGTGCGGTATGAGCATCGGGGTTCGAGCATGATGGACATCCCGCAGAATAAGCAGTTGCTGGCGCTGCTCGATCAGTTGAACCGCGAGTGGGACGCGAAGTCGGACGAGGCGCCGGCCGAGGGCAACACGGAGCGAGTTGCAAGGAAAGAAGATCAGTAACGCGAGGGCGGGGAGCGCATGCGAAACATACGAAACATCTGGCGGCCGGAAGCGTATCACGGGTTCGGCAAGAAGGGGCCCTTCTTTGAGGGATGGTACTTCAAACTGGTCGATGCGGCCGAGACGCACGCGCACGCGGTCATTCCCGGCGTGTTCATCGGAGAAGACCCCGCAGAGTCGCACTGCTTTGCGCAGACGCTCGACGGCCTGACAGGCCGCAGCACGTATCACCGCTACCCCTATGAATCCTTTTCGGCCGCGCCGGATCGTTTCGAGATACAGGTGGGGCCGAACCGCTTCACGCGCGACTCGTTCTCGCTCGACATCCAGTCGCCTGAGCGCGAGATGCGCGGGGAGCTGCGCTTCTCCGGCGGGACTCCCTGGCCGGTCACGTTCCTTTCGCCCGGAATTATGGGCTGGTACGCGCTTGTGCCGATGATGGAGTGCTACCACGGCGTGCTGAGTTTCGATCACCGCATCGACGGCGGCCTGACCATCGACGGCGAGGCGGTTGACTTCACCGGTGGACGGGGGTACATTGAGAAGGACTGGGGACAAGCGTTCCCTAAGGCCTGGATCTGGATGCAAAGCAACCACTTCGCCTCGACCGGCTCCTGCATCACCGCCTCGGTTGCGATTATCCCCTGGCTCGGCAACGCGTTCAACGGCTTCATCGTCGGCCTATGGCATGAAGGGAAGCTGTATCGTTTCGCGACGTATACCGGCGCGCGGATCGAGCGGCAGGATGTGACCGACGATCACGTCTATCTCACGTTCGCAGACCGCAACTACCAGGTCGAGATTGAAGCGACGCGCGCAGCGGGCGGCCTGCTGCACTCGCCTGAACGGACCGCTATGCTTCAGCGCGTGATGGAGAGCCTCACCGCCCGCATTCATGCGCGGCTAACGGACAATCGAACCGGTCGCGTGCTGTTCGACGACACGGGCAGGCACGCAGGGCTGGAGGTGGTGGGCGAGTTGCCTCCTCTGGCGAAGGCAGGGAAATGACGCCGGGCAAGATTACGCTGCTTGGCTCGGGGGAGACCGCGGTGGCCGGCGGACGCGTTTTTGAGTCGCTGGCGCGCGACCTGCCGCGCGGCTTTCGCGCGGCGATCCTCGAAACGCCCGCGGGCTTCGAGCTGAACAGCGAGCGCGTGGCAACCCGCGTCGCGACGTTCGCGCAAAACCGCCTCAACAGTTACGCCGCGCAGGTGGAAGTCGTCCGCGCGCGGCGTCGCGGCACGCCCCTATCGCCCGACGATGCCGCGATCACTAATCCTCTCTTGCGCGCAAGCCTGATTTTTGCCGGGCCGGGAAGCCCGACTTATGCCGCCCGGCAGCTTGTCGGTTCGCTCGCCTGGGAGCGCATCCGCGCGCGGCACGCGCTCGGCGCGGCGCTCATGTTTGCCAGCGCGGGCGCCATCGCGGTTGGCCGCTATGTCTTGCCGGTTTACGAGATATACAAAGCGGGCCACGACCTGCACTGGCAGGAAGGGCTCGATCTACTCGCGCCGTTCGGGCTGAACCTCGCCATTGTTTCGCACTGGAACAACACGGAGGGCGGCGTGGACCTCGACACGAGCCACTGCTTTGTGGGCAAGGAGCGCTTTGACGAGCTGATCCGCATGCTGCCGTCCGACGTGACGGTCGTCGGCATTGACGAGCATACTGCGGTCACTCTTGACCTGGTGGCGGGACAGGCGCAGGTGTTGGGGCAGGGGCGGATTACGGTTGCGCATGATGGCCGCGAGGTGGCTTTCTCTGACGGCGAAACGTTTGACCTGCGCCTGCTCGGTCCTTTCCGGGGGGCCGATCTGCTGGCGCAACTGCCGCAATCCGTCGTGGACGAAGCGCTCGCCGCGCTGGATGCGCCCACGGACGCTGCGCCCGACGAGGTGCAGGCGCTGGCAAATGAGCGGCAACTTGCGCGCATTCGCCGCGATTGGACGACCGCAGACCAGCTTCGCAACAAGATTGAGGCCCTTGGCTGGCAGGTGCAGGATACGGCAGACGGCCCGACGCTCACACCCGGAGCGAATGGCCGATGATCTGGGACTTTCAGGACGCGCTCACCCGGCGGCTGTTGCTCTGGTCTGCGCTGAGCGTTTTTGCTGGCGCGCTCCTGCTGATTTTCGGCGACGCATTCTGGCGCGGCTTTGGCTTACAGGCGGTGGTGTGGGGTGTTATCGACGCGGGGATCGCCGTCTTTGGCCGGCGGGCTTCTGAGAAACGGCGGCTATCGAACCTGGGCGGGCCGTCCATCATGGAGAAAGAGGCGCGCAGCCTGCGGCGGCTGTTGTGGATCAATACCGGTCTGGACGTGTTGTATGTGGCGGGCGGGATTGTTCTGATTTATACTATCGGCCAGGACGATGCCTTTGCGCGCGGCAACGGCTGGGGCATCGTCGTTCAAGGCGGCTTCCTCTTCCTGTTCGACCTGCTCCACGCGCTGGCCGCGCCAAAGGAGCAGCCTGCGCTCCCCTCGTTTGAGGCGTTCGCCGGGTCGGAACATGCGCCGTTCACGCTGGAAGGCGGACAGCCTGCCGCATTGCTCCTGCACGGCTTCCTGGGCACCCCCGCGGAATTGCGCGGGCTGGGCGAGGCGCTGAATGACGAGGGGTGGACGGTCCACGCGCCGCTGCTGCCCGGCTTCGGCGCGGACATCGGGACGCTGCTCGAACGGCGGCACGAGGAATGGATCGCGGCTGCCGAGGGCAGCGCGAACGAGTTGCTGCGCAAGGGGCACTCGCCGCTGGTAATTGTCGGTTACTCGATGGGCGCGGCCATTGCGCTGGTTATTCAAGAGCGCGTCAAGCCGAACGCGTTAGCTCTGCTGGCGCCGTTCTCGTGGCCGGAGCCGCGCTGGCTGCCGCCGGTAGAGTTCCTGGTGCGGCCGTTCCTGCCCATCGGGTTGCGGCCCATGCGCAAGGCGAACTTCGACAGCCCGCAGATGCGCGAGGGCATGGCGAAGTTCATGCCGGGGATCGACCTCGACGATCTCGCGGTGCGTTCAGCTATCCGCGATTTTCGCGTCCCGCTCGGCCTGATCGACCAGATTCGCGCGGTTTCGCGGAAGGCGCAGCGCGCCGCGGCGACGGTTGACGCGCCCGTGCTGGTCACGCAAGGTAAACGCGACAGCGTCGCTCGCGCCGCGCAAACAGAAGCGCTGATCCATCGGCTACCTAAACAGCCGTCATACGTATTAGTGGATAGCGAGCACAATCTGACCGATCCGCATAACGCCGCATGGCCGCGTGTGCGTCAGACAGTTCTCGACTTCATCCGTAGCGTAAGGTAGCGTCATCATGTCCCTCGTCCTTAACCTGCGCAAACAATTGTCCCCCTCCGACTGGCAAGGCGGGTCGCGCGGCCTGCTGATCGCATGGCTCGTCTGCATGATCTCCATGCCCATCGCGCAGTGGCTGCTCGGCGACCGCGCGCTGCTGGCCGGCGTCATCCTCAGCGTGGTTTTGCAGGCAAGCCTTTCCGTGCTGCTCGTCAGCCAGGCCGCAGGGTGGAAGCGAACAACCCTGCTCGTTGCGACGGTGGTTGTCGTCGCGTGGGCATCGGAGGCTCTCGGCTCGAAGACCGGCTTCCCCTTCGGCGCGTACCACTACACTGACCGGCTTCAGCCGCAACTGCTCGGCGTGCCGTTGCTGATTCCCCTGGCGTGGCTGATGATGCTGCCGCCTGCGTGGGCCGTGGCGCAGCGCATCACTGGACGCGCGAGCGGCATCGCATTTATCGCGGTCAGCGCGCTGGCGTTCACCGCGTGGGACCTCTTCCTTGACCCGCAGATGGTCAACTGGGGGCTGTGGGCCTGGGATCAGCCGGGGCAGTATTTCGGCATCCCGCTCATCAACTATGCGGGGTGGCTGCTGGTGTCCGGGTTGATCACCGCGCTGGCGCGGCCCCCTGCGCTGCCCGCCCGGCCGCTGCTGATCGTCTATACGCTCACGTGGTTGATTGAGACGGTGGGTCTCATCCTCTTCTGGGCGCTCTACGGTCCGGCGGCGGTCGGCTTTGTCGGCATGGGGTTGTTTGTATGGCTGGCATGGACGCGCTCGCCTGGGCGGTGATCGGGTTTGCGCTCGGCGCGATCCCGTTTTCCGTGATCCTGGGCCGCCTCCTGTTCGGCAAGGACATCCGGCTGTACGGCGACGGGAATCCCGGCGGGACGAACGTGGCGCGCGCAAGCGGGAATAAGCTGCTCGGCGCGCTCGCGATTGCGCTTGACATGATCAAGGGCGCGCTGCCCGTGGCGCTGGCGCACTATGTTTTCGGCGTGGACGGCTGGCTGCTTGTCCCGGTCATGCTGGCGCCCATCCTCGGCCACGCGTATTCGCCCTTGCTGCGCTTTCGCGGGGGCAAGGCCATCGCGACGACCTTTGGTGTGTGGACTGCGCTGACCGTGCCGTTCGGGCCGTTCGTCATGGCGCTGACCCTGCTGCTGCTCAATAAGCTCATTGCCGGGCCGGGGTGGGCAGTCATGGCCGCGCTGCTTGCGCTGCTCGCCTTTCTGGGCCTGATCGGGCTGGTTTCGCCGCCGATGCTGGCCGCATGGGCCGGGACGGTGGCGATCCTTGCGCTCAAGCACCGCGACGACCTGGCCCATGCCCCACATGCGCGCATGGCGGGAGGCTGATCGTGCTTGTCCTCGCGCTTATCGTCTCCGCCGCGCTGCTCGGCATGATCGGCATCACGCTATCGAACCTGATCTTCTTTCCTCGCCTCAGACTGCCTGCGCAAGGCGAGTCAGCCGAGAAGCCGTTTGTCTCTGTGCTGGTGCCGGCGCGGAACGAGGCGGCGGTGATCGAGGGGACGGTGCGGCGACTGCTGGCGCAGAGCTACGCGCGGTTTGAGTTGATCGCGCTGGACGACAACTCGGAAGACGGGACCGCGGAGCGGGCGCGCGCGGCGGCAGCGGGGGATACGCGGCTGCGCATCATCAACGGCAAGCCCCTGCCCTCCGGGTGGGCCGGCAAGAACTGGGCGTGTCACCAGTTGTCGCAGGCGGCGAAGGGCGACGTGTTGCTCTTCACCGATGCGGACACCATCTGGGCGGCGGAGGGGCTGGCAGCTCTGGTGGACGAAATGGAGCGTGGCGGCGCGGACCTGCAAACCGTCTGGCCCACGCAGATCACCGAGACGTGGGCCGAGCGGCTCACCGTGCCGAACATGGCGCTCGTCGTCATCGGCTACCTGCCGATCCTCGCGACGCACTACCTGCCGCTGGCCGCGTTCGGCGCGGCGAACGGGCAGGTGATGGCGTTTCGGCGGAAAGCCTACGACGCGATCAAGGGGCACGAAGGCGTCGCGGCTGAAGTGGTTGAGGACGTGAAGCTGGCGCGGCGGATCAAGGGCGCGGGGCTGCGGCTGCGCATGGCGGACGGCAACCGCCTTGTCTCGTGCCGCATGTACACGGACTGGCCGGGCGTGCGGAATGGATTTGCCAAGAGTCTGGTCGGCGGCTATGGGTCCGTCTTCGGCGTGCTCCTGTCGATCCTGTTTCACGTAGTCGTCTTTCTGATCCCGCCGCTGTGGCTGCTGTTTGGCTTTGCGGGGCCGCGCGAGGTTGCGCTTGCGGTCGGCCCGCTGGCGTTGACCCTGCCGATGTGGCCGGTTTGGCCCGCGGCGTTAACTTTGGCAGGCATGGTAGTTCGGGGCGTGACGGCATCGTTCACGCGCCAGCGGGCGCGCGATGCGCTGCTGATGCCGGTGACTGTGACTGTCATGACCTGGATTTCGCTGCTTGCCTGCTGGTGGCAGATAAAGTACGGCGGGCCCGTGTGGAAAGGACGGCTGGTGAAGGCGGCATGAGTAAGACGGTTGTGGTGGTGGGCGCGGGGGTTGGCGGATTAAGCGCCGGCATTCGGCTTGCGGCAGCAGGCTACCGTGTAGTCTGCTTCGAGCAGCACTCAACACCGGGCGGCAAGATGCGCGAGTTTCGCGCGGGCGGCTTCCGGTGGGATGCGGGGCCTTCGGTCATCACGATGCGTCCTGTCTTTGAAGAGTTGTTCGCGGCTGCGGGCGAGCGGCTGGAGGAGTGGCTGACGTTGACGCCGGTCGATCCGCTCACGCGCTACTTCTTCGCGGACGGCAAGCAACTGGACGTGAAGCTGGACCGCGAAGCGACGGTCAGGCAGATCGCGGAGATGGATGCGCATGACGCGGCGGGTTACAGCGCGTACCTTGACCACGCCGCGTTCCTTCACAAAGTCACCAGCCCGCTCTTTGTCTACGGCAAGCGCCCGCGGCCGACCGACCTGCCGAAGGTGGGCGTGGGGAACGCGCTGCGCCTCCAGCCGTTTTCACGGCTGCACGGCTCGATCAAAGGGTATGTCCGCTCGCCTCAGATGCGGCAGTTGCTCGGCCGCTTTGCGACCTACATTGGCTCCAGCCCCTACCACGCGCCCGCCACGCTGGGCGTGATCTCGCATGTGGAGCTGAACGAGGGCGTATGGTATCCGCAGGGCGGCATCTACTCGATTGCCCGCGCGCTATACGATCTCGCCTGCAAGTTGGGCGTCGAGATTCGGCTTGGGACACCCGTCCAGCGGATCATGGTCAAGAACGGCCGCGCGGTGGGCGTTCAGTTGGCAAACGGCGAAGAGGTTGCAGCGGATGCGGTGCTTGCGAACGTGGATGCGGCGCTCGTCTATAACCGGCTGCTGCCGCAGGGCGAGGCGCCCGCGCGTCGGGCGCGCAGGCTGGGCCTGCAAAAGCTGTCCTGTTCCGGTTTCATCCTGCTGCTCGGCGTGCGCGGGGTCCATGAGAAGCTGGCGCATCACAATATCTTCTTCTGCCGCGATTACCGGCAGGAGTTCGTCGACATCTTCGACCGCAGGCTGCCCCCGCGCGAGCCGACAATCTACGCGTCGATCACCTGCAAATCGACCCCGGAGGATGCGCCCGCGGGACATGAGAACTGGTATCTGCTGGTCAACGCGCCGGCGGTGGGGCCGGAGTACGACTGGAACAAGCAGGCGGGCGAGTACCGCGACGTGGTGCTGGGGCAGCTTGCGCGCTTCGGCTACGACCTGCGCGACAGGATTGTGACGGAGCAGTGTATCACGCCTAACGACATCGAGGCGAAGACGGCAAGCTGGCGCGGCGCGCTCTACGGCGAGTTGTTCGACAGCCCGTGGGTGGCGTTCAGGAGGCCGGAGAGCCGCGCGGGCGATGTAAAAGGCTTGTACCTCTGCGGCGGAACGACGCATCCGGGCGGCGGCGTACCGATGGTGATGCTGTCGGGCAAGCTGGCGGCGCAGGCGGTTCTGGAAGATTTACCCGCTGCGAAATAGACGGATTTGGCTGGACATGCAGCGGTTTCGTGAGGGAGTCATTATGAAGTCAGTCGTGATTATCGGCGCGGGGATGGGCGGGCTGGCCGCGGCGCTTCGGTTGCGCAAAATGGGGCTGGACGTGACGGTCGTCGAGAAGCTCAAGCGGCCGGGCGGGCGCTCGAACGTGCTCGAAGAGTGCGGCTTCCGCGTGGACATCGGCCCGACCATCCTCGTGATGAAGGATACCTTCGAGGAGACGTATCGCGCCATCGGGCAGGACCTCAACAAGCGCATCACGTTCAAGACGCTCGATCCGAATTACCGCATCTACTATCACGACGGGACCCATATCGACTTATATAACAGCATGGCGAAGCTGTCGGCCGAGGTGGAGCGCGTGGAGCCGGGGGTCACGGAGCGCCTTTTCCGCTTTATCGGCGACAGCGCGAAGAAGTACGAGCTCGGCATGGATTTTGTCGACCGGAACTACGACCGTATCACGGACCTCGCAAACCCGATGGCCGGCGTGCGGCTGGCGCAGACCCGCGCGTACCAGAACCTTTATGAGCAGGTCGGCAAGTATTTCCATACCGACAAGCTGCGCAAGGCGTTTTCGTTCCACTCCATGTTCCTCGGCCTGTCGCCTTTTGACGCACTCGCGATGTACAGCCTGATCACGTATGCCGACCTGGTTGAGGGCATGAACTATCCGATGGGCGGCATCTACAGCATCATCGAGGACATGGTCGCGCTGTGTGGAGAGATGGGCGTGAACTTGCGCACGGGCGCGGCGGTGAAGGAGATCAACATCGCGAATGGCGCGGCGAACGGCGTCACGCTGGAGTCGGGCGAGTTTGTTCCGGCGAATATCGTTGTTTCCAATGCCGATTTGGTCTACACTTACAAGCGGTTGATCCGGTCCGAACACCGCAAGGTGCACACGGACGCGAAGCTCGACAAGATGGATTACGCGTGCTCCGGCTACTTGCTGTATCTGGGCGTCGATAAACAGTACGACCACATGCGGCACCAGGCGCTCTACTTCTCAGAGGACTACCGCGCCAATCTCGATGCCATTTTCCGCACGAAGGTCATCCCTGAAGATCCCTCGTTCCACTTGAACAACCCGACGGTAACAGACCCGTCCCTTGCGCCGCCCGGCCACAGCGTGCTGTACCTGCTGGCGCCTATGCCGAATTTACAGGGCAGGAACGACTGGACGCAAGCCGCGCCGGTGGTGCGAGAAAAGCTGTACCGGCAGTTGGAGAAGATTGTTGACCCGGACATCCGCCGGCACGTGGTGTGGGAGCGCGAGTACCGGCCCCAGGACTGGGAGCGCGACATTAACGCGCCTTACGGCGTGGCGTTCGGCTCGCTCTCCCAGGGCTTCTTCCAGTCGTCCTACTTCCGGCCGCACAACAAGGCGCGCGACATCGCAAACCTGTATTTCGTCGGGCAGGCGACGTATCCGGGCATCGGCATGCCGATGGTGTTGCTGTCCGCGCGCCTTTTGCAGGAAAGGTTGGCGAAAGATTACCGCCTTTAGACAAAAAAGAGTACAATAATGGTCGCTATGATCCAGGTCGCCCGCCCCATCGCGACTCCGGAAGATTACGCAGAGTGCCGCCGTGTGATGCTCGCCGCCAGCAAGAACTACTCCTTCGCGAGCCGGTTCCTGCCGCAGCGCATCCTGCCCCACGTCGAAGCGCTCTATGCGCTGATGCGCGTCGGCGATGATCGGGTGGACGTGTCTTTCCAGGGATTTTCCTCACCCCTTGGCGCAATTGAGGACTGGGAGCGGACGTACTGGAACGCTTTCGATGCGGGCGCGTCTGACCACCCGGTCATGCGTGCCTATCTGGACACTGCGCTTAAGTTCGGGATCCCGCCCGAGGTCATGCAGCCGTACTTCCGCTCGATGAAGGAAGACCTCACGGTCACGCGCTTCCCTACATTTGCCGACTTGCTGCACTACATGGACGGGAGCGCGGTGCCGGTTGGCCGCGCGATGACGTACATTGTCGGCGTCCGCGCGCCGTATATGGTGGCGGATACGCTTCCCTATGCCGACAGCCTCTCGCTTGCCATGCAGTTAAGCAACTTCTGGCGCGACGTGGGGCAGGATTACCGCATCGGGCGCGTTTATCTGCCGCTGGAAGATATGGCGCGCTTCCGCGTGGCCGAGGCTGACCTGCGCGAGGGACGGATTACCGAGCAGTTTATCGCGCTGTTGGAGTTCGAGATGGTTCGCACCGAGGAGTATTACCAGCACGCAGCGCAGGGCGTGCCGCGGTTGGCGGCCGGGCGCTGGGGCGTGATGGCCGGGCTGGAGGTGTATCGCGCAATCCACGACGGCATCCGGCGCAACAAGTACGACGTGTTCAGCAAGCGCGCCACCACCAGCAAGGCGCAAAAGTTGGGGCTGGCCGCGCGGGCGCAGTGGCGGTTAGCGCTTCTCGCTGCGCAAACATGAGCCCTACGCCGGCCGCGTCATCGCAGCCTGTCGTCACCCTCGACGACGTGTGGCGGATCGCGGCCAACCCCGACCCCATCCTCCGCAACCTCCAGATCACCCAGGCATACCACGATATTTCGGTTGCGTTCGCGCAGCTCACCGGCCCCGGCGCGAACTGGTGCGCAATCGCAACATGGGCATCGCGACAGGCGGGGCAGAGCATCAGGCGGGAGGACCTGGCGCGCGCGTTTGAGCGACTGCTGCGGGGCGAGCCGGAGGCGCAGGCACGCGTGGACGCGGTCCTGGCGGCGAGCGCCGAAATAAGCGGCGCGCAGCCGCGTAGCCTGGGCGGCGCAATCGAGGCGCTTTGGACTGCGGTTAACCCCGCGGCTGCCTTTGATCGAACGAGCGAAGCGGTGGCGCGCGGCAACCTCAAGGTTTTCGAGGAGATCGGCGCGGAGTTCGCCCGGTTTCTTGCGCTCTTTGCCGGTGGTTGGCCGACCGACGCAGCGTTCGATGTCTTTTTTGCCTCCCTGCGCCCCGGCGATCCGCCCGACGGGCAACGCTACCTGGCGGATGCTTTCAAGCACTATCGAGCGGCCTTGCAGGCTCAGGACGGGCGGCAGAAGGCGCAACTGCTCCTGCTCGCTAACCTCGAAATCGGCTTCCACGAGCAGATGCGGCTCCAGCCGGAGATTCTCGAGGCGATGAATGCGCCGGTGGTTCATCCGCGCGAAGTCCGCCGGCGCATCGTCGAGGAGCTCTTCCCAGACCGCGCCTCTCGCGCGCGTTACTGGCTTGCGCGGTTAGCTCGCCAGACCGCCCCGCTCCTGCGCGCCCGCGACGAGCTGGCCGACGAACTCCAGCGGCTCGGCCGCCAGGTCGTAACCGACGCGCTGATGACGCTCACGCTGCCGCGCGGGCGGCTGCTCCGCCTCGGCCGGCCGTTGCCCGATCCGTTCCCTCAAACACTGGCTGAACTGGACGACCCCGAACTGCTGGCGCTCCTTGAATCGGTTGGCGACCGCGCCTCAGGCGCCGGCGCGCAGGACTGGGCCTCCCTGCCCCAGCGCATGGACTTCATCGCCGACCTGTTTCGGACATACCATCCGGCGCAGGAGTTGTTCGACCCTCCGTTTACGGTGGAGCAGCTCACCGCGCTGCGCTCCGGGCGCCGGCCCACGGGAGATCTGTAAGCGGTCAACACGGGGGTTTCTCCCGTCGGCGCATCTCTGGTTTCTTCAAGCGCTTGACGTTGCGCGCTATTTGCGCTAGTATTGCGTCACACTCGTGCGATTTTGCTTCGCGCGACCCGTCGGGCGGCCTTCTGCCACCGTTCCGCTGCTCGGCATTGCTGCACCGCGAGAACGGAGAACGACCATGAACATTTGGATTTCGGCGCTCCTGGCCGGAGTGCTGCTCCTCACTGCGGCGGGGGGCGCGACGGCTGGGGAGGCGTCGCCTCGCGCGGCCGGCCCTTGCCTGGACGGCGATCCCTTCAACCTGGCCGGTCTGGCGGATGTCATCGCCAACCCCAATCCGCCCACTGCGCCCGTGACCCTCAACCGGCATATCCTCGCGCAGATGGTGCGCAAGGGCGCGCTCGTCCGAGCGGACGACACGCTGCAAACAGGCCGCAAGCCGCCGGGCGAGCGCGAGCCTAAGGAGCCACCGGCCAACCAGGTCGCGTTGGACAACGTGCCGCTGCGCATCTTCAACACGCGCACTCAGTTTGAGTTCCGTGTGACCTTCTCCGATCAATTGTTGCGGACCATTAGCGACTGTCATGAACGGAACGGGCTGAGCGCGCCGGGTGGGCCGGCGACGACCGGCGCGGTCGAGGGGCGATTGTTGAGCTACCTGCCCGCGCTGTATGGCCCGTCCGCGGCCCGCGCGGGCGCTATGCCGTTTACCGGCCTGCTGCCTGACGGCTGGAGCAACGCGGACGACTCGCGCGAGCTGCGCACGCCCACGACTCTGTGGCCGTGGCGCACCATCAGCCAGTCGACCTTCAGCGCCACCGACACGCAGTCTCGCTGCACCATGACCTATGTGGGTCCGCGGCACCTTATCACCGCCGCGCACTGCCTGGTGGACTTTGGCACGAGCAACTGGAAGGCGCGCACCCTCACCCCCGGGCGCAACGGTCAGAACGTCATGCCATACGGCCAGACGCAGATCACGCCCAACCCTCCGCCGGGGGTGGAATCGTGGTACATCGTCCCTGACCCCTGGCTCGATCCGAACACGAACGACGACGGCACCGAGGAGTTCCAGTGGGACATTGGCATGGTGCTGACTGTGGACCGGCTGGGCGAGCAAACGGGGTGGATGGGCTACGGCGCGTACCCATCGACTGACCTGAACACGCGCAACCAGCTCAACCGGGGTTATCCCCGCTGTGACGTTCAGGAGGCCCCCGACGGCTGCCAGGCGCACCGGCTGTATGGGGATAGCGAGTATTGCGAGATCGGCGAGTATCATCATCCGGGCTCGAACGGCTGGAACCGCGAGTTCTCGTTCAGTTGCGACATCAGCCGCGGCCACAGCGGGAGCCCCCTCTACCACTACCGCTTCATCCCGTCGTGGAACGCGAACGGGCCTTACGTCGCCGCAGTAGTAAGCTGGCACGAGTGCCTGGACGACGCGCCGGGCCAGTGCGACGAGGATGACGACTTCCCGAACCACGCGCGGCGAATTACGCCGTGGGCGCGCGATGCATTGAGCTGGCTGCGCGAGCAGTTCCCGTAAGGGACCGGGCGCTCGCCCACGTTCCGCTGCTGCCACTCCCTGACACGACCGACGGTTTTCGGCAGGGCGTCTGCGGTTTCGCAGGCGCCCCTTTTTTTCTCCCTCAGATCGCGCGTCCGACTGCGACCTCAACGCGAAGCAAACGTTGTCTTTATCAATCCTTTATATCCCCTTGCTAAAGTAATCCTCGACAGGCCACGTGGCCCTGTGTCCGGGAAAGCCCCGGACTGACACACAAAGGAGGGTAACGCATGACGATGAAGAGGCTCACCGTTGTGTTGGGCGTACTGGCGCTCATCACGGCGCTCACCGCGGTCTCCGTGGGCGCAGCCTTCGCGCAGACCACCACGCCGCCGGCGCAGGCAACGCCGACGACCCCCACCCAGCCGGATACGGGCAAGCTCGGACGCGGGCTCGGCTTCGGCTTCAGGGGCGGGGACACGGCGACTTTCGACGCCGTTGCCGCGGCGCTCAACCTCACCCCGACGCAGTTGTTCGAGCAACTGCACTCGGGCAAGACGCTGACCGAAATTGCTGAGGCGCAGGGTGTCGACATTGCCACCGTTCAGGCGGCGGCCAATGCCTCCCGCGTTCAGGCGATGAAGGATCGGATCGCGGCGGCGGTCACAGCCGGAACGATCACGCAGGAACAGGCCGACTGGATGCTTCAGGGCATCGAGAAGGGCTGGACCTTCGGCGGCAAGGGCTTCGGCTTCGGCGGGCGCGGCCACGGTCGCGGCGGGATGTTCGGCATCCCGGACAGCGGCAGCAACGGGACCCAGACCCCGAACAACTCGGGCCTCGGCTCCTCGAGCTGACCTTGAAAAGTCGGGATGACGCGCGTTGTCCCGACTGTGGCAGGCCAACGTGGGGAACGGAGGTAGCTTCGTTCCCCGCTTTTCGCGAGTTGCGCTCTTGCAAAGGGACTTTAACGAAGAGACAGGATTATCAGGCGCAAAGAGGTTTGAAGTGAAAGCGAATCGAATTGCTAACTTTCTGCTTGCTGTAGCCGCGGCAGGGGTGATTTCCGGGTGCGCGTCGGTTGCGCCGCTGACCGAAATGCTGGCGAACGACGCACCGACCGCGTCGCAAGCGGCGGACGCGCGAAATAACGTGACGTTTCAGGTCGCTCAGCCGGCCAGCATCACTATCGCGCCCGGCGCGGACGTGGAGACGGCAATCAACGAAGCCGTGTACCAGAAGGCGAACGCCTCCGTGGTCTACATCGAAAACCTGACTTCGCTCGGACGCACGCGCTTTGGCTCCAACGCCAGTGTGACGGAGAGCACCGGCTCCGGTTGGGTGTGGGACACGCAGGGGCACATCGTGACCAATAACCACGTGGTGGAAGGCGCGGATCAGCTCAACGTAACCTTCTCTGACGGCGTGGTCGCGCCGGCCGAAGTGGTCGGGACCGATCCGGGCAGCGACCTGGCAGTCATCAAAGTGGACCCGAACGCGGTCGACCTCGTGCCTGCTGAGCAGGGCAAGATCGAGGACGTGAAGGTGGGTGGCCGCGCGATTGCTATTGGCAACCCGTTCGGCCTGGTCGGCACGATGACGACGGGGATCGTCAGCGCCATCGGGCGAAGCCTCGCGTCTGACCCCACCAGCAGCGGCAGCTTCAGCATCCCGCAGGTTATCCAGACCGATGCGGCGATCAATCCGGGCAACTCCGGCGGGCCGCTGCTCAACGAGGCGGGGCAGGTGATCGGCGTCAACTTCCAGATCCGCTCGGACAGTGGCGCAAACACGGGAGTGGGTTTTGCGATCCCCATCAACATCGCGCAGCGCGTCGTACCTGCGCTGATCTCCAAGGGCTCGTACCAGCATGCGTATCTCGGTATCCGCGGGCAGACCTATTCGCCCGCATGGGCGCAAGAGTTGAACTTGCCGGAGAACGTGCGCGGCGCGTACGTCATCGACGTGGTGCAGGGTGGGCCGGCATCCCGCGCCGGCCTGCGCGGCGCCGCGGCGGGCGACACGAGCATCGCGCTCGGCGTGGACCAGGCCGGTGTCGCGTATCTACCCGCGGGCGGCGACCTGATCACGGCAGTCGACGGGCAACCGGTGCAGCAGTTCGATGACCTGCTCGTCTACCTTGAGAGCCACAAATCGCCGGGAGACAAGGTCACGCTGACGGTGATTCGTTCAGGTGGCGCAGAAAGCAAGCTAACGATTACGTTGGGCGCGCGACCTACAGCGTCGTAACGTTTTTGCCACAGAGGGCGCCGTGGCAGCAGCGGAAGTCGGGGGGGGGCGCGCCCCATAGGTTGTATGAGTACGCAGC
>CAZPTI010000086.1:0-16510 GCA_964588925.1 uncultured Anaerolineales bacterium | reverse complement strand
CGCCAGGTCGTTGCTCTGCTTGCAGGCAACCTGGCAGCCGCGGCACCCGATGCACCTGGTGGTGTCGACCAAGAGCCCGTACGTCACGGCACACCTCCTTCAGGCTTTCCTGATGTCGCAGAGGAACGCTTTGAACTCCGGGATCATCGTGTTTGCGTCGCCTACGTTCGGGGCAAGAATATTGGCGCTCTGGCCGATGCTAAGACCGGTGTAGCCCCAGTGCCAGGGCAGCGCGATCTGATGGATGGTGCGC
This sequence comes from uncultured Anaerolineales bacterium, assembly GCA_964588925.1. Taxonomy (GTDB): domain Bacteria; phylum Chloroflexota; class Anaerolineae; order CG2-30-64-16; family CG2-30-64-16; genus JALOOB01. The sequence goes on along the minus strand of CAZPTI010000086.1, from coordinate 16,257 downwards.
CCGCTAAACGTGAACGGCATCAGCCGCCGCGTCACAGCCACGGACGTCTTGATGCTGCCGCGCGCCGTCTCGACAACGACCGTATCCCCGTTGCGAATGCCTCTCTCCCGCGCAAGCTCCTCGCTCACCTCGACGAACATCTGCGGGAAAAGCTCTACGAGCCAGGGCAGGTTGCGCGTCATCTGTCCGGCTTGCCAGTGTTCGCTCAGCCGGTAGGTCGTCGCGACGATCGGATATCGGCCCGGATCACCCCGTTGTTGGATTTCACTCGCCCAGATCGCGATGACCGGGTTGTTTTGCGTCGTTGTCATCGCGTTGTTGACCGGGCTTTCCCACGGTTCGTAGTGCTCGGGCAGCGGACCGTCGGCCAATCCCGTCCCGAACAGCCTCGCGCGGCCTTCCGCGTTCATGATGAACGGCAGCCTGCCCTTCGCCGGGTCGACCGCCAGGGGCGGGAAGCCTCCATCCGGCACGTCGCCCACCCACTTTTCGCCATCCCAGCGAATGACCGCCCGCTTCGGGTCGAAGGGTGCGCCGTTAAGGTCGACTGACGCGCGGTTGTAGATGATGCGGCGATTGACCGGCCAGCTCCACGCCCACCCCGCATACAGGCCAATGCCCGACTTGTCCACGTCATCGCGGCGCGCGGCCAGGTTGCCCTTGTCCGTATAGCTGCCGCAGTAAATCCAGCATCCCGAGGATGTGGAGCCGTCATCCTTCAGGTTGGCAAACCCGGTGATGAGACTCCCGGTCGCAATGTCGTAACCGTTGACCTCGCGCGCCACCTCTTCCGGGTCCGGGTGTTCCGTCAGGGGCCAGACCTCTTCCGAACCTGTCAGGGCCGGCCGGCCGTATTGCCACACAAGATCGGTGATGGCCTCCGCATGCGGACCGCCTTCAGCCCGGTACAACTGTTGCAGGCGGCTCATCAGCGCCGCCACAATCGCCAGGTCATCGAGCGCCTGTCCCGGCGGCTCCACTGCCTTCCAGCGCCACTGCATCCAACGCCCACTGTTGGTAATGCTGCCCGCCTTCTCGAACGAGGCTGCGGCCGGCAGGAGGAAGACCTCCGTCTGAATCGCGTCCGGATCGACGTCGGGTCGCTTCCAGTGGGCCGCTGTCTCCGTCTCCCACAGGTCGACTGCCACAAGCCACTCGAGTTTGTCGAGCGCCTCGCGCTCCAGAGAGACATTGGGGCCCCCCACCGCAGGGTTCTGGCCCCAGCAAATGAGGCCGCGAATGCCGCCGGCGCCCATGAAGTTGAACAACGACATCCAGGAGTAGTCCACCCCGACGCTGGCCTTGGGCAGGTGGCCGAACCCAAAATCGTTGTCCGCGCGGGCCGCGTTGCCGTACCAGGCCTTGAGCAGGCTGACGATATACTTTGGCGTGTTGCCCCACCAGTTCGCACTCGACGGATCGGTGTTCTTCGGCGTCGTCCGGCCGAGATAATCTGCCAGCGTCGCATCGGATGCCAGCGGCGCCTTCAGATACCCCGGCAGATTCGCCCACAGCAGGCCGTGGTCCGTGGAACCCTGCACGTTCGATTCCCCGCGCAGCGCGTTGATCCCTCCGCCGGCAATGCCGATGTTCCCGAGCAGGAGCTGGAGAATGCCATACGCGCGGATGATCTGCGTCCCGTAAGTGTGCTGCGTCGCGCCCATCGCATAGAGGATCGTGCCCGCTTTGTCGGCAGCGCCGGTGGCGGTGAATGCCTCGCAGACGGCCAGGTATGCCTCGCGCGAAGTGCCGGTGATGTTCAGCACCGCGTCGAGCGTGTAGCGGTCAAAGTGTCGGCGCAGGATTTGAAAGACGCAATTCGGATCCTGCAGACCTGGATCGCGCAGCGGGATGCCGTCCTCGCCGCGCTGGTACTGCCACGTCGTCCGGTCATACACGCGTTTCGCGGCATCGAACCCTGAGAAGAGGCCGTCGAGGACGTCAGGCCCCTGAAAGTCGGGATGGATCAGGTTCGCCGCGTTCGTGTATTCGCGCAGATAGGTGAGGTTGTAGCGTTCGGGGCGGCTCTGGATGTCCTCGATGACCGCGCGGATCATGCCGCCGATGAATGCGATGTCAGTGCCGGACCGCAGCGGGGCATAGATGTCTGCCAGGGTCGCCGTGCGTGTGTAGCGCGGATCAATGACGATCAGCCTGGCGCCGCGCTCCTGCGCGGCCTGGACATACTTGAACGACATCGGATGGTTCGCGGCCGCATTGCTGCCGATGATCATGATGCAGTCGCTGTTTGCGACGTCGTTCCAATGGTTGGTCATCGCCCCCCGACCGAAGCTTTCCGCCAAACTGGCGACAGTCGAGGAGTGTCAGAGCCGGGCCTGGTGTTCGACCCAGATCAGCCCGATGCTGCGCATCGCCTTTGAGATCAGATAGCACTCCTCGTTGTCCAGCGCAGCGCCACCGAGTGAGGCGATAGCTTCCGTCCGGTTAACGACCCGGCCCGCATCGTCAAACCGGCGCCACGCGCTATCGCGCGTCGCCTTGATGCGGCGCGCGATGCGGTCGATGGCCCACTCCCAGCTTACCTCCTGCCATTCCTTGCCGCGCGGCGGCCGGTAGAGGGGTTTCGTCAACCGTTTGGGGTTATCCGCAATTTGCGCGATGGCCGACCCTTTGCTGCAGGCAGCCCCGCGGTTGATGGGGTGCTGCCCATCGCCCTCGATGTTGACCACCTTCCCGTCTTCGACCGTCACCAGGAACCCGCAGCCGCAGCCGCAGAAGGGGCAGATCGTAGGGACGGTCTCGCCACTGCTTCCCTGCGCGCGGCCGGTCAGCTCCATCAGGGCGGGCGCGCGCGGGATCGTGTCGGACGCAAGCGAAGCGACGGCGGGCGCGCCCGCAACCGTCTTCAAAAACTGTCGCCGGGTGATAGACATGAATGCCTCCTACCCCCTTAGCGCGGGTTATTGAGCCGCCATTCAACGTTCACGAGTGCTCGGGGACCGCCGGCGCGAGCACCGACTTCCAGTTCAGAGGCCCAAGCGCCTTAACCTGCGCGGTCATCTCGCCAACTACGCGCGCCCAACGCGTGCCTTCTGCGGCCGACACCCATTCCATCCGGAAGCGCGCCGGTTCGATCCCGAAATCTGCGAGGAGACGTTCGAGCAGCATCATCCGACGCATCGTCTTGTAGTTGCCGGAGGTGTAGTGGCAGTCGCCCGGATGGCAGCCGGCGACAACCACACCGTCCGCGCCTTCGCAAAATGCCTTCAGGACGAAAGTCGGGTCGACGCGGCCCGAGCAGTTCACCCGAACGATGTGGACGTTGAGCGGGTACTGCATGCGCGCCGTGCCGGCCATGTCCGCGCCCTGGTAGCTGCACCAGTTGCACAGGAACCCCACGATGCGGGGCTCAAACCCGTCGGTAGACACGTCACCCTCCTCCGTTCAGGCCATCGCCAGGATGCCCTCGATCTCCGCCAATATCTGCTGGTCCGTATAGTGCCATGCCAGCGCCGCTCCCGACGGGCAGGCCGCGACGCAGGTGCCGCACCCCTTGCAAAGCGCCGGGTTGACCTCGCTGACTCCACGCGCCGCATCGAACGAGATGGCCCCATACGCGCATACGCTGTTGCAGACGCGACAGCCGCTGCACACCTCCGCGTCGATCTCCGCAATGGTCGGTGCGATCACCACCTTGCCGCGCCCCATCAGCGACATGGCCTCGGCCGCCGCTGCGTTCGCGTGCGCCACGGTGTCGGGGATGTCGCGCGGGGCCTGGCACGTCCCGGCAAGAAAGATGCCGTCGGTGTTCGTGTTGAATGGCCGCAGCTTCGGGTGCGCCTCCATGAAGAACCCGTCCTTGTCGCGCGTGATGTGGAACGTCTTCGCCACCTCGTCGCTGTCCGCCTGCGGCTCCATGCCTGTGACCAGCACCACCATGTCGACCGGCAGGATGATCGGGCGGCCCAGGCCCGTGTCTTCTGCCTTAACCACCAGCTTCCCATTCATCGGGATCACTTCCGCGCCGCGACCGCGAATGAAGATAACCCCCTCGCGCTGCACCCGCTCATAGAATTCTTCGTAGCCTTTGCCGGCCGCGCGGATGTCGATGTACAGTTCGTACACGTCCGCGCCGGTGCATTCCTTCGCCAGGTGCGCCTGCTTCATGGCGTGCATGCAGCACAGCCGCGAGCAGTAGGTGTTGGCGTGCGAGTCGCGTGAGCCGACGCAGTGGATGAACACGATGCTTTCCGGAACCCGGCCGTCCGCGGTGAGGATTTCGCCGCCGGTTGGCCCCGACGCATTGCGCATCCGCTCGAACTCCATGCTGTCCAGGATGTTCGGGAACCGGCCGTAGTGATACTGCTGCAGTCGGGCCGGATCAAAGAACTTATGCCCGGTCGCCAGCACGATCGTTCCCACGTTCAACTCGACCGTCTCCTCGCGCATCGAGTGATCGATTGCCCCCGGACTGCACACCTTCAGGCACTCGCCGCACTCCGCGCACACCGCGCAGTCGAGACAGCGCTCCGCTTCGCGCCGGGCCAGCGTCTCGTCGAAGCCCAGCTCGACCTCGGCGAAACTGCGCAGGCGCTGCTCCACCGGGATCAGGGGCATCTCGGCCCGGGGGAAGTAAGGCATTTCCTCGCTGACTTCCTTCCTGGTTACGGGGCTACGCGCGCTGCCGAACTCCCGCCCCTCGCGCAGATCCTGGCCGGCGAGGAACCGGTGGATCGACTCCGCGCACCGGTTGCCAGCGGCGACCGCGTCGATGATGGTCGCGGGGGCGGCCCCAACCGCGTCGCCTCCCGCAAACACGCCCGGATACGATGTCTCTCCCGTCTGTGGGTCTGCCTGCACCGTGCCGGCCTGGGTCAGTCGCACGTTGCCGATGCCCCTTGTGTCAGGCGTCTGCCCGACTGCGACAATGACGGTATCGACCAGCACCGTAAACTCGCTATCGCGGATCGGCGCCGGCCGGCGACGCCCGCTTTCATCCGGCTCGCCCAACGCCATCCGCACGCACTCGATTGCCCGCACCTCTGGCTCGCCCAGAATCCGCACCGGCGCAGTCAGGTATTCGATCTTCACCCCTTCGCGTTGCGCCTCGTCCAACTCCCACGCGCTGACCGGCATCTCCGCCCGCGTCCGGCGGTAGAAGATCGTCACGTTCGTCGCGCCTAACCGCAAAGCAGACCGGGCCGCATCGACGGCCGTGTTGCCGCCGCCGATAACCGCAACCTTGCCCAGATTGTCGCGGGCGCGCCACCGCCCCAGGTTGACCCCCTGCAGGAACGCCACTCCTTCATACACGCCCGGCAAGTCTTCCCCCGGGATTCTCAGCCGCTGCGCCCGATGCGCTCCGATGGCGAGGAAGGCTGCGGCATATCCTTGCCGGAACAGGTCGTCGAGTGAGAAGTTGCGACCCAGCGCACTGTTGGTGACGATTTCGACGCCAGTCCGCCGAATATGGTTGATGTCATACTCCAAAACGTCGCGCGGCAGCCGGTATTCGGGAATGCCGGCGGCCATCATGCCCCCGGCCACCGGCAGCGCCTCAAACACAGTGACGCCATATCCCTTACGCGCAAGTTGGTACGCGCACGCTAATCCGGCCGGCCCTGCGCCGACCACCGCGACGCGCTGCCTCCAGCGCGCGGGACCTTCCTTCGGGGCCGCGTCGCTTCGGTCGGGATGCGCCTGCCAGACCTGCTTGCGCTCCCAGTCCGCCACAAAACGCTTTAGCGCCATAACCGAAATGCCGCCGTCGGCCACGGCGCGGCTGCACGCAGCCTCGCAGGGGTGCGGACACACCCGGCCGCATACGCTCGGGAACGGCAGTTCGCGGCGGATCAGCTCGAGCGCCTCCGCGTACTTTCCCGCGCCGATCAACGCCACGTACCCCTGGACATTCACCCCTGCGGGGCACGCGGCGCGACAGGGCGGCGCCCCCTGTTTGTCGACGGCGTATGCGCCCGGGACTGCCTGGGGAAAGAGCCGGTAGATCGCCTTGCGCCGCGACAGCAGTTGGTCGAACTCGTGGGGCGTCGACACCGGGCAGACGCTGGCGCACTCACCGCAGCCGGAGCACTTCGTCACGTCTACAAAGCGCGGCTTCTGCTTCACCTTCACATGGAAGTTGCCGACGTAGCCGGAAACCTCGCCGACCTCTGCGCCGGTCATCAGCGTGATGTTCGGGTGACGGGCGGCCTCCACCATCTTCGGCGTCAGAATGCAGGCCGAGCAGTCGAGCGTGGGGAACGTCTTGTCCAGTTGGGCCATGCGGCCCCCGATGGACGTGTCCTTCTCGATCAGGAAGACTTTGTACCCCGCGTCGGCCATCGTGAGCGCGGCCTGGATGCCGGCAATGCCGCCCCCGACCACCATCGAGACCGGCAACACCGGCGCCTCGCGCTCCATCAGCGGCGTCTGCCATACCACCCGCCGCGCCGCGCCGGAAACCAGCGTCTTCGCTTTCGCCGTGCCCACCGCTTTGTTGCGCGTGATCCAGGAGCAATGCTCGCGGATGTTCGCCATGGCGAGCAGATAGGGGTTAAGGCCAGCTTCGACCAGCGCCGCGCGGAAGGTCGGCTCATGCATGCGCGGGGAACAACTTGCGACGACCACGCGGTTCAGCCCAAACTCGGCAATGTCGCGCTTGATCAGCTCCTGGCCCGTGGAGGAGCACATGTACTTAACCTCGCGCGCGACGACCACGTTGGGCAGCGTGGCCGCATGGGCCGCAACATCGAAGACGTCGACCGTGCCCGCAATGTTGGAGCCGCAGTGACACACGTAGACGCCGATGCGGGCAGCGCGTTCGTTGGTCATGAATACCTCCGGCTCGCCCATCACACCCATGCGCTCAACTGCTCCAGCCGCCTGACAAGCTTGTCCGCGCCGCCCAGGTTCGCCTTCAGCTTCAGCTCCTCCTCCGGCAGCGCGAAAGCCAGCCCCAGCAACTGGGTGAAATAAAGGATCGGCACGCGCACGGGCGCGCCGATGCGCCCCGCCACCTGGCGCTGATACGCTTCGAGGTTCAGTTGGCACAGCGGACACACGGTTACGACGCAATCGACGTCGCGCACGGGCGCCAGGAGGTCGCCCACCAGCTTCAACGCGATTTCGGGCTGCGTGGTCATCAGCACCCCGCCGCAGCAGCGCGTTTTCATCGCATAAGGCACGACGGACGCGCCCAGCGCGGTCAGGAGCCGGTCCATCGAGGTGGGGAGGTCGGGCCCGTCGAACTCGGCATACGGCCGAACGACGAGGCAGCCGTAGTACGGCGCGACGCGGATGCCCCCCAGGCGCCGCTGCGCGCGCCGCGCGATCGTCTTCACCCCGATGTCCGTCACCAGCAGTTCCAGGAGATGGCGCACCCGCAGTCCCCCGTGATACACGAGGCCGATCTCGCCCAGCACCGCGTTCAAGTCGCGCGACAGGTCGGCGTCGTTTGCCAGCAGCGCGTTCACGCGGAACAGGTTGAAATAGCACGAGCTGCACGTCGCAACGATCATCCGCTCGTCCTGGGCCTGCGCTTTCGCCAGGTTGCGCGCTGGCAGCGCCACGGAAAGCAAGTGGCTCAGCACCTCAGCGCCCGTCGCGCCGCAGCAGTTCCAGCCCGGCAGCTCGACAAGTTCGTTGTCCAGCGCCTTCATGACCGAACGGGCGGAGACGTCGTAGTCGTGGGCCGCGCATTCCAACGAGCAACCGGGGAAATATGGATACTTCATGCTTCCGCCTCCCTGCGCGCCGCCCGCAGGTGCGCCGCAGCATCAAGTTCCAGGGTTTTGCGGAAGATCACCTCCACGTCGCTCTGCGCATCGTTGCGTTTCGGCGTCACGGCCAGACGGCCATGCCGCAGCAACGTCATGCCGAGCGGCGCCTGCCCGACCAGTCCCACCGGATCGGCCCCCAAAAAATAACGCAAGAGCAGTTCCGGCTCGTAGTTCCGCCCGTAGCGGCGGACCGTCTCCATGAACGCCCGGTAGAAGCGGGAGACGCGCGCCTTCTCCTTGCCCCCGACCTCCTCCGCAATCGCGAGCCGCTTGAGGGCGGCCATGGTCTCGGTGAGCGCGATGCCGCGCGGGCAGCGCACGGTGCACGAGTAGCAGTTGGTGCAGAGCCAGAACGTCCGGCTGCGCAGGGCTTCCTCGCGCAGCCCGACCTGGACCAGCCGCCACAACTGGCGGGGTGTGTAGTCCATGGCGTATGCGGTGGGGCAAGAAGCAGTGCAGGTGCCGCACTGGATACATGTGAGGAGTTTTTCGCGGTCAGGCGCGACGGTCTCCGCGAAGGAGTGATCCAGCATCTCGCGGGTCAGGTTGAAAGCCTTCTCTGGCATTGCGCACCTCTCCGCGCTCGAAACGCGTACACTTCCAGGCAGCGCGCAGCTATGTGGCTTCGACGGTTTGACGCGCAAGAGCTACAAATTCAGATAGTGCGCCAGTTCCTCAACGTCGATGTCGACGACGACCCGCTCGCCGCGGATCACGTAATCGGTCGTATATCGCGAAATGCCGTGCTTGAGATAATGCACCGTTCGGTCGCTGATCGATCGCTTTCCCAGCGTCGAGTGTTCGATGGTAAGCGTCTCCCCGGTAAAGAGATGTCCGCATTCAGCGCAGACACCCGGTTCGCAGTTCCTGCAGCCGCCGCGCACCGTCACCACGACGTCCGGCCCGGCGCGGCCGTTGGTAAGCGCCCGTTGGATGGTCTCCGCCACCCGGCGCGCAAGGCTTGCCGCATCTGTCTTCGCATCGTTCACCCTGGCGCCTCCTTAGGACACCACGATCGCTCCCGGCACGACCGGTTCTCCGGCCTGCGTTATCTCTCCGCGATCGGCAAGGGCTTGCGGAACAGCCCATTCGCACGCCCGTTTGACCGGTTGCAGCACATGGCTCGTCTCCGTTCGCCGCACGCCAGGAATCGTCGAAACCTTATCCACCAGAAAGCTCAGCAAGTGCTCGGCCGACGGCAGCGCCGCCTCGAGCAGGATGTCGTACGTGCCGGTGACAACGTTGACGGCGCGCACCTCGGGGATAGCGGCCAGACGCTGGGCGACATCTCGGATGTCGGTGACTTCGGTTTGAATCCCGATGATTACCGTTGCGCTCATACCCAATGTCGCGGGTTCCGGGATCGCCATGATGCGGATAATGCCTTCGCTCAACAAGCGCTCCAGCCGCTTGCGAACTGTGCCCTCGGCAATGCCCAGCGCCCGCGCGATTTCCACGTTGGACAGCCGGCCGTTGCGCTGCAGCAGGGCAATGATCTGTCGGTCAAACTCGTCGACGGAGCGGGCCATAGCTCCCTCCACTTGTGAATTATCTGGCATTCTGCGAGGAAGTTCAATAGGAAAGCGAAAAGACACCGTTCCTCGTAAGAATAGTGCCATAGCAGTACGAGAATCGCAAGACGGCTTGTGACAAAAGTGTCATAAGTTGCCGACGGCTCGCGTTTATCGCGCGCAGGCTGTGGCGGTGACGCTACAAGGCGTCGGGGATCGTTGTTGCAGGATGAACCTAACTGTACATGAGGCTGATCAGTTGGAGACGCGTGTCCTTGAGCCGCCCCGAGATGATCGTAGCCAGTTTCTCCATGATCGTGTAGCAGGTTGCGCAGTTCATATGGCACAGCGCTCGCAGATCCTGGCCGTTGACCACCACGACCCGAGTGCGCTCCATCGCCTGCGCGGTGCCCGTGAGAATGTAAGGGGGGACCATGGCCGACCAGCCGAACGACCCGTTTCTGACAACCGTGTCGATAACCGTTTGCTTGCCGCGGCCGATATCGATCAGGATCGCGACGCGGCCCTCGCGTACGATGTAGAGGTTCCTGGCGACCTCGTTCTCGCGGAAGATCGTAGCGCCCACCTGGTACGTTTCCTCGCGCGCCATTTTCGCGATCGCCGCCAGTTCGTCGTCGCTCAGGCCCTCGAACAAGTCGCTTTTCCGAAGCGCCTCCAGCCCCACCATCGCTCTGACTCCTCGGGTTGCGACCAATAAACTAACGTAAGTATGCCACAACGCTTCACAAACGCCAGCAGAGCGCGCACCAGCGGTTCGCAGCCGGCGCTTCAGCGCCCGCCGCTCATACGGCCAACTCCACGATCCGCGCGCCCGCTTTTCCCCCCTCCACCTCCAGCAAGCCCACGCTAACCGGAAGCGAAAACCGCCGCGGCCCTGCCGCGCCCGGATTCAGATACAAGACCCCTTGCTTCCGCTCCAGCTTCGCCCGGTGCGAATGCCCGTAAATCACCACGCCGAACCCGCGGGCGGCGGGTTCGATGTCCAACCGACCCAGATCATGCAGCATATAAACCCACACACCGCCGATCTCCGTCACCTGCGTCTCCGGCAGCGCGTTCGCCCACTCCCCGCGGTCCACGTTCCCGCGCACTGCCAGCACCGGCGCGATGGAGCCGAGTTCCGCCAATACTTCCGGCTTCCCCACATCCCCTGCGTGCAGGATCAACTCGACGCCCGCGAACGCCTCGCGCACCTGGCCGCGCAGCAGCCCGTGCGTGTCCGAAACAACGCCGATGCGATGAATCGTCATAGCGGCCAAGTTTAGGCTGGCCGTTCTCGCCTGTCAACTGCATTTCGCTCTGCGGGCGCCGCGGCCCGTGTTCCAAATATCGCTCCGCCCATGCGCACAAGCTAAATCGTTTGTCTCTCTCCACCCTTTTTGCTACAATCACCCCATGTCCCAGACCGCAACCGCCAACGGCCACGACGCGCCACTCTGGCAGGTGCTTTTTCGTCCCGCCAACCGCGCGCAGCTTAACCAGCGCAATGTCCTCATCGACGGCATCGGCGTCGGCATCACTGCCGGCGTGGGCAGCTTCCTGTCCGTCTTTCTTGTCCGCCTCGGCGCTTCCAGCTTCCTCGTCGGCCTGCTGACCGCCATGCCCGCGCTCACCGGCATGTTGCTCTCCATCCCGGTCGGCGAGTTCCTCTCGCGGCGGCCCAACATCGTGCCGTGGTATGCGCGCTCACGTTTCCTCGTGCTGCTGTGCTACGTGCTGACCGGCCTCGTGCCGTTCGTCGTCAGTCAATCGCTGGCGCCCGCGACCATCATCCTGATCTGGGCGCTCGCCACCCTCCCGCAGACCATCGTCACCGTCGGCTTCACCGTGGTCATGGGCGGCGTCGCGGGGCCGGGCGGACGCTTCACGCTGATGAGCCGCCGCTGGTCGATCCTCGGCCTGACTAACTCGCTCACTGTGGTCATCGTCGGCCAGTTGCTCACCTGGTTCGACTTCCCGCTCAACTACCAGGTCGTCTTCATCGGCTCGGCCGTCGGCGCGCTGATCAGCGTCATCTTCTCATCCAGCCTCAAGCTCCCGCCGCAGGAAGTGCGCGAGGGGCAGGCCGGGCTGATCTCCGTGCTGCGCGAGCACGGCGGCGCGCTCCGCCACAACAAGCCGTTCGTCAACTTCACAGCCGCGCAGTTCGTCTTTCGCTGGGGCATGGCCCTCGCGCTGCCGCTGCTGCCGCTCTACTGGGTGCGCTCGGTCGGCGCCACCGACGGCCAGATCAGCGCGATCAACTCGGCCAGCACTTTTGTGATGATGCTCTCCTACTTCTTCTGGACGAGCGTCTCGCGGCGCAGGGGTGAGCGCCTTGTGCTGCTGATTGCCGCGTTCGGCGTCAGCTTCTACCCGCTGATCACCGCGTTGACCATCCGGCCCGAGCTGCTCGTCCTCTGGGCGGGCATTGCGGGGTTCTTCGTGGGGGGCGTGGACCTCGTCTTTTTCGACGTGGTGCTGGACACGTGTCCGAAGGAGAACCAGGCGGCCTACGTGGGCATCTATCAAACCACGGTTCAGACCGCCACCTTCCTCGCGCCGCTTGTGGCCGCCGCGCTCGCGGACGCGTTCGGCCTGGTTGTCGCGCTGGTCGTCGCTACTGTGCTCCGGTTTGCGGGGGCGGTGCTGCTGACGGTTTTGGGCGTTGGCAGAGAAACAGACACCGCTGCGAACTAGGCGAATTCGAGCGATTCGCCTAATTCGTTTCCTTGCGCAGAACTGGTCGAAGTCCGGAGCGGAATGATACGAGAAGCGCGGCAGACTGATTTGAGTGGAGGTCCGATTGACAGGCAGATGTATGGATGGGAACGATAGCCGGCATACGGTGGAATGGTATTTCGAGGCTTGCCGCCGTCGGCGCTGCCCGGCCTCATCCTCCGCGACTTATGATGATCGGAGGGTTACATGCGACAGACCGGCGCAATGTTTTGCGTTCGATGTAGACTTCATTTTGTGTTCCTGGCGGCCTGGTTACTGCTCATGCTCGTTGTAGCCGCGTGCGCGCGACCGCAGCCGATCAACTCGGTCGCCTGGTTAAGCCAGAAATACGACATGCCCGGCGCAGAAGTGGAGAAGCTGGCCGCGCTGTACGGCGTACGCCCTGACCAACTGGCCGACTACGGCCTGGAACCGTTCCCCATCAACTGGATTGTCCGCCAGTTCGAGCAGATTGAAGCACGGCAGGGCCAGGTGACCAAGGAGGATGTCCAACGAATTGTACGCGGCCAGCTTACGGAGTGCGACACTGACCATATCTATTACTATTTCTTCTACTCGGCTGATCCGACGTTTATCGGCCGGAACAGGAGTGAGCCGACATCGCTGGTGCTGGAGGTTGTATATGACATAACCAAGCAACCGCGAGTTATGCGCCTCTGGACTATAGGCAATATTTACGACAGCGGCTTCAATTCGGACCGTTACGTGCTGGAGAAGTACTGCGGTATCAAGGAGAATGTCGTAACCAAGTAAGCGCAGCAGTTCGAGCTTCAAGCGGGTAAGGCAGCTCTCACCGCTGAACAGGTCTGATTCCACTGCTTTGGTCTGCGACGGACAGCGATATGTTCAATACTCGCGCCGCTACTGGCCGGCTACGCACACCGGCCAGTAGCAGCGCGTTCGTTTCACTTGTTATCAGCCGTATCCATCCTACCCCATCTGCGTCATCTGCGGTGAGTTTCTTTTTCCAGCAAAAACACGCCGGTCGTCGACAGCAAATTCGTCACCTTGATAATTTGCACGCGTCGACCGTGCGCCAGGTACGCCTGCCTCGGAACGGCGATCCCGTTCCCCGCGCAGAACTGTCCGAAATCCGTGATGGTCAGCGCCTGCCAGCGCGGCTTCTCGTGCCACGCCTGCGGCAGGTCGGGCGCGTTCGGCATGCGCCCGGTTAGGAGCAGGTGCAGGCGGCATCGCCAGTAGCCCCAGTTCGGGAGGCTCACCACCGCTTGCCGCCCCACGCGGAGCATCTCCGAAAGGATCATGCCAGGATCGTCCAAAAAGGGCAGCGTCTGGCTCAGCACGACCATGTCAAAGCTGCCCGCCGGATAATCGCCCAGCCCCTCCTCCAGGTTGCCCTGCCGCACGCTCAGGCCGCGGCGCACGCATGCCAGCACGCCCGCCTCGCTCAACTCGATCCCGCGCCCCTTCACGCTCTTCGCCGTGACCAGGTGCTCCAGCAGCTCTCCGTCCCCGCACCCCAGATCAAGAACCCGCGCGCCCGATGGAATGAACTCGGCGATGACCTGCAAATCTGGCCGCATTGTTAGCTCCTGTGTTGGCCCGCGCCCTTATGAGATTCCAGCTTCGCGCGCCACCCGGTTGACGAAACTCCCCAGCAGCCGCGTCATCGTGTCCACTTCCAGCAGAAACGCATCGTGCCCCCACGTACTCTCAATGTCGAGATAGGTCACGTCCGCGCCCGCGGCGGTCAGCGCGCTCACCAGCTCTTTGCTGTGGTAGGAGGGATAGAGCCAGTCGCTCGTGAAGCTCACGACGAGGAACTTGATGTGTTCGGAGTGGGCGAACGCCGCGGTGAGGCCGTTGGTTGCGCTTAGATCGAAGTAGTCCAGCGCCTTCGTCACGTACAGGTAAGCGTTCGCATCGAACCGCTGCGTGAACGCCAGCCCCTTGTATTTCAGGTAGCTCTCCACCTCGAACTCGGTCTCGAACTCGTATCCGAACTTCGCCCTTCCTTGCAGCCGCCGGCCAAATTTCTTATGCATCGACTGGTCGCTCAGGTAGGTGATATGCCCGATCATGCGCGCCACGGCCAGCCCTGCGTCGGGGCGGTGGCCGTTGCTATAATACTGCCCGCCCTGCCAGTTCGGGTCCGCGTAGATGGCCTGGCGGCCCACCTCGCTGAACGCGATGAGCATGGGGCTGCTGCGCGCGGTCGTGGCGAGGGGGATGGCCGAGCGGACGCGCTGGGGATGCGCGCTCGCCCACTGGAGCACCTGCATCCCGCCCATCGACCCGCCTGCCACGGTGAGCAGTTGCCCGATGCCGAAGTGATCGACCAGCGCGACCTGCGCGCGCACCATGTCGCCAATGGTCACGACGGGGAACGACAGCCCGTACGGTTCGCCGGTGGCGGGGTTGATGCTCGTCGGCCCACTCGAACCGTAGCACGAGCCAAGCACGTTGGAGCAAATCACGAAGAAGCGGTTCGTGTCGAACGCCTTCCCCGGCCCGATGCAGTCGTCCCACCAGCCGCTCTCGCCGCCCGCGTGGCTGCTCCCGCTGAGCGCATGGCACACCAGGATCGCGTTCGACCCGTCCGCGTTCAACTCGCCGTACGTCTCATACGCCAGCGTCACGGGGCTTAACATGGCCCCCGACTCCAGCCGGAACGGTTCATCTTCCGCAAAGGTAAAGTATTGGGTGTCAGGATGCAGGACCATCGTATTGCTCACGTCCTAGATGTACCGCAAGTTGGCAACTTGCGGTACGTTGTTAACAAAAATGCCCTCTCACCGGGGGCACGGATGAGAGGGCGTCGCGCATTAACAAAAATCCCCGGAGAGCGCCTCAGTCGAGGCAGGCCCGGGGAACGTGGCAGCAGCACTGCGCCTTTTCCTCTCATCTTCCAGAACTGATCTGCCGGAATTGGCACCTTGTTTACAGGTTGCCGAGGCTTCATCGGGCCGGTCCCTCTGCCTCTCTGGATGAAAGTGCGGGCGTATTTGGTTGTAGGGAGGAATATACCCGTGAGCGTCGCAATTGTCAAACAGGGCGAATCGGAGCGAAGCGAGTATAATCATGCGACACAGACCCGACGGGTTTCGGAACAACCCGTCGGGTCTCATTGAGGATCGACATGGCCTTACTCTCCCTGCGCGACGTGAGCATTGGCTTCGGCGGCCATCTCGTGCTGGAAAGCATCGAACTGCAAATCGAACGCGGGGAGCGCCTCGGCCTCGTCGGGCGCAACGGCGCGGGCAAGTCCACCCTGCTCAAGCTTATCACCGGCGATCTTGCGCCTGACGACGGCGTCATTGCGCGCGAGCGCGGCATCCGTGTCGCTTACCTTCCTCAGGAGGTGCCGGAAGGGTTGTCCGGCACGGTCAGTGACATCATCGCAGCCGGCCTTCGCGCGGGCGAACCCGCGCCCCCCGAAGATGACGCCTGGCGCGACCGCTTGCTCATGGACACTATCCTCGCGCGCACCGGCCTCGATCCGGCGTGGCAGTTCGCAGACCTGTCCGCCGGTCTCAAGCGTCGCGTCATGCTGGCGCGCGAGCTGGCGCCCGACCCCGACATCGTGCTCCTGGACGAGCCGACCAACCATCTCGACCTGGACGCCATCGCGTGGATGGAAGACTTTCTTGCGCGCTACACCGGCACGCTCGTCTTCGTCACCCACGACCGCGCGTTCCTCCGTCGCCTTGCGACGCGTATCATCGAGGTGGACCGGGGCCGCCTAATTGACTGGGCCTGCGACTACGACACCTTCACCGCGCGCAAGCAGGCCGTGCTGGCCGCCGAAACGACGCAGCAGACGGAGTTTGACAAAAAGCTGGCGCAGGAGGAGGCGTGGATCCGGCAGGGCATCGAGGCGCGGCGCACGCGCAACGAGGGCCGCGTCCGGGCGCTGGAGCGCATGCGGCAGCAGCGCAGAGAGCGCCGCGAGCAACCGGGCGCGCTCCGCATGACCCTGCAGGAGGCCGAACGCTCCGGCAAGCTGGTCATCGAGACGAAGAAGGTCAGCTTCGCCCACGATGGCACCCCGGTAGTTTCTGAGTTCTCAACGACTGTTCTCCGCAGCGACAAGCTCGGCATCGTCGGCCCGAACGGCTCCGGTAAGACCACGCTGCTGCGTCTGCTGCTCGGCCAGCTCAAGCCGGATACCGGCAGCGTCCGCCTCGGCGCCAACGTCGAAATCGCCTACTTCGACCAGTTGCGCTCGCAACTCGACCCGAACCGCACCGTCTTCGACAACGTTGCGGACGGCCGCGACTTCATCACGGTCAACGGCCAGCGTC
>CAZPTI010000085.1:9632-16615 GCA_964588925.1 uncultured Anaerolineales bacterium | reverse complement strand
TTGGCCTGGGCGCATGTGAGGGCATCGCAGAAGTGACCGGCGTGGATGCGCGCCTTAAGTGGCCGAACGACCTGCTCGTCAACGGGCGCAAGCTGGGCGGGATGCTGACCGAGCTCAGTTCGGAAGATGGGCGGATCAACTATGCGGCGCTCGGGCTGGGGCTGAACGTCAACGTGGACTTTGCGCGTGACGGCGCGCCTGCCGAAGTCGCGTCGCTCGCCACCAGCCTGCTGCTGGAGACAGGGCGCGAGGTTGACCGGCTGGCGCTGCTCTCCGCCATCCTCGCCCGCACCGAAGCGTGGTACGACGGAGCGCTGGCCGGCGAGTCGCCGCATGAGGCATGGGCCGCCCGGCTGGACACGGTGGGAAGGCGCGTGCGCGTGAGGATGACGGTCGGTGCGGTGGAGGGCGTGGCGGTGGGGGTTACGCCGGAGGGTGCGCTGCTGGTGCGGGAGGACGGGGGTGGGGTGCGGGTGGTGTGGAGTGGGGATGCGGAGCGGGTGCGGTGATCCCCTAACTGATGATCGCAGTACTACTCCAAAGAGGCATCCCAGATCGACTCTGTATCCAGACTGCGTCGATCACGCTCCACCTGTAACCCACTGCCACGCAAAGGCGAGTTGAGCAGAAAATCGCCCAGACGAACTGTGGGCGATATCGCTTGCTGCTGCTCACTTACGGGCGTCTCTTCGGCCCGGATAACTATGTACTCGACCTCGCCCATGATATGCGGTCGGATGTAGGGGCTAAGTGATTCCGGCGTCACTAACTCAACCCGGCGCTCGAATAACTCCTCAAGCAGGAAGCTCAGAGCCATGAAATTGTCGAAGCTCTTCTGACCCGGCGCAAATTCGACCAGCAAGTCCACGTCGCTGTCGCGCGACTGCTGCCCGCGCGCAAACGAGCCGAACAAGCCGAGTCGCGCCACGCCGAGTTGCGCCAGGCGCTCTCGATTCGCATCTACACGTTGCAGCACTTCCCGCTTGCTGTTGACTCGTCGCATAACCCCTCGCCACTCCGCTTGCCGCTGTATCACAGTATAACATGAAGACGCCGCTCCGATCACTCATACTCCGGCGGCTCCCCCAACCCCTCCCCCACCCACCTCCGGTGCGGCGGATCGGCAATCACACGGTCATCGTTCAGCACGGCCGGCGGATACGCAAACGCCTCCGCCGCATGGCGCGCAGCCTCCGGCGGTTCGTCTCCCCGATACGGCGCAAGGAGCAGACGGAACTCCTGCGCGCGTCCGTTATATGACGGCGCGTACGGCTTGATGTGATCCGAGGCGGAGAACGTCACCGCCATCAGCTTGCCCAGGCCGGTGTCCGCCGTCGGATAGGCGTACTGCCTGCCCCAGTATGTGCCGAACGGGTTGAAGCGCACGCGCAAGGCGCCCCTCTCCCGGCGCGTCCGCAGCGGACAGAAGGCCATGCCGGTCAACGCGTCGGCGCTCTGCCCCACCAGCAGCCCACGCTCGCCATCGGACACGGCAGCCCAGCCGTGCGTCACGTGGTTGTTGACGCTGTCCAACTCCATGTTCTTCGAGAAGCGGCCGTAATCCAGGTCATAGCGGCTGACGTGGCCGCAGTAGTTGTGTTTCCAGACGCGCAGCGGACTATCGTCTCGTCTCGCCAGCGCAGGCGCAATCTCGCACGGCCACACCTCCTGCCAGTCGCCGTCCCACGCCTGTTGCAGCCGCTCCGCCTTGCCCCGGTCGTAGCCGTGATCAGGCGTGCGGGGATAGAGCACGCGCGTCGTGATATAAAGGTAGGGCAGCCCGGCCACCAGCATGATCTCGCGCTCGAAGCTCACCAGGTAATCCTTGACCGGGGCCGAGCCGTTCATCTCCTTCACGCCCGCCAGTCCAAGAGATGCCGACTCGCCCGCAATCCACTCGCCCACCTCGTAGCGTTTGCCCGCATACGTGATGCCGCTGCGGAGGAAGCGGCCCAGCGCGAGCTCCTCGCCGTCCGCCACGACGCTTACCACCTGCCCGTGCGCGTCAAAGGTGACGGTCAGGAACTCGTTTTGCAGCATCCGCTCGGTCACAACGACCGGCGCTGCTGGTTGAACCGGCGTCTTGCGCGCTTCGACGCTGTAATCCTTGCGCTCGCCCGGCGCGAAGCTCTCCACGAAGAGCAGTTCCGGCCAGTCACCCCGTCGGTGAATTGCGCTCGGAATCGCCCTGCCCGACGCATCCCGCAGCGCAAAGTCGTACGGCGCAGTCTTGCGCAGCGGCAGGCGAACAAGGCCGGTGGACGGACGCGCCGGATAGTCGACGCCTGCGCCGGAGTCGCCACGCGTGTAATCGAGCAGGCTGAAAGTGGCATCGCCCGGCTGTCGGGCGACCATGTCGAACGCCTGCGCCGCTGTGGTCACGGCCTCCCTCACGAGATCGCGCCCTACGCCCTCGCGCGTCAGGTTCATCACCGGCGCCGCCATGCCGAAGTGGGTTGTAGACAGTATCTTCAGTCGCGCTTCAAACGACCTGTCCAGCAGCGCGCCGACCTCTTCCGGCATGTCCCCGCCGACCAGCCGTCGCGTCTGCTGCTCCAACACGCGCGCCCGATCCAGCCCCGTCCACATCACGTGGTTCGACCACTTTTCCGTCCAGCTTGCGAAGCCGTCGAAGCTGCCGTCTGCCGTGTCCTGCCCGATGGAGACCGTCCCGACCGGCCCATGTCCGGCAAGATACGCGCCCGGCGTCGTCCACCGCACGTAATCCAGGTCCGCCACGTTCTCCACCAGCCCCCGCAGCCCGCTCGCCGTCGAGAAGCGCCCCTTCAGCAGCGGGATGTCAAACCCGACCCAGAACTCGTCGTCCGCATCCATGTCGATCAGCAGCAGCGCATCGACCGGCTCAGGGAGCGCCAGTTGTTGCCCCCGCATCTGCTTCACCCACCGGCGCAGCGTCAGGTGATCGGCCAGGTCGCCCGTGTTGTAGCACGGCAGCAGGGTCATGGTTTCGTCGATGCCCGGATAGGTCAGCGTCAGCGGGTTGTAACGTTGCTCGAAGGGCAGCGGCGGCATGAATGTGCTGAATGCGTTGAACGGCAGCGCCGAGTAGTACAGGCTGATCGCGTCGATGCCGCACGCGCGATACATCGTCAGATGAATCGGCGTCCACATCATCTCCTGCGGGCGCACCATCGGATAGAACGCGCTGCCGAACAGGTCGCGCAGCCCGCAGCCGTTGGCGTTCATGATGCCCCGGCGGATCGCTGCCTCAAACTCGCGCGCCGTGTGCCCGTTGATCAAGCCGTTGTTGTACGCCATCAACTGCATCTCGTCGCCCTCTCGCGCGCGCCGTTGCAGCGCTTCGATCAGGTCGGGACAGTGCTGCGGCATGATCCGTTCGAGCGAGAAGTAGTTCTCGAAATCCCACGTGCCGCGCAGGGGGATGCCCTCCGCATTGAGGTCGTCGAGCGTGGCGATCAGGTGGCGGATGATGCGGATGTCCTTGCCGAAGCCGAGCTCATCCGGCGTGTCGCCACGATACGAATGGTAGAAGCTGCCGTGGAAGCGGAAGGCGAGGTGGATGTTCGGGGTCACAGGCCAGTCTCGTAACGGGGAAAGATGTAGCGCAAGCCGAAACCTGCGCTACATCGAGAGGGACAGGTCTAGCTCTGCGGGCGGTGACACGCCTGGCACGTATCGTTCGTGCGGCCCGCATGGTCCGCCGGAGCAGGCCTCATGCCGGCTGCGGGATCGTGGCACATCAGGCAGTTGTCGCGGCCGGCGAGCTCATGCGGGATGACCGGCGCAGCAACTCCCCCACCGGTGGCCGTCGGCGCAGCTTCCGGCGTGGCAGCAGGGGTGGCTTCCGGCGTGGGCGTTGCGCCCGGCTCGGTCACGCCCTCCGCCGGCCGGTGGCAGTTGGCGCACTGGTCAACGGTGAAGCTGACGTGGTTCTCCGGGAACGGCTTCGTCGCGTCGAGACCGTGACACATCGCGCAGTCGCCCATGCCCTCCAACTGATGCGGGATGCTCGGCGCGCTCACCGGCTGCGTTCCGCCGGTGTCCTGTCCGGCCGGCTGTGACGGCGTGTGGCACCCTGCGCACAGGTCGGCGGTGAACGACTCATGGTTTGGCGGGAACGGGCGCACGCCCTGCAACCCGTGACACACGGTGCAGTCGGTCGTCGCGTTCACCGGGTGCGGGATCGGGTTCGGCACGCCGGAGCCGGGCTGCCGTGGCGGGGCGGAGAGCTCGCGAATCTGCGGCGCGTTCAACCCGGCGAACTTCCACTCGGTCGCATGGCACGCGCTGTTGGCGCAGAAGCTGCTGTTGTCGCTGCCGCCGGGGTTGTCCGTCGTGTGGCAGGCTTCGCACGAAGCGTCGAAGCGGAAGCGATGCTCGGAAAGCCAGGTCGTGCTCTTGTGCGAATCCGGCTCGTTGCCCGCCGGGACCGCCGGGATGGGCTGCAACACCTGCCCCGGCCCCGCCACCTGCGGGATCGTGTGGCACAGGTTGCACTCCAGCCGGATCGCCTGGTTGTCGGCGCTCAGGTGCTTGCCGTCGTGGCAGCGGAAGCAGCCGGGGAAGTCCGTGTGCCCGACGTTGTTCGGGTGGCTCTCCCACGTCACGTTCATGAAGGGGAACTGGGTGCGGTCGAACATCCCCTGCAGCGCGTTCACGGCGGTTTTCACGTCCGCCTCGCGCTCGGCGTAAATGTCGGGATGTTCGTTCTTGTAGAAATCCTCGACGCTCGCAACTGCGGTCGCGCCCTCTTCCTCCGTGGCGTACTGCGTCTCCAGCACCTGCACGGCCTGCTGCTTGATGAACGGCAGGTCGGGCAGCACGCCCTGCGCAATCGCCCGGTCGGCCATGTCGCCCGGCCGCTCGAAGTGGTGCGAAGCCCGGTTGTGGCAGTCGACGCAGTCCATCTTGCGCTTCTCGTACTTCGCCAGCGCCTCGGGCGTGAGGTTGCTGTCGACCGACACGTACTCGGTCGTCACGCCGTTGTACTCCGCCGACACCCACGGGATCTCCTGGAGCCGTTCGTCGGTGGCGATGTAGTAGACCGGGTTGGAGATGTGCCAGTGGATGCCCCGACCCTGCCCTTCCGCCGGCCGGCCGCCGCCCGTGCGGACGTTGAACGCGACCTGCGTGAGGCTGTTCTCCTCGTCCTGGGCGTACTGGTTCTTCACCACGGCGCGATCTCCGTAGTGCATTTCCGGCCAGTGGCACTGCTCGCAGACCACCTCGACCGGACGCAGGCTGTGAATCGGCGAGGGGATGGGCCGTTCGTACCGGTTGAGCGGGTAGACCCACAGGTAGCGCGCGTTCGCCAGCTTGGCCTGAATGGCCGGGATCGCGCCGGGGCCGATGTGACAGGTGCCGCACTCGGCGCGCGCATGGGACGAGTTGTGGTAGGCCGTGTACTCGGGCTTCATCACGTGGCACAGCGAGCAGAAGGCCGTCGACTCGGTCCAGTGCAGGAACTCGGTGGACGCGATGAAGAAGACGAGCAGGAAGCCGATGGCGGCCAGACCGGCCAGGAAGACGGGCCAGCGCTTGCGGCGGGGGCGCTGAGGCTCGGTGGAGGGAAGCTCCTCGGCTGCGGACGCGGCAGGCGCGACCTCAGGCTCGGGAGGGGTGGGCTGAGTCATGTTCTCCTCCGGGAACTGAACGGACGATGGGACAAGATCAACCTGTTAGAGAGCGAGATCCACTGCGAAAGGGGACAGCGAAAGTATACTCTGACGTGGCAAGGCTGTCAACGGCGGGGAAGGAGGTGTGCCCAAAAGCACAGAAGGGGCCAGAGTTGCGCTACGTCTCGCGCGCAGGCTCCGCCTCGCCAACGACGGCCGCCACGGCGCGCTCCCACGAATCGGCTTCGTCGTCCGTGACCGTTTCCGAACGGAAGCGATAGTCGTGCTTGCGGATCAACTCGTCAAGATCATCGCGCAACTGCGCCCACGCCTGCGCCTGCCACCCGGCGAGCGTGACGCCCGCCGACTGGCTGCCCTGGCCGAGCGCAAGCTGGAAATGCGGCAGGCAGATGCCACCGGCCTGCTGATACGCTTCAGCAATCGCGCTATCGCCCAGGTGGTTGAGGAGGATTTTGACTGCCCGGCGCTCCGCGTCGCGTTCGAGGAGGCAGGCGGGGCAGTCTTCGGAGGCGGCCAGCGCGCGCGATAGCTCCGGCTGTCCCCGGCCAAACAGGCGCGCTGCGGCCGGTCGCGCTTCGAGCGCCTTTACGAGCGTGTTGATCACGTCGCGATAGATGATCGCCGTGCCGAGCACGGACCCGCGCCGTCCCACCATGCGCCAGCCATGCAAATGACAAAGCCCACGCGCGTTGCGGAGCGCCTCGCGCAGCTTCACGTCCGTCACGCCCTCGTAGATCAGCGCGCGAATGTAGCTGTCGCTGGCCTTGCGCGCCAGGCGGCACACGGCGCACCCCTCGCCCTGCAGCGCCTCCAGCACCTCGTGATACAGCACATCTTTGTCGGCCATAGGAGAAGCGTACAACACAACGGCGCGAAGCCGCAAAGTCACGCCTGACTCTGCGCCCTCGCGCCGCGATATTCCGGTGTTATGAGACTTTTAGAGCTGGCGGAACGCCTTGCGACCCGCGTAAACCGCCGTGTCGCCCAGTTCGTCCTCGATGCGGAGAAGCTGGTTGTACTTCTCCACGCGCTCGGAGCGGGCCGGCGCGCCGGTCTTGATCTGGCCGGTGCCCATGCCGACGACCAGGTCCGCAATGAACGTATCGCCGGTCTCGCCGGAGCGGTGCGACACCATCGCGGTCCACCCCACGCGCCGGGCCATCGTGATCGCCTCGATGGTCTCGGTCAGCGAGCCGATCTGGTTGAGCTTGATCAAAATAGCGTTGCCGGCGTTCTCCTCGATGCCGCGCGCCAGGCGCTGCACGTTGGTCACGAACAGGTCGTCGCCCACCAGTTGAATCTTGTTGCCGAGCTTCTCGGTGATCAGCTTCCAGCCGTCCCAGTCGTCCTGCGCGAGGCCGTCTT
>CAZPTI010000085.1:6406-9532 GCA_964588925.1 uncultured Anaerolineales bacterium | reverse complement strand
AGCTTCTCGGTGATCAGCTTCCAGCCGTCCCAGTCGTCCTGCGCGAGGCCGTCTTCGATGGAGATGATCGGATACTGCGCCACCCAGCTCGCCCACATATCGACCAGTTCGGCGGAGGTCAGCTTCTTGCCGCCCTCACGGCGCAAGAGGTACGTGCCGTCGTCCTGGTAGATTTCGCTCACGGCGGGGTCGAGCGCGATGGCGATGTCCTCGCCCGGCTTGTACCCGGCCTTCTGAATGGCGGTCAGGATCAGCTCGATGGCCTCCGAGTTCGCGCCGAGCATGGGGGCGAAGCCGCCCTCATCGCCGACGCCGGTGGGCAGGCCCTTGCTCTTGAGCACGGACTTGAGCGCGTGGTACGTCTCCGCGCCCATGCGCAGCCCTTCCTTGAAGGACGGGGCGCCGATGGGGGCGATCATGAACTCCTGGAAGTCGGTGCTCTCGAAGTTGGCGTGCGCGCCGCCGTTCATGATGTTCATCATAGGCACGGGCAGGGTGAATGCGCCGACGCCGCCCAGGTAGCGGTAGAGGGGCAGGCCCACGGATTCGGCCGCCGCGCGAGCGACCGCCATGCTGGCGCCGAGAATGGCGTTCGCGCCGAGGTTGCTCTTGTTCGGCGTGCCGTCGAGGTCGAGCATGGTGCGGTCGACGCCGACCTGGTCGAGCGCGTCCATCCCGAACAGCGCTTCGGCGATCTCGTTGTTGACGTGCTCCACGGCCTTGCTGACGCCCTTGCCGAGGTAGCGGCCCTTGTCGCCGTCGCGCATTTCCAGCGCCTCGTGGACGCCGGTCGATGCGCCGGAGGGAACCGCCGCGCGGCCCATCTCGCCGTTTTCCAGCCAGACTTCCACTTCCACGGTCGGATTGCCGCGGGAGTCCAGAATCTCGCGCCCATAAACCTGGGTGATCATCGTAGACATTGAACGTGCCTCCTGAAAGTGTTCCGAGACCAAAACGCGCGAATTATAGCATACGGCCCTTTCCGCTGCGAATTTCACGAATTCGCGCCAGTACGCAGCCCCGTTACCTCTGTCGCAAAAGCCGGGCCGAGTTGCCCAATATGCCCAGGTCAGGGATCGACTGCGCGGCGGCGGCGAGCATCGGCGGCAGGATGCCGAACGCGGCGAGCGAGATGCCGACGATGTTGTACACCGTCGTGAACGCAAGATTGAGCCGGACCACGCGCATGGTGCGCTTCGCAATGCGGAAGAGCTCCGGCGCGAGCCGCCAGTCCTCGCGCATCAGCGAAACGTGCGCCGCTTCCACCGCCACGGCTGCGCCCGCCACGGCCATTGCCACGCCCACATCTGCCTGCGCCAGCGCGGGCGCGTCGTTCACGCCGTCGCCGATCATCACCACCGTATGGCCGGCCGCCTGGTACTCGCGCACGATGCGGATTTTATCTTCCGGCAGCAAATTCGCGCGATACGCAATGCCGAGGTCATCCGCCAGCGCGCGGGCCGTCTGCTCATTGTCGCCGGTCAGCAGCTCGATGCGCTTGAGGCCGAGGCCGCGCAACTCGTTCAGCGCATCCGGCACTTCCGTCCGCATGGTGTCCGCCGCCGAGAGGATGCCGGCCGGCTGCCCGTCGATGGCGACATAGAGTGTGGTCTTTCCGTTGCTTCCCGCATCGGGCCAGAACGGCTTTGCCGCAGAGGACTCAGAGGACGCAGAGAGTTCAGCGGAGAGGAAACTGCGATTGCCCACGAGAACTGCGCGTCCATCAATCATGGCGCGAATGCCCTGGCCGGGCAGCGCATCGAACCCCTGCGGCTCCAGCAGCGGCAGCGCATGGCGGGAAGCTGCGTCGCGCACCGCCTGCGCCAGCGGGTGCTCGGAATAGCGCTCGGCGGAAGCTGCGTAGCTCAACACGTCGTTGCGGCTGTAGACACCATCGACCGGAATCACTTCCGAGATGCGGGGCTGCCCCAGGGTGAGCGTGCCCGTCTTGTCGATCAGCAGCACGTCGGCTTTGTCCAGCGCCTCGATGTACTGCCCGCCCTTGATGAGCAGCCCGCGCCGCGCGGCTGCGCCGATGGACGCCAGCATCGCAATGGGCGTGGCGAGCGCGAAGGAGCAAGAACAAGCCACCACGAGCACCGCAGCGGTCGCGAGCGGATTGCGGCTGACGATGAAGGTCAGCGCGGCAATGCCCGCCACGATGGGCAGGTAGATCGTGGCAAAGCGGTCGGCCGCCGTCTGCACGCGCCCGCGGCGCGCCTCGGCCTCCTCGACCATGCGGACGACCTTGCCGAATGTCGCGTCGCGGCCCACCTTCGTCGCGCGCACGCGCAGATGGCCCAGCTCGGCAATGGTGGCGGCATAGACCAGGCTGCCCGGCCCCGCGTCCACCGGCAGCGGCTCGCCCGTGATGGCAGCCTGGTTGATCGTCGCGCGTCCGTCGATCACCTCGCCGTCGACCGGGATTTGCTCGCCCGGCCGGACGATGACCGTCTCGCCGACCTGCGCCTGATCCGCCGGGATTTCGACCTCGACGCCGTCGCGCAGGACGCGCGCAGTGGCGGGCGCCAGCGCAGCCAAATCCTTTACGGCTCGTCGCGCGCGCTCGGTAGTGAACCGCTCGACGAAGTCGCCGACGCGCATGAGGAAGACGACAACCAGCGCGGTTGCCCACTGACCGACTGCCAGCGCGGCAATCACGCCGAGGGTCATCAGGTGGTGGGCTGTCACTTGCCGTCGCAGCGTGGCGCGCCAGACGTTGCGGAACGCGGTGAAACCGGCAATGAGGACAAATGCGATGCCAACCGGCAGCGGCACGCGCTCGGTCAGCCGCTCGAACACGCCGAGCCACTCGCCGAGCACGATGACGAAGAGGACGAAGCCGACCACGCCAGCCAGGAGCAACCCGGCGCGCCGGACAAACGCGCGCTCTTCCGCCGTGTTCTCCGTGGGCGCAAGGGCGGTCTCTTCCGGCACGCGATACCCCGCATCCGCCACGGCCTTACGGATCGCGTCCATGTTGACTTGACCCGGATCAAGTTGGACGGTAGCGCGCTCCGACGCAAGATACACTTCTACATTAGATACGCCGGGCAAAGCGCCGATTGCATGACGGACGTGCTGCGCACAGTCCGCGCAATCCATGCCCTGCACCGGGACGTCGAT
>CAZPTI010000085.1:0-6306 GCA_964588925.1 uncultured Anaerolineales bacterium | reverse complement strand
GACGGACGTGCTGCGCACAGTCCGCGCAATCCATGCCCTGCACCGGGACGTCGATGGTCTTCAGTTCTGACATGGGGATAATTATACCATATCGTATAAAAACATTGGAGATAACGGAGGAACTCTCACCAGGGGAAGCAAATCCATCCGCAGATTACGCAGATTCCCGCAGATTATTGCTGCTAATCGCTCGGCGTAGTCTGCGTAACCTGCGGATCGGTCGTCTGTTCCTGCACCGACTCGCCGCTCTCGCGCAGTTGCCTGGCCTCTTCGATCCAGCCCGTGTTATCCCCTTAATTGCGCTTACGCCTGCTCATATTCAGTCGCTTACCGTACGATTGGGGCGCAACTGCGCACGCAAAAAGAAGCCGGGCTTCTGCGGAGAAACCCGGCTTCCTGAGCGCGAGTAAGGGGACAGGTTCTCCCGCCCCCTTACAGCAGATTTACTTCGCCGCGGCGACTGCCGGCCGGACCAGCCCGGTCAGGTCGACCTTGACTCCGCCCTTGCCGAGGTCTTCCAGCGAATCGTAGAGGATCTGGGTCGCGTAGTCCAGGTTATGGGCGTAGATGCCCGGATCCTTCTGCGAGTACTGGAAGTTGTAGGTCGCCTTGAGCAGGCGCGGGGTGAAGGAGGTATAGGCCTTCTCACCCTCGTCAACCTTGCCGTTGGCGTTCGCATCTTCGAAGAAGTACGGGTACGCATGATCGTCGTAGGCGATGGGCTTCTTGACGACGGTCTTCGCGTAATCCTGAATGGCTGTCCACAGCTTCCCTTGCAGCGTCTCAACCTCGCCCTGCGCGCCTTCCTTCACGTCCTTGTCGCCGTCCAGGTCATCCTTCACGATGCGAATCTGGCCCGGTTCGGTGACGCCGGCGTGGCAGGTGGTGCACTTCTCGAAGTCGAGCTCGAGCTCATGCGGGTTGTGGCAGCCGACGCAGTTGTCGAAGGGCGCCGGGTGCATGAAGCGGCCCGCATACTGCTTGTCCGTGTACTGGTACGCGCCCTGGGCATCGTTGCCGAACAACGACGCGCCGGCCGCGAAGTAGTGGACATTGATGAAGCCGAGGCCGCCTTCCGGAACCTTGTCCAGGTCCTTGTTCCCCAGCCGGAGGTTAACCGACTGAGTGGATGCGCGGCCCTGGTGGCATTCGAGACACAGGTTAGAGGAGACCGGATCGCCGAATGCGCCCTTGTCATCCTTCTCGCTAAAGCTGACGGTCTTGCCGCTCGGGAACGGCACGCCCTTGACCGGGTACAGCGTGTACTCTTCAAGGCTGTCATGGCAGGTTGCGCAGGCGAAGCCATTCGACGGCTCGGCGCCCGTCACACCCACGGTTTGCACCTGGCCGTTCCACGTAACCGCAACCGTGCCGTTGTTCTTGATGAACTCGGGCAGGCCGGTGGAGGAATGGCACTTGGCGCACTGCGCCGGGACCATGCCCGCATCGTCCCAGTCGCGGAACGCCATCGAGGTGCCGTCAAAGTGGCCGGCGTCATTCCGGGCCGCATTCTCGATGTCGACCGGCTTCGCGATCTTGGTGTTCAAGTCCGCGATCGAGTCGTGCATGAGCTGGATGACGTACTTCGCGTTGTGCGCGAAGCCGCCGGGGTCCTTGCCGGAAACCTGGTAGTTGTAGGCCGCCTTCAGCAGGCGCGGGGTCCAGGCCGCGAACGGCCGCTCACCCTGATCCAGCTTGCCGTTGTTGTTGGCATCGCCGAAGAAGTAGGGGTAGGTGGAAGCGTCGTAACCGATCGGTGACTTGGCGACTTCAGTCGCATAGGCCTTGATACCGGTCAGGAGCATTTCCTGCAGACCCGCGTACTCCGCCTGGACGCCTTCCTCCGCGTCGCCATCCCCGTCGTAGTCCATCAGAGAACCCGCCATGCGGATTTCCTTCAGGTCATCGAGGGTCTTGACGCCGGCGTGGCAGGTCGCGCACTGTTCGAGGTTGAGTTCGAGCGCGTGCGGATCGTGGCAGCCGGTGCAGGTGTTGAAGGGCGCAGGATGCTGGAATTTGCCGTCGTAGCTCTGGCCGTCGTACTCGTAGCCGCCCTTGACGAGCGTGCCGTACTGGGTCGCGGCTGCGGCGAAGTAGTGCACGTTGCGGAAGCCGAACGTGGTCGTGACCGTCTTGCCGTCCTGCGTCGCAACGAGCGGCTTGACGACGGTGTCAAGGTCCTTCACCGGATCGAGCTTGAACGTGCCGGTGATCTGGTTGTTGACGCTGATGGTGGATTCGCGGCCCTGGTGGCACTCCATACAGCGAGCTTCGCCGCCCAGCCCGGTGAGCGTGACGCCCGACGGGAAGGTGACGCTCGTCTTGTTGACGGTCGCGCTGTTGTGGCAGGCCACGCAGTCGACTACCGTGTTGACCGGCGCGGGCTTGTCGACCTTGCCGGCCGTGCTGCCGTCGACGCCCAGGAAATCCTGGTAGCCGGCGGAGCTGTGGCACTTGGCGCAGGCAACGGGAACGGCCTGCGGATCTTCCTCATCCCAGTGCCGGAACGCCTCGGATTCAGCGTCGGCATGGGGCGACCCCTGCCAGGCTTCGAGGCCGGGGATGGTCGGGGCCGATGTATCCACTTTTACAGCGGGCGCGGGCGCCGGGGTGGCCGTCGCCGTCTGCGCAGAGGGGGCCGCGCCCTGCTCCGCGTACGCTACGGCGAAGACGCCGAGCAACAGCGCGAAGACGGCCAGGGCAAGGGCCAGTTTCGACCAGTGCTTCATGGTTCCTCCTTGCTTGAAGCAAGCCAAACATATCCGGGGACTCATTTAACGTATGGGAACTGGTCTTTGCTTGCGGGCGCCTCCTTTGGTGCGGTTATGCGTCGGGCGACGCATGTCATTGTGACGCCGGGGGACGCCGACGCCACCGCTGGCAAGGGACATGACGCATACTACACGAGGTTGCGCCGTTCTCCAAACCGGGGAAGTGTCAAAAGGCACGAAGGCGCTTGCGAACAAGGTATGAGAAAAATCATTCCGAAGCCCCGGCATGGGAAGTAAAATCGTTTTGAAACAACATGAACGGTTGCTTCCATCCACTGCAAGGATTGATCATATGGGCGTTGCGCTCGGCATCGACACAGGCGGGACTTATACGGACGCCGTATTCGTTACTTACCCGGAAGGCAAGGTTGTTGCAGGCGCGAAGGCGCTGACAACGCGGCATAACCTGGCGCTCGGCATTGGCGCCGCAATCCGCGCTCTTTTTGCGGCTGCGACGGAAGCCGGCCGGAACGTGGCTGCCGCAGATATTGCCCTCGTCTCCCTCTCCACGACCCTGGCGACCAATACGCTGGCGGAGGGTCAGCGCGGCAAGGTGTGCCTGCTGCTGATCGGCTACGATATTGAGTTGATGCGCGAGTACGGGTTCGACCGCGAGCTGGCAACACAGGACGTGGTTTACATTGCGGGCGGACATGACGGGCTTGGCAATCGGGTCGCGGAACTGGATGAGGCCGCAGCGATCGCGGCGATCACGGCGCATCGCAATCAGGTCGAGGCATTCGCCGTTTCCGGCTATTTCAGCGTCCGCAACCCGGAGCACGAGTTGCGCGTCAAGCAGTTGGTTGAGGAGCTGACCGACCTCCCCGTCACGTGCGGACATGAGTTGACCAGCCAGCTTAACGCAGTGCGCCGGGCGACGACTGTTTCGCTCAACGCGCACCTGATCGCGCCGCTGCGCGAACTGCTGACCGCCGTGCAGGCCACGTTAGCGGACATGGCAATCCACGCGCCGCTGATGATTGTGAAGGGGGATGGCTCCCTCGTGCGCGCGGAGTTCGCCGCGCATCGACCGATTGAAACCATCCTGTCCGGCCCGGCCGCAAGCGTGGTCGGCGCGTGGCACCTGGCGGGACGCCGCGACGTGTGGACCGTGGACGTGGGCGGCACGACGACCGACATTGCGGCGCTGCGCGGGGGCTGGCCGGTGCTGAACATCGACGGCGCACGCGTGGCCGGCTGGCGCACAATGATCGAAGCGGTCGACGCGCACACAGCCGGCCTGGGCGGGGACAGCCACGTGCGGTTGGATCGGGAGGGCGCGCTGCTCATCGGCCCGCAGCGCGCAATCCCGCTCTGCCTCCTGGCAAGCGAGCATCCGGGCGTGCCGAAGGCGCTGCAAGAGGTCATCGCGACCACGCCGACGCGGTGGGACGACCGCCTCATCGAGTTTCTGACGGTGGGGCGGCGGCTGAAAGGCGCGCTGCATAGCGCAGAGCAGGAGTTGCTTGACCGGGTCGCTGCCGAACCGGCGCAAGACACGGCGCTGGTCGAGCGGACGCGCTACGGCGCGCTGACGCGACGGCGGGTGGATGAGCTGGAGGAACGCGGCCTGTTGCGGCGCGCTGCGTTCACGCCAACCGACGCGCTTCATGCCCTGGGGCTGTTCGACAGGTGGGATGCGGCCGCATCGCGCCTCGCTGCAACTGCGCTGGCAACCCACGCGGGGATGACGATGGAGGCCTTCTGCCGGGAAGTCGTCGAACGCTTCTCCCAACGCGTGGCGACTGAGGTTATTAACAAGGTGCTTGAGGATGAGGTGGGCCGCCCGGACTGGGGCCGC
Organism: uncultured Anaerolineales bacterium; assembly: GCA_964588925.1. Taxonomy (GTDB): domain Bacteria; phylum Chloroflexota; class Anaerolineae; order CG2-30-64-16; family CG2-30-64-16; genus JALOOB01. The sequence continues at coordinate 1,734 of CAZPTI010000085.1, read as the reverse complement.
GAGCCGGTTGGACGCGCCCTGTTGCGCCGCGCCATTGCGGGAGGCAACGGCCGCGCGACAGAGACGCGCGAGGAGGACCTTGCCTGCGCGCTCACGCTGCGCCGCCCGCTGGTTGCGATCGGCGCGCCGGTCGCTGCGTATCTGCCGCGCGTGGCCGACATCCTGCGCACCGAGCTGGTCATCCCTGAGCACTCGGACGTGGCGAACGCGGTCGGCGCCGTGTCGGGCAGCATTATCCAGCGCGCGACCGTTGTGATTAATCCGGTTGGCGGCGAAGGCCAGGTGCGCGTCCACGGCTTGCCGCAGGGGCCGGCTGATTTCGGCGAAGTCGAGGCCGCCGCGCGCCGCGCCGAACAGGTTATGCGCGAACATCTGGCAGCCCTCGCGCAGGAGGCGGGCGCCGAAGAGGTGGAGTTGAGCCTGAAGCGCGAAGATTTGCGGGTGCCGCTCGCCGGCGCGCTCGATCAGGATCTCTTTCTGGGCAGCACGCTTCAGTTTACGGCGGCGGGACGCCCACGGCCCGCGCGCTTGCTCCAGAGCTAAATCGACCTCTTCGTTACAATGGCGCAGCAGACCTCCGGCCAACCCGGAGGTCTTTCGTATATAAGGGCAGGACCATCTGAATGCGTGATAGATTTCGCAATTGAAGCTTACGTCATTTATCGACAATATTGCAATGGATTTTTGCTTCGAGTCTCCGTATGTTGATGCGTAGTTGGATAAGCTCATCAATAATCAAAGAATTTATATCCGACACGCGGGATGAAATAATAATTTGACACGGTTTTTGATTTGATGTATGCTTGCCGCCGACGCCGGAAGAAACGCCAGGCGTCTCTTCTTCTCAGTTGCGGACACGTTGCTCTGGTTCTGTCCGGGCGGAGCCACGTGGTATCGGCCATCCCATTTTTCCACTCTATTTGTGTTCTCTCAGGAGGAGAAAATGTCGGTAAAGAAGCTGTCAGTCGTGCTGGGCGTCATCGTGATCCTCAGCATGATCCTGACCGCCTGCGCGACCCCGCAAGCCGAGGTCGTCGAGAAGGTCGTGACCTCTGTGGTGAAGGAAGAGGTCAAGGTCGTCGAGACGCAGGTCGTCGAGAAGCAGGTCGAAGTCGAGAAGGTTGTGACCAAGGAAGTTGAGAAGGTTGTCGAGAAGGCGACCGAGGACTACACGACCCCGCACCCGATCCTGAGTGACGTCCGCGTCCGCCAGGCCATCGCGCACTGCACGAACCGCGACGAGCTGATCGCGTCGGTCTACCCGTTCCTTTCGGACGAGGAGAAGGCGCAACTGCGCATGGACACCTTCCTGCCGAAGACCCACTGGGCGTACAAGGGCCCCTACCAGGACTACGAGTACTCGGTGGAGAAGGGCGGCGCCCTGCTGGATGAGGCCGGTTGGAAGCTCGCCGAAGGCGACCAGTATCGCACGAACGAGGCCGGTGACGTCCTCGCGCTGAAGTTCACGACCACGAATGCGCAGTTCCGCCAGACGTGGGCCGCCGTGATGGAACAGAACCTGCTCGACTGCGGCATCCAGATGATCCGCCAGCACGTTCCGTCCTCCTGGTGGTTCGGTGACACGACGGGCCTGGCCCGCCGCGACTTTGAAATGGGCGCGTTCGCCTGGGTCGGTGAGTCTGACCCGAAGGGCCGCACCCTCTACGCTTGCGACCAGATCCCGCTCCCCAGCAACAACTGGGAAGGCCAGAACAGCATGGGCTGGTGCAATGA